>JAKPEE010000084.1 GCA_029552125.1 Bacillota bacterium | reverse complement strand
CCCCGGCAGCAGTCGACAAGCTCGTTCCCTGTGATATGGACGCTGCCGTAAAACACTTCCATTACCACTATGGCTCCATCCCAGAGCTGGGATGAACTAGTAGCGCTTATTTTTTCGATGGTATTGTTCTCGATCACTACCACCGAGGCATACCCCGGCTTCGCTCCTTCAGGATCTCCAGTACCGGGATAGCCGAGGTCACAAGCAAGAAAGATGCCCCGGAAAGAGTCGGAGATATTGTTATCGGAAATCTCCACGCGTGAGCGAACCAGGCTCATGTCCAAACAGATGGCGGCATTATCTTGACCGTTGACAACAATGTTGTTCCCGGTAATCTCAATCTCGGTATCAACGGCTGCAGCAGTACTGGTCACTAAGAGGTGGATCCCATGGCCGGTACTGGTAACGCTGCCATCGTCGTAGCCCCTGATGATATTGTCCTTAATCGTTATTTTACCGTTATCGAGGGCAAGGCCACTGTAGATGCAATCGTGATTGCTGAGCAGGGTAAACCCTTCGACGGAAAAACTGGAGGCCAAGAACTTTAGGCAGTCGGTGCTATAACCGGGAACGCGGCTATCGATGATCGTTGCCGCTGCACCACCGGTACTTTTGAGGGTAATATTCTCCTTGTTAATTTCAATGCCGTATTCGTTGTATGTTCCCGGGGAGACCAGGATCGTATACCCTTCATCGGCGGCATTGACCGCTTCCTTAATGCTGGTGTAAGTACCCACAGTAGTACCGGAGCTGTCAATAAGGTAAACCTCGCCGTCGGCCGCTGCCGCCGGGGCTGCGGCGAACAGAATGACGCAGAAGGCTAGGACAACCGCCAGTAGCCATGTTAAGCGTTTTTCTTGCATTTTTTTAAATCCCTCCTTAAGGATTATTATTCCTGGACCCGGTTCTAGATTAAAAATGTTTCCCAAGCCACCTCCTTCAACGGGACAAGCATCAAACCGGGCTCGCCCCAAGGACGCCTGTCCACTTCTTTTGCTCGCCGGTACGAACAAGACCAGGTTTTGAATGAAAATGCTTGGCCGGGTAATTTGACGCAGCAAAATGAGAGCAAATCATATGCTTCGCCGGGGCTTTTATCACTTGCACCTCACTGCAGCCACTATAGTCATCAATAAATTATTATAGTAATTCTGCCCAAAAAAACATCACCCTCAGGGTGATTTTTAGAAAATGTGCGTATACTTACAGTGCCAGGGGGGCGGGACTGTCGGCATGTCCCGGGAAAAATGCCTGTGGCAGGCCGGTGTGGTCAGTGCCCGTCAGTTCCGTCCCCCTGGATCCTCCTGGACCCGTCCCCTTGCTTTAATCCCTTCTACCGCGCAGGATTAAGAGCCGGAAAAGATGAACCAGCGCCACCGCCGTGGCTGCCAGGTAGGTCAGGGCAGCAGCATTTAATACCTGGCGCGCGCCTTTGACCTCATCGCCGGCTAGAAAATTTCCCCCTTCCAGCAGGGCTATGGCCCTTCTGGAAGCATTAAATTCCACGGGTAGAGTAATGATATGAAAGACCACGGTAAAGGCAAACAGCAGGATGCCCAGGTCCATGAAAAAATTGCTGGCTCCCTGGGCGGAAAAAAGAAAACCGATCAGGAAAAGGGGCATGGCCAGGCGCGAGCCGATGTTGGCCAGCGGGAAGAAATTGTTGCGCAAAGCCAGGGGCAGATATCCTTTACCGTGCTGGATGGCATGGCCGGTCTCATGGGCGGCAATGCCCAGCGCAGCCAGGGAGCTGCTCTGGAAGACTTCGGGCGACAGGCGAATGACACGTTTGCGGGGATCATAATGATCGGTTAAATGACCCTGGCCCATCTGCACCGCAACATGGCCCAGGCCTGCCGCGGCAAGCAGGTTTCGGGCCGCCTGCGCTCCGGTTATGCCCGAGCGTGCCCTTACTCTTGAATACTTGGCGTAAGCAGAATTTACCCGGCTTTGCGCCCACAGGGTAAATAACAAAGCCGGTATGACCAGCAGCCATGTACTATCGGGTAAAAACATCAGTGGCATCTGTTCCACTCCTTCTGTTATAATGCTTGTCTGTTAACGGCCAGGCCATGTTTTCCCCTTTCAGCATAGGCACCGGCATAAAGGCCTTATATGATGGCCTTATCTGCCTGGAGCAGCGCCACTATAACATAATCATCTCATAACCAAAATATGAATTTTGGTTAAGGTTGTCAACCTTCCAGGCTGCCCGGGCCGGCCCGCCGGGGGCGGGTGATGGGCTTAAGCTTCCATTAACTAGATTAATTATCGCCGTTGGAGCCTGGGCGCCAGAAACTTCGTTTCTTTGCCGCAGAGCCGCTAACCCCGTCCCCCTGGATCAGTTTGCCGGGGATCTCTTCTTCGCGCAATAGAAGCAGCACCGCGATGGCGATAGCGGCGCCGGCTGCCGCTATTGGCAGAAAGGTGATCAGGGGGCCGTGTTTCATCAGCAGGGACAGGGTCAGGGGCCCGGCGGCGGCGCCGGCGCAGCGCACCCCGCCAAAGACGGTGGTGACAGTACCGCGATATTCCACTGAGGTGATATTGGTGCTGAGGGTATCTACGGCGGGGGTGGCGATGCCCAGGCCTATCCCCATGAGTCCGATCACCGGCCAGATGAATAAGAGATCCCGGGTCGGCGGGATCAGGGCTATGGCTCCCGCTGTAATCGCCAGCCCTGTAAAAATGGATAGGCGAATTTTCAATAGCCGGTAGAAGTATTCAGCCAGTAGGGTGGTCAAGAGGAAGGTCATCACCGGCAGGGAGATAATGACACCCCTGAGGATCTGGCCGCCGCCGAGGCGCTGCTCCAGGACTTCACTTAACCAAAACATGATGCCAATCAGTGCGAAGAGGGAATAGAGCGCTGCGGCCAGCCCGATCAGGGCGGGGCGCCGGCTGAGCGGCACTTTTAATTCCCCCAGGGTGGGGCCCGGCTTCAGGCGAGGTTTGGACGGCTCTTTAATTAAAAAAAAGATCGCTGCGGCGATGGGGAGGGAGAGGACGGGATAAACAAAAAAAGGGGCTACCCAGGCAATGAGGCCGGCAAAGGCGCCGATAATCGGAGCCAGCAGCTTGCCCAGGCCGCTGGCCGCCTCCATTAAGCCTACCGCCTGTGCCCTCTCGGTGCTTTGAAAAATGTCGCCGGCCAGGGCCATGGCCAGGTACATCGGGGCGGCGGCGCCGATGCCCTGGATCACCCGGCAGCCCAGCATGTACGGAAACGGATTCTCCAGGGTTAAAGCCGCCAGGCCGGCCAGCAAGCCCCCGGCCCCGAACAGCAGCAGCGAAGGCAGGATGATCATTTTTCGCGTAAAGCGGTCCGCCAGGATGCCGCCCACTAGGCTGAGCAGGGCTGAAGGAATGTTGGCAAAGACGACCAGCAAAGATACCTGGGCTAAAGAAAGGTTCAAATCTGAGCGCAGGGCAGGGAAAATTGGAAAAAGCATCGTATTGATGGTTACGATTAAAAAAACCATTGCTCCCAGAGAAAAGACTTTTATTCCTGTTTGCAGGCGCATATTATATTATCTACTAATACCGGAAGGCGATATGCAGCGCCTGTTTTTTTAACTGCGGCACTGCGCCGGCAGCCGGTTTAGCCGGTCCGGGCTACTTTTTTGAAAGTTTCAATTAATGGCACTGCTGTGATATAATAGAGATTAAATTAAAGGATAGTTATAATTTAATTAATTTTTTTTGCCGTTTGAGTATAATTGCATTGCCGGTCCGGTGATGCTGATGTAAAAAAATTAAGCAGATGGGGGGAAGATTATGTCCAGAATGAGAGCGGCAGGACGAACCAAATTTACAGCAGTACTCCTTCTCAGCCTCAGCGTGACCGCTTTGCTTTTTGCGGCCGGCATAATCCTGCCGGGACAGGCGCTGGCCGCGGAGAACCCGGGAGAGGAAATTTATTTTACCATTTTACATACCAACGATGAACACGCTACGATAATTCCCCATTCGCCGGCGGTGGACTTTCACCCGGTCCTGCCCGATCCTACTGTGGGCGGCTTTGCCCGGCTGGCGACGGCCGTAAATGAAATCCGCCGGGAAAAGGAAGCAGCAGGAGAGCCGGTGCTTCTATTATCCGGTGGCGATTTCATGGGCGGGACCCCGTTTAGCTGGCTGGCGCCCCTGGGCTTTGCCCCCGAGCTGGCGCTAATGCAGGCCATCGGTTATGATGCCGTCACGTTCGGTAATCATGAATTTGATTACGGAACAGAAGTGCTGGCAACCTATCTACTGGCAGCCGGCTACCCCGCAGACCACGAAAGGACAGTTGTTCTGGCCGGCAATGCCTTGGCCCCGGCCGATCATCCCCTGGCCGCGCAGGAGCTTTACCGCCGGTGGCACCTGCTGGAGCTGGAAAACGGGTTAAAGGTAGGACTGTTCAGCCTCATCGGCCCCGATGCCCTGGCTGTGGCCAACAGCCCTGAGCCCCTGGAATTCACCGATCCGCTGGAGGCAGCGTGGGAAATCGTGGGCGAGCTGCAGGAACAGGGTGCCGATGTCATAGTGGCCCTTACTCACTCCGGGTTGCAGGGCGATGTTATCCTGGCCCGGGAAGTGCCCGGCCTCCATGTCATCGTGGGGGGACACTGCCATACCGCACTGGAAGAGCCCGTGGAAGAAAATGGCGTCCTCATCGTGCAGACGGGATCGCTGCTGCAATACCTGGGCCGGCTGGAGCTGGCTTACAACCCGGCTACCGGGCAGGTGCGCGCCCGCAACAGGGAGCATAACCAGCCTTTCCTGCTGCCCCTCGACGACCGTTACGGGCAGGACGAAGATATTGCCGTGCAAGTCGACCTCTTCACTCGCGAGTTAAATAAACTCGTGGAAAGACTTACCGGCGGCCGCTTTCTTCATATTCTCGATACGGCCGCTGTCTCCGATTTTCCGCTGTCTATTGAACCACCCTTCCAGGAGACCCCCTTCGGCAACTTTATAGCCGACGCCATGCGCCTGGTTACCTCCGAGCGGTTGGGGGCCAGGGTGGATGTCGCAGTTCAGGCCAACGGCAACATCCGGGCGGGGGTGATCCCCGGTTCCCTGGAGCATGCGCGGGGAAAGATATCTTTCTACGACCTGGCCGATTCGGTTGGCCTGGGCATCGGCCCGGACGGCTACGCCGGATACCCTGTTGCCTCCTTCTACCTGACCGGTGAAGAGTTGCGCCGGGCCCTGGAGGTGGCGGTGCTGCTGCCGGAGCTCTTCGGAGATATATTCTTTCTTCAGTTTTCCGGCTTGCGTTACGAGTATGACCCGGACAACGCTGTTCTCTTCACCATACCGGGGCTAAACCAGCCGGTGCCCACGGCCTTGCTTCCGGGAAAACTGGGCGCGGTCACCAGGGCGGAAATCTATACCGGGGAAGGGCGGCAGACCGATAACGATGACGATTATCAACCCCTGCGGCGGGGCGACTCCCGGCTTTACCATGTAGTTACCGATATCTATATTCTCTCTTTTCTGCCGCTTGTTGGCGAGATGCTGCCTGCGCTCAACCTTGAGCTGAAAGACGCCCGGGGCCTTCCGGTTCCCCAGGAGAGGCTGGATGATCTGATCGTTCGCATCGACGGCCGGGAGCTGAAGGTTTGGCAGACCGTGGTTGAATATGCCGCCGCCCAGCCCTTGAACGAGGACGGCCTGCCGCAGGTAGATCCGTATTACAGCGCCGCTGCCGGCCGGATTATGGCGGTCGATGCGTTCCCGGTAATCGCCTGGCCCATCCTGGCGCTGCTGCTTGTAGTGCTGCTACTGTTTATTTTGGTGCGGCTGCTGCTGCGCCGGCGCCGCCGGCGGAAAGCCCGGTTCGCCCGTAAGATTGAAGAGACAGGGGCAGAAGGATAAGGTCTTGGAGCCGGGCGGTTGCGAGTGTGAAGGAATTCCGGCGGGGAGGGCAATTCAAGTCAAGAACCGTCCCCAACTTGAAAGGAGTGCCAATCCAATGGATCAACTATGGTACGGCCTGGAAGGCAAAGTCTGCGTGGTTACCGGCGGAAGCCGGGGCATCGGCCTGGAACTGGCCCGGCAATTTCTGCGCCAGAAAGCGAAGGTGGTGATCTGCGCCCGCAAGCAGGAGGGCCTGGACGCCGCGCTGGCCGGGCTGCAGGGCGGCGATGACCTCCTGGCGGTAGCGGCCCACATCGCTCGCGAGGAAGATGTGCAAAACCTGTTTGACCGGGCTGTGGGGAAGTTCGGGCGGGTGGATATCCTGGTCAACAATGTGGGCATGAACCTGCTCACTCCTTCCGTGGTCAGAGCCGGGGCGGCGGCCTGGCAGAAAATCATTGATTCAAACTTAAATGGCACTTATCACTGTTCCGTGGCTGCAGCAGCCATTATGAAGAAACAGGGCCGCGGCAAGATCGTCAGCATTTCTTCCCTTGCCGCCCGGCGGGCGGCCCCGGGAATGGGGATCTACGGGGTGGCCAAGGCCGGGATCGAGATGCTGACCAGGGTGCTGGCCGCCGAGCTGGCTGCGGACAACATCCAGGTTAACGCGGTGGCTCCCTGCATGGTTAAAACGGGCTTCAGCGAACCGTTCTGGTCCAACAAGGAAATTCATGATCAGATTACCGCGGCCATCCCCCTGGGGCGGCTGGCCGAGCCGCTGGATGTTGTACACCCGGTTCTGTTCCTCTGCTCTCCCGGGGCTGACTTTATTACCGGCCAGATCTTGTATGTCGACGGTGGCGCCACCGCGATCTGAGGGGCGGAAAGATGGAGCCCGGCTTGATTGACCGCTTCACCTGTTCCGGCCCTGCCTCTAAGGATGGGGCTTAAGATAAAAAATGCCGGCCGGTATGGACCCATCTTAAATAAAAGCGTTCGTATTAAAGCTTTCCGCCGAAAAGCTTGCGCCCCTGTGCTATGATCAAGGTGCAGGTTTGTCCAGCCGCCATAGCCATATCGAACTAGCCAAATCAGGAGGTATTGGAGGTATTACCGTGCAAGAATTGGCCTGGATTAACGGAACCGTATCAGAACTGGCCGCAGCATCTATCCCCCTGGAAGACCGCGGCTTTTTTTTCGGCGACGGGGTCTATGAATCAATCCGCATTTACAACGGGAAGCCGTTCCGCCTTGAGGATCACCTGCAGCGCCTGCGGCGCAGCGCTGCCGCCATTATGCTGGATCTGGCCGATTTGCCGAAGCTGGAAGCTGCTGCACCGCAGTTGATTAAAGAGAGCGGCTGCCCGGAGGCTTACCTTTATATCCAGCTTACCCGCGGCGTGGCTCCCCGCAGCCATCTTTTCCCCGCCGGCGTCAAGCCCACCATGGTGATGTACGTGCGCACTTTGCCTCCCGGCTTTGGGGAAGCGGCCCAAAACGGCGTTGCCTGTATAACCGTTCCCGATGAACGGTGGCTGCGCTGCAACATCAAAACAATCAACCTGCTGCCCAACGTTCTGGCCAAGGAAAAGGCCAGAAGGGCCGGGGCTTACGAGGCCATTTTCTACCGCCCTGGAGGCGTGGTTACCGAGGGCTCCAGCACCAATGTTTTTGCCGTCTGCGGCGGTGTGATCTATACCCATCCCGAATCCAACTTGATCCTTTCGGGGATCACCCGGCAGGTGATTCTAGAACTGCTACCTGCCGCGGGCCTTCCCTTTAAAGAAGAGGCCGTTTCCCTGGAACAGTTGCGGCGGGCCGAGGAAATCTGGATATCCTCCAGCACCGCAGAGATCGTTCCGGTGATCTCGCTGGATGGGAAGCCGGTAGGGGATGGAAAAGTGGGGGCGCTGGCCCGGGAGGTCAGGCAGCGCTACCGGGCCGCCGTGCAGGACTGCTGCGGTTGAAACCTGACCGGGGTTGCCGCCAGGCAAGCAGGAGAAGAGAGCGGCTCCCCGGCCCGCCGCACAGGTGTACTGGCGCCATTAAGTGAGGGGGATACTGTGAAGGAGAGGTATCATAATAATGGATATTAAGAGAATCCTCAGTGAGATGACCCTGGAGGAAAAGGCCGGCCTATGTTCCGGGCGGGATACCTGGAACACCAAGGCGATAGAGAGGCTGGGCATCCCTTCCATTACCTTGTCCGACGGCCCGCACGGGCTCAGGAAGCAGCCGGAGGGCGCGGACAACCTGGGAGTCAACGAGAGCATCCCGGCGACCTGCTTCCCCACGGCCAGCGCCCTGGCCGCTTCATGGGATCCGCAGCTTCTCTACCAGGTTGGCGCCTGCATCGCCGCAGAATGTTTGCAGCAAAAAGTCTCCGTTCTCCTGGGGCCGGGCGTAAACATTAAACGCTCTCCTTTATGCGGGCGCAATTTTGAATACTATTCTGAAGATCCGTATCTCGCCGGGATCCTTGGCGCCGCCTTTGTCAGCGGTGTTCAGTCCCGGGGCGTGGGAACCTCGCTCAAGCATTTTGCCGCCAACAACCAGGAGTATCTGCGCATGACCATAGATGCCATCGTCGATGAGCGGGCCCTTCGGGAGATCTATTATCCTGCCTTTGAATATACGGTGCAGCAGGCCCGGCCCTGGACAGTGATGTGCGCCTACAACCGGTTAAACGGCCCCTTCTGCAGCGAGCATCGCGAGCTGTTGGACGACCTTTTAAGGAAAGAGTGGGGCTATGAAGGGCTGGTGGTCACAGACTGGGGTGCCTGCAACGACCGGGTCGAAGGATTAAAAGCAGGCCAGGACCTGGAGATGCCCGGGGGCGGGCTGGATAATGACCGCCTTATCGTGGAGGCAGTAAAAAGCGGCCGGCTGGAGATGGCCGTTTTGGATGCTGCCGTTGAACGGATCTTAAAACTGGTGCAGAAATCCATGGCGAATCGAAAAGAAAACTACAGCTACCCTGCCGAAGAGCACCATGCCTTGGCCGGGAAAGTGGCCGCCCAATGCGCTGTGCTGTTTAAAAACGAAGCGGGCCTCCTTCCTTTAAAGAAGCAAACCAGGTTTGCCTTGATCGGCGAACTGGCCGCCAGGCCCCGTTACCAGGGAAGCGGCAGCTCCCTGGTTAACCCGACCAGGGTGGAAAGCGCCCTCGATTGCTGCAAGCAACAAGGGCTGAACTTTGAGTATTGCCCGGGCTATCGTGTCCATACAGAGCAAACCGACACCAGGCTGGTCGAAGAGGCTTGCCGCGCTGCCGCCGGGGCAGATGTGGCGGTGGTCTTTGCCGGCCTCACCGATCTCTATGAATCGGAAGGTTTTGACCGGGAGCACATGAAGCTGCCGGCCAACCAGAACCTGCTTATTGAACGGGCGGCGGCGGTTAATCCGAACCTGGTGGTGGTTCTCAGCGGCGGCGCGCCGGTAGAGATGCCCTGGGTTGACCAGGCCAAGGCCATCTTGAACATTTATCTTTCCGGGCAGGCCGGGGGTCGCGCTGTCGTAGATTTGCTCTTCGGCCGGGAGAATCCTTCCGGCAAACTGGCGGAAACCTATCCGCTTAAAGTGGAAGACGTGCTGGCAACGCCATACTTCCCGGGAGGGCCGCGAACGGTGGAATACCGGGAGAGCATTTTTGTCGGCTACCGTTATTTCGATTCTGCCGGCAAGAAAGTGCTGTTCCCCTTCGGCCACGGGTTAAGCTATACAGATTTTACCTACAGCAATTTATCTCTCCCGGAAGGGGTTATCGATAATGTGGATAACCTTAAGGTTACGGTAGCGGTGAAAAACAGCGGTCCCCTTCCGGGGGCGGAGATTGTGCAGCTTTACATCCAGCCCCCGCCGTCCAAAATATTTAAAGCGGCTAAAGAGCTTAAAGGATTTCAGAAGATCTTTTTAAATCCCGGGGAAGAAAAACAAGTAGAGTTTCTGCTGAACAAGCGATCTTTTGCTTATTACAACGTTAAGATCAAAGACTGGCACGTGGAGAACGGTATCTATACTATTTTGATCGGCGCCTCCAGCCGGGATATCCGGCTGCAGGGCCGCCTGGCCATTGAGCTGCCGGACAATACTGCTCCTGTCCCCGATTACCGGCAAACCGCCCCGGTATACTACAAACTAGACCAGGGAGTTACAGAGATACCCACCAGGCAGTTTGAAGCCCTTTATGGCAAGCCCCTTCCACCCGGGGTTGTTGAAAGCAAAGGCTTTACCAGGAACTCGACCGTGGGGGACATAACCCGCACTTTCACGGGCCGCATGGTCTATAAACTGGTCCTGGCCTCTCTGTTAAAAGATGTAAAAGGAGACCGGGAAGACAGCAGGGCCATGGTGACCAGGAACATGATCCTGAAAACTGCTCCCCAGGTTCCCCTGAGAGCCGTGGCCACCTCCAGCGGAGGGGTGATCACCTTTGATCTCCTGGACGGCTTTATCATGTTCCTTAACGGCAAACGCCGGCAGGGCCTCTCCTGCATGATTAAAGCGATAAGGCGGTGGAGAAAAGCCAAAAATAATCCTTAAGCACAGGCCGCCCCGGGCGGAGTAACCCGGGTGGATAGTAATTAATTGCCGTTTACCGGGGATCCGTCGTGTAAACCGGCGCGAAGCTGCAACAGCCCGCATAAAGGGCTGTTTTTTTTTGGAGGGGCGGCAGCGGCGCCGGCGTCATAAGAGTAGGCGGCCAGTTAGTCCGGCCTGTGTCAAACAAAGCCGGTGCTGCTTATGATAAAGCAGGGAGTATACCTGCGGATATAGCGCTTGTTTAGGGCCGTCCGCCTTGCTCCGGCGATGCGATTTGGAAAGTAGGAGGTAAATATTGTGAGTGACTTGATCGTTTTGTTTATGCTGGCCGCTGTAACCGAGGCGGTCTGGGAAGGCTTAAAGCCGCTGTGGCCAGGGAGACTGCGCCGGCTGGAAAAGGAAAAAGGAGCGCCGGTGGACCGCACCGGCGTGTTGCTTTGCGCCATCGGGGCTGCTTTTGCGGCCAGGCTGGACCTGGCCTGTGCCCTTGACCTGCCGTTTGATCTGCCCGTTGCCGGGACTCTCGTCTCGGGGATCCTGGGCGGCCGGATCGCCAACCTGTGGCACGATTGCCTTGGCACTATCGACGGGATCCGGCGCGACAAGAAACCCTTAGAACTTGAGTCCGGGTTATAAATTAAGGAGGTTATGGGCGATGGTCACTATTGTTCAGGATTTCATCCCGCCGGGCCGGCGCAACAGGCCCGGCTACAAGCTTGATCCCAAATATATAACCATTCATGATACGGCCAATACACAGGCCGGTGCCGATGCCCGGGCGCACGCCCGGTACTTGAAAGGCAGCAGCGCCGCCTCCTTGCCGGTCAGCTGGCACTATACGGTGGACGATAAAGTGATCTATCAGCACTTGCCTTTAGAAAATGGCTGGCACGCCGGCGACGGCGCGAGCGGCACCGGCAACCGCCAGAGTATCGGCATCGAAATTTGCGAAAACCGGGACGGCAACCGGGCTGCGGCCGAGGCTAACGCCGCCTGGCTGGTAGCGCAACTGCTTAAAGATTTTGGGCTAGATTTAGATAGGGTCAAACAGCATAACTACTGGTCCGGGAAAAACTGCCCCCGGGTCATACGCGGCCGGGTAAACGGGTGGGCCGGCTTTTTAGCGGCGGTACAAAGTCACCTGGATCCCGCCGTGCAGACACCGCTAACCGGCAAGCCAGAGGCTGCAGTGACCCAGGCCCAGGAATGGGCGTGCCAAAACAGCGCCCACCAGCGCTTTATCGACATCGCCCCGGTTTACTGGCATTACGGGCAGCTAACAGGCCTCCGCCCGGAAATGCTCTATTCCCAGAGCGCCCATGAGACAGCTTTTGGACGCTATGGTGGAGCGGTTACCCCCGATCAGAACAATTGGGCCAGGATCAAGGTAAAAAACCCCGAAGGGGATCAAGCCGAAGACTACGAAACTTTTGCCACCCCGGAGGACGGCGTGAGGGGCCATTTTAATCATATCTGCGCCTATGTAGGGTATGAGCCTATCGGCCGGCCGCACCCGCGCTTTGAGGTGGTAAAAAGTATGCCCTGGGCCGGGACAGTGCGGTACGTGGAAGAACTGGGCGGAAAATGGACGCCCCAATTGGATTACGGTCGAGATCTGGTTCGGAACTACCTATCCGGTCTGTTATCAACGGCGCAAACTCCGGAGGAACCTGCACCACTACTTGATAATGGATCCGAACAGCCCCCTTCCGAAATATTTAAACTGTTCTGGTGGCTGCTAAGAAAACTAAAAGAACTATTTAACTAGTAGGAGTCAGGTAATGGTCAAGGTAATGAACAGCATTTAAGCGTTTTCATAGCTCCACGTACCTGACAAGTATAGCTATGAGTAATTGTTCACGGGACAGGCTATTGTGTATATAATTACAAGTTAATAGAGGGATACTTTTAAAACTGTTCCTGGCTGCTATAAATAAATTAGTTCTGGCCTTGTAGTCTGGTTGCTGACATCGGGACGTTTTATTAACTGCCTGGCGAAATGCCTACTCTTAAAGAGGCTGGTAGGAAAAGTTATCTAATTTTACTTTATACCAAACAAATGTTCGAAAAAATTTATATTATTTGTTATAATTTACGTACAAGCAGACGAGAAGAAGGTGAAATTACATGGGTTTTCAGATAGAATATAAAAAGAGTCTGGCGTTTCTTGAACCTGAAATTGCAAAAGAATGGCATTCGATTAGGAATGGTGATTTGTTCCCTGAGAATTTTTTATGTGGTAGTGGAAAAAAAGTATGGTGGATTTGTGAAAAAAATCATGAATGGCAAGCTGTAATTGAGAAAAGAGTGAAGCGAAACCAAAAATGCCCGTATTGCACAAACAAACGGGTTAATGAAGATAATTCTTTAGCTGCCACACATCCTGATATCACTGAAGAATGGGATGAAAAGAAGAATTTACCTCTTTCTCCGAATAAAATATTGGCTGGTTCTGCAAAAAAAGTATGGTGGCGTTGTAAACGAGGCCATTCCTACATGGCGCAGATTCGCCATCGTACAAACGGTTCTGATTGTCCTTATTGCAAACACCAGAAACTTGATGTGAAAGATAGTCTTGGCAAACAAAACCCGGTACTAGCAAAAGAGTGGCATCCTACTAAAAACAAAGGGCTGTCCCCGTTTGCTGTTTTTCCATATACAAGAAAGAAAGTATGGTGGCTGTGTACATTTGGACATGCTTATCAGCAAACTGTCGCAAATAGAAGTATTGGGAGAGGGTGCCCGACTTGTAAAAACCATAAAACATCTTTTCCTCAGGAAACGATTCTGTTTTTCATGAGAAAAGTTTTTACTGATGTTGAAAAAAATGCAATCATCGATAACAACGGTATATATGAAGTTGATGTTTTTATAAAAGATATAAATTTAGCGATTGAGTATGATGGGATATATTGGCATAGTAAGTCAAAAAAGAGGGATGAGGATAAAAATAAAAGGTTGCTTGCACAGAATATCCCACTGATTCGGATTAGGGAGAAGGGATTACCTTTATTGGTAAATGATTACGGGAAAACAATTTATTTGAAAGGTGGGGATATGCGGCAATTAGAAGCAGCGATTGGTGAGATTTTTTCTTATATCGATGAAATGTATACGCTTAATAAGACAATCAAAAATAAAATACAATCAGTAGATTTGGACATTGATAAATATAAATTCGAAATCTATGAAAGGTCACAAAGAGACAGGAAAAATAGTATTGGTATCCGTAATGAAGACTTGATGAAAGAGTGGCATTACGAAAAGAACAAAGGGGTAAACCCTTACTTTTTGTCTTCGGGCTCGAAGCTTAAAGTATGGTGGAAATGTACTAAGGGTCATGAATGGAAATCAGAGATAAAATCAAGAAACAGTGGTGCCGGTTGTCCGTTTTGCACAAATAGGAAAGTTAACGAAGAGAATGCTCTTAGTGTAAATTTCCCCGAACTTGTTAAAGAATGGCATCCATATAAGAACCAAACATTAAAGCCGTCCTCCGTGTATTATGGCTCCACTAAACAGGTATGGTGGATGTGTGAGAATGGACATGAGTGGAAAATGGAAATACGAATACGAACACAAAAAAAAGCCAGTTGTCCTTATTGTTCCAATAAAAAAGTGTGTAAGGATAATTCATTGGAGGCAATGAGACCAGAACTAGCAAAGGAATGGGATCATGAAGTAAATCAATTATTAAAACCGTCTGATGTTACCTATATTTCAAATGAAATAGTAGGTTGGAAGTGCGAGAAGGGGCATCGTTGGAAACAAAAAGTGAGCGCTAGAAGTTTAGATGGTTTAGGGTGCCCTTATTGTTCCAAGAGGCTAGCTAGTGAGTCTCACTCCTTATTGGTCACTCATCCGGAGATTGCTAAAGAATGGCACCCAACGAAAAACGGAAGTCTTAAACCTACGGATGTAATGCCTGGCAGTGGGGTGAAGGTGTGGTGGAAATGTAATGAAGGTCATGAATGGAAAGCAGCAGTATACAGCCGAACCAGTGGAAAAGGTTGTAACACTTGTAATAGGAAGAGAGGGGTGGAGGAACGGAGTGCCAAGATAGTGCAAAAAAGAGGGAGTTTGCAAGAACTATATCCTGAAATTGCACATGAATGGCATCCAACAAAAAACGGAAATTTGACACCAAAAGACGTTACACGTGGTTGTGGAAAAGAAGTATGGTGGAAGTGTGAACACGATCACGAATGGAAAACTTCCATTAAGAACAGAACGCAAAATATGAGTATATGCCCTGCTTGCAGGAAAAAAGCAGTTAAATGATTTAATATTTGCAAGTTTTATAGCTCATGATTTATTAATTATTACCTTACATTTCGGGTTTATATTGAAACAATAGTTAAATTTAGGCGGTGTTTACTTTGCTAAAAGTTGAGGTGTCGCTTAGTGGTTGGCTTACTGCAGCTGTTTTTGGGGTACTTTTCACATTACTTTATACAAAAGTTACAGAGTGTATTGAGTTTAGAAAAGCAAAAAATGTAATGGAAAAAGAATTCTATTATAATTTACAACACTTATTTTATAAAATATGGCAAAGAATGAATCCAGATAAATGTCCGCGTTATACTTTTTATCAAATAGGGAGTATTGCTTTATATAACTATTATGCACCAATAATAATTCGCAATAAACCAGAAGCGGCAGAATTAATTATTAGAATGTATGCTATTTTTGAAGCAGCTATTGAAAAAGATATCTTTTGTGGGGGAGAAGAAATAGTAGATGTTGTTTATCAAGCACAAAGAATATGTGAAATAGTAGGATTGAATATTTGTAATGAAGAAATCTTCAATATGAGTAATCGTGATTATGGGATTCCTTAGAGTATATATGATGGGACAGATTTAGTAAAAATAAATGTGCCAGAAAATGCCCTAAGCGCAAAGCTCTAATGAAACGGCTTTCAGCCGTTACGGCTAGGCGGTTACTCCCGATTAGAACAACAGGATAGAGAACAATGTAAACGGGGACAATCTGTATGACTACAATACTTTTGTCACCCCAAGAAGATAGGGTCAGGAGGCTAAGATACATAGAGGTTTGTACGAAATTTAGCTGGAGGGAGAAGCGGTGAAGCTGGTAGTAATCGGTGGAGGATCGAGCTATACGCCCGAGTTGATGGAGGGCCTGATCGCGGAGATCCGGTCGCTGCCGCTGCGGGAACTGTACCTGGTCGATATCCCGCCGGGCCAAGACAAATTGGAGGCGGTGGCCGGCCTGTGCGACCGCATGCTGCAAAAGGCCGGCCTGGCTGGCACAGTTAAACTGCGGGCCACGCTGCGGCGCCGTGAAGCTCTGGGCGGCGCCGATTTTGTAATCAGCCAGTTTCGCGCCGGGGGGCTGCAGGCCCGGGTAAACGATGAGCTGCTGCCCCTGGCCTACGGCATCGTGGGCCAGGAGACCACTGGGCCGGGCGGCTTTGCCCAGGCCCTGCGCGCCATTCCGGAGGCGCTGGCCCTGGCCCGGGAGATGGAAGAGCTTTGCCCTGAGGCCTGGCTGATCAATTTCACCAACCCCTCCGGGGTTGTCACTGAAGCTCTGCAGCGGTATTCAGCCATCAAAACAGTGGGGCTGTGCAACATCCCCGCCATTATGCGCAAAACCCTGGCCGCCTTCCTGGAGGCGCCGCCCCATCAACTGGCCCTGCACTTCACCGGCCTTAATCACCTCAGCTTTGTCACGCGGGTCACCCTGGCCGGAAACGATATTATCGCGCGAATCTTGCCGGAACCGGCGGCGCATTTTTTTGCCGCCGCCTCGCCAGCCCTGGATCCAACGGAAGTAAGCAGGCTCATTGGCCACCTGGGCCTGCTCCCGTCCCCGTACCTGCGCTATTACTATTTCCCCAGGCAGACCTTTGACGAAGCGCTTAAGCAGGCCCGCGGGCCCGGCACCAGGGCCCAGCAGATTATGGCTTTTGAGAAAGAGCTGCTCCAGCGCTACCGGGATCCGGAGCTAAATCAAAAACCGCCTGAGCTCTCTTTCCGCGGGGGCGCCTGCTATTCCGAAGCAGCCGTTTCGCTGATGGTTTCTCTTTGCGGCGGCGGCCCCGGGGAGCATGTTTTAAATGTTCGCAATGACGGCGCCATCCCCGATTTGCCCGCCCGCGCCGTTGTGGAAACCAACTGCCTCGTGGAAAAAGATGCGATCAGGGTGCTGGAGGCCGGGCCCCTGCCTGCGGCGGTGCGCGGCCTGGTGCAGCAGGTTAAAGCCTACGAAGAGCTGACCGTTGAAGCGGCGGCGGAGGGAGATTACCGCAAGGCTTACCAGGCCTTGCTCAATCATCCCCTGGTCCGGGGGGCGGACACCGCCCGGGCCCTGCTGGAAGAAATAATCAATAAGAACAGGCCATTTCTGCCGCAGTTTGGGGGTTATAGATAGAAGGAAGATTGATCGGGAGCTCCGGCGGCGGGGCTGGATTTTCTAGAAGTAAGTTTTTACAGTGATGAATCGTTTTTGCACTCCCCCTCTGTGGGGGAGGCCGGAGAGGGGGAGATATCATGGCCCAGGCATCGAAAAAATTTTATGCCGGGATTGACGGGGGCGGGACGAAGACCGCGGCCCTTTGCGGCGACGCCGCCGGGCGCCTGCTGGGTTACGGGCTGGCCGGCCCCTCCAACTATCAAGTTGTAGGGCTTAAAGCAGCCATGACCGCGGTGCAGGAGGCCCTGGATGCGGCGCTGCAGCAGGCCGGGATCCGGCGGGAGCAGCTCGCCGGTGCTGTATTCGCCTTAAGCGGGGCCGATTTACCCGTAGACATGGCCACCCTGCAGGAAGCCCTGTCCGGGCATTTTGCCGGAATCCCCTTTACCCTGGTCAACGATAGTTGGGCCGCCTTCCGGGCGGGCACCGCCGCTTCTTTCGGGGCGGTTTCCCTATGCGGCACCGGGACCAACGCCGCCGCCCGCAACCGGCAGGGCCAAACCGCCGCCCTGCGCAGCCTCGGCTATGAATGCGGCAACTGGGGCGGCGCCGCCGACCTGGCCAGGGAAGCCCTGCACAGTGCCTTCCGCTCCGAAGAGGGAACCGGCCCCAAGACGGCGCTGCAGGACGCGGTACTGGCCCAGTTTAGCGAGATCAAGAATTATACGGAGCTGGCCTATGCGCTCAGGGAAGATTTATACCTGAAATATCAAAGCACCTTGCGGTTGCCCCGCCTGGTTTTTACCCTGGCCGCCCAGGGCGATGCCGTGGCGCAGGATCTATTGATCCGCATGGGCACGGCGGTGGGAGGAGACTGCGCGGCGGTGATTAGAGCGGTAGGCCTGGAAGATACACCGTGCGACGTGGTTTTAGCGGGAGGGATGTTTGCCGCCTCCCGCCAGTATAACCCTCTTTTAGTAGACTCGTTCACCCTGGCTTTGCACCGCCGGGCGCCGCTGGCCCGGCCGCTGCTGCTTGAACGCCCCCCGGCGGCAGGGGCTTACCTGCTGGCCCTGGAAGAAGACGGCCGGCCCGCCGGCGCTGACATTGAAGCGGCGCTGGATCGCTCGCTGCCAGAGGTGCTTGTCGCCGCGGAAGCACTTTAGCCGGGCAGGATTTAAATATTTTCAGTGGAATAAGGTAATAGTACGGCTACAAAGATCGACAGGCGCGGAAAGGTGAATGGCCATACGCTTAAAACCCCGCTTGCAGGCCCTGGCAGGGCTGGTGCCGCCGGGCAGCATTGTTGCCGATATCGGAACGGATCATGCCTTGCTGCCTGTTTACCTGGTCCGGCAGGGGCTGGCCGGGCGGGCCATCGCCGTGGAGAACCGGCCCACCACCCTGGAGCAGGCGCGCCGCTCCCTGGAGCGCCATCAATGCGGCGGGCGCATTGACCTGCGCGGCGGCGACGGCCTTGATCCCATCCGCCGGGATGACCGGGTGGATACGGTAGTCATCGCCGGGCTGGGCGGGCGCACCATCTGCCGGATTTTGCAGGCCGGCCGGGATAAATGGGACTGGTTTCAAAATTTTATCCTGCAGCCGATGCAGGAGGCCCCTCTTTTGCGCCGCTGGCTCTTCGCCCATGGCTTCGCCCTGGCGGCGGAGAAGCTGGTGCGGGAAGGGGAGCGCTTTTATGAGATCATGGTGGCGCGGCGGGGCAGGCAGGAAATAGACGACCCGCTGCTCTTTGAACTGGGGCCATGCCTGGTGCGCCGGAAAGACCCGCTGCTGGAGCCCTTTATCCGGCAAAAAATAGAGCACTGCCGCGCCATTACCGCGGCGCTGCAAAAATCCGGGCGCCCGGAAAATAGAATTAAGTACGAGTATTACCTTCAGAAAGAGCTCCGCCTGAAGGAGGTGTTGCACAATGTGGGCCACAGTGAAAACCGTAGCCGCTTATCTTGATCAACTGGCCCCAAGGCACCTGGCTCTGCCCGGGGATCCCGTCGGCCTGCAGCTTGGCGACCCCCGCCGCGAGGTGCGCACCCTTCTGGTGGCCCTGGAACTGGATCAGGCGACCCTGGCTGAAGCGGCAGCCCGGAAAGCGGAGCTGGTGGTCACGCATCATCCGCTGCTTTTTCAGCCGCTGCAGGCCCTCGACGAGAGCACCCCGCACGGGGCCCTGGTTGCCCGGGCTGTAAGGCATGAAATTAGCGTTTTCAGCGCCCACACCAACCTGGACATCGCGCCGCGCGGGTTGAATCACCGCCTGGCAGATCTGCTGGGCCTGATGGAGCAGGGGCGAAGCGTCATGGAAACCACCGGCCAGGACCGCCTATTGAAGCTGGTGGTTTTTGTCCCGGCAGGCCATGAAGACAGCGTGCGGCAGGCCCTGGCGGAGGCGGGCGCCGGCTGGATCGGCGCGTATAGCCACTGCACTTTCCAGGTGCCGGGTACGGGCACCTTTATGCCCCGCGAAGGAACCGATCCCTATATCGGGCAGCAGGGCCGGCTGGAGAAAGTGGACGAGTTCAGGCTGGAAACGATATTGCCGGCATCGCTGCGCGAGGCGGTGCTGCAGGCCCTTTTTGCCGTTCATCCCTACGAAGAGGTGGCTTACGACCTCTATCCCCTGGAGCGGGAAGGAACACCGTACGGGTTGGGCCTGATCGGAAACCTGGAGCGCCCCCTCACCCTGGAGCAGATCTTGAAACTTTGCCGGGAGAAGCTGCAGCTTTCCACGCTGCGCTACTGGGCGCCGCCCCGGGAAGAGTATTCGCGCATCGCCGTTTGCAGCGGCAGCGGCGGCTCCCTGGTGGAGCGGGCTGCCTTGCTTGGCGCCGAGCTATACATCTCGGGCGATTTCCGCTACCATGATTTCAAAAAAGCTGAGGCGGCGGGATTGTGCTTAGTGGATGCCGGCCATTACGGCACGGAGCGCCCCGTTGTGGAGCTGCTCGGCCAATACCTGCGCCGCTGCTTTAAGCGCGACGGTTACCAAACTAGCGTCGTGGAGGCGGGGGTAAGCTCCGCCGGCTGGAATTATGCCTGAGGGTGGGTCAATACCCGCCCTTTTTTATTAAGAGAGAGGTGAGAATAATGGGCCTGGAACAGCTATGGCAACTACAAGAAATCGATCTGGCCATAAAAGCCTTGGAAGAGGAAGAAGAGCATACCCCTTTGCGCCAGGAGCTGCAAGCAGCCACGGAAGAGGTGGAGAGGCTGCGGGGTGAACTGGCCGAAGCGGAAGAAACGCTGAAAAATCAGCGTAAACGGTTAAAAATTCTGGAGATGGATTTACAGAAAAACAGTGATAGCCGCACGGCACTGCGCAAAAGGCTCTACGGAGGCGAAGTATCCAACGTGCGCGAGCTGGAGCAGATGGAGATAAAGCTTGGCCTTCTGGAAAAAGAGCAGCAGGCGCGGGAAGATGAGACGCTGGAGCTGATGGAGGCCATCGAAAGCGGTGATGAAGAGTTGCGGGGCAAAGCGGCCAGGCTCCAGGAAAAAGAAACTAACAGGCAGAGTAAAGAAACGGAGCTTGGCGAGACCTTAAAGCGCATTAAGGGCGATCTGGAGCAACTGCGCCGGCAAAGAGAAGAGCTGGCTGCGCACATCGAGCCCCGCCTTTTGGATCGATACCAGCTTCTGGCGCAGAAGCACGGGGGACGGGCCCTGGCCCGGGTCGTAGAGGATGTTTGCGGCGGATGCGGGGTTTTCATCTCTTCGGCGCAGCGGGGTTTTCTGTTTAATCCCGAGGCGCTGGTTTACTGTGAAAGCTGCGGGCGCCTGCTGGTAAAACTTTCAGATCATGATTAAACAGGTTGAAGGATTACCGGGGAGGCTATATAATAGGCATTGAATTGAGTCAAGCATGGCCGTGTGACGACAGCATATGGCCCTAGAGAGGGGGTAAAGCCCTTGGCAAGTAAGAAACAGAAAAGCTCACGCCGCAAATTCAGGCAGCAGCGCTGGGCGGCCATTGTGGCCGGAGTTGTAGCCTTAGGCATGCTGGTTTCTTCCATCATCTATTATCTGGACTATATCACCGGCCGGGCCCAGAATCCCGCCGGGGACTGGAAGATGGAAGATTACCTGGAATATTATCGCGACCAGGCCGAACATTATGAAAATTTTATTGAAGAACACGGCCCTACCGTGGCGGTTCTGGAAGCGCTGGCCGGATGCTATTACAATTTGCTTGCGTTCGGGCAGATACTTCCCGATGCCAGCGTAGACCAGGCCGAACTCAAGCAGAAACTGGTAGCAGTCTACCTGGACCTGATCGAACTGGCCCCGGATGAGCTGGGCTACCACATTAATCTGCTTTATGCCTACCAAACCGCGGAAGCAGATGAGGAGACCATCCAGGAGCGGGTGGCGCTTCTTGCCGGGCTGCTGCGCGAATCCCCGCGGGCTGAGGTGCACCTGCAATTGATCAACTTCCTCTCGCAGGAGGAAATGAAAGAGCAGCAGGAAGAGGAGATTACCTGGCTTCGCGCCTACCTGGATCAGCGCATCGCCGATGAAGAGGCCGATAACATGGACCGCTATTACCTGGCCATCCTGGCGGCGGAGCACCAGGACGATAAGGAGACCGCCCTGGCACAGCTCGATCATATCCTGGAAACAGAGGAAGAAGAGAGCAGCCTTTACAGCCAGGCGCAGCAGTACCGGGATAGGCTTACCGAAAAGGAAGAAAAACCGGAAGAAAAACAGAAAGAAAAACCGGAAGAAAAACCTGCCGGAGAGAAGGCCGAAGATAAAAGCGATTAGAAATGAAACATGCTGGAGGCGGCGATGGAAAAAGAGGTTTTAATACGCTTGCTGGAGCAGTTGCGCAAGCGTTTAATCATCATAACGGTGTCTGTTTTTTTAACGACCATAGCCTGCTTTACCTTTATTGAGGAAATCAGACATCTGCTGATGTTGCCGGGAGTAGAGCTGGAGATGAGAATGATTTACCTTACCCCCTCTGAAGCGCTCCTGGCAGACTTGCGCCTTTCTTTTATCGCCGCCGCCCTGGTTACCCTGCCCATTATCCTCTACCAGGTGGTGGCCTTGATTATGGCGGTTACGCAGCGCAAGCGGCGAACCGCCTTTTTGCTGACCCTGGCCATGTACATTTTGTTTATCCTCGGTCTCGGCTTCGCTTACTTTGTCGCCTTGCCCTTTGCCTTAAACTTTTTTCTCAGCTTTTCCGCGGAAGACCTGGTGGCTGAATTTAGCATCGCCCGCTACATCTCTTTTGTCACCACCTTCTTGTTTTCCTTCGGCCTGGTTTTCCAACTGCCCCTGGTCTTCTGGTTCCTGGGCAGTATCGGTATTTTGAACAAAGAATTTTTGCGGCGCAACCGCAAATATGCCCTGCTGATCATTCTCATCTTTGCAGCAATCCTTACCCCTCCCGATGTCTTCTCCCAGATACTGATGGCCATTCCGCTGATGATTCTTTATGAAATCGGCACCGTTCTTGTTCATTTCGCCCAGAAAAAGCGCGCCCGGGAAGCCGCTGCCGGATAAAAACCGCCGGCGGCTTAAACATTTTCAACCCGGTAGAACAGGCCGGGTCCCAGCCTGTAATAAAAGCGCAGATGGGGGTAATGCGGCTGGTCAAGGAAAGCAATGGAAGTAATATTGTAAAACATAGAGGAATAATAGTATAATCATCGTAACCATATACCTGCATTATGGAACTTAAGGAGGGATTTGTAATGGCCTTTAAAATCAGAGACAGTGTCACCTGGGTAGGCAAGGTGGATTGGGAGCTGCGAAAATTCCACGGCGAAGAGTTAACCACCCACAAGGGCACCACCTACAATTCTTACCTGGTTAGAGGAGAAAAAACAGCACTGATCGATACAGTCTGGACGCCCTTTGCCCGCGAGTTTGTGGAAAACCTGAAAAAAGAGATTGACCTGAACAACATTGACTATGTTATCGCCAACCATGGCGAGGTGGATCACAGCGGCGCCCTGCCGGAGCTGATGCGGGAAATCCCCGGCACGCCGGTCTACTGCACCGCCGCCGGGGTTAAATCGCTCAAAGGCCAATTCCACCAGGACTGGAACTTCGTGCCGGTCAAAACGGGCGACAAGCTGGATTTAGGCGGCGGGAAAGAGCTCATCTTTGTGGAGGCGAAGTTGCTGCACTGGCCGGACAGCATGTTCTGCTATCTCACCGGCGAAAATATCCTCTTCCCCAACGACGCCTTCGGCCAGCATTACGCCTCGGAATACATGTATAACGACCTGGTGGACCAGGACGAACTCTACCGGGAAGCAATCAAGTACTACGCCAATATCCTGACGCCGTTCAGCAAGCTGGTTACCGCCAAAATCAACGAGGTGGTCGGCCTGAACCTGCCCGTGGAGTTGATTTGCCCCAGCCACGGCGTGATCTGGCGTAAAGATCCCCTGCAGATTGTGCATAAATACCTGGAGTGGGCGGACGCATACAGTGAAAACCAGGTCACGGTAATTTACGATACCATGTGGAACGGCACCAGGCGGGCTGCCGAGGCCATTGCCGCCGGGATCAAGAGCGCCAACGACAGCGTCAACATCAAGCTTTACAACGTGGCCCGCTCCGATATTAACGATATTATTACTGAAGTGTTCAAGTCAAAAATGATTGTGGTCGGCTCGCCGACGATCAACAAGCGCACCCTCCATTCCATCGCCGCGCTGCTCGATATGATCAGAGGGCTGCAGTTCCAGCAGAAAAAAGGAGCCGCCTTCGGCTGTTACGGGTGGAGCGGCGAATCGGTCAAGCTCATCGCCCAGGGGCTGGCCGATGCCGGTTTCGAGGTGGTCAACGACGGCCTGAAGATGCTGTGGAACCCTGATGCAGACGCCCTGGCCGCGGCCCGGGAGTTCGGACAGGAGATCGGCAAGATAGTGGCCGAAAGCTAAGGCGAGGCGCACATCTCTGCTGAACAGAATGATTCTTAGCGGTTAGCCTTAACAGAAAAAGACCGGGACGGCAGTGCCTGCATATGGCAACGCCGTCCGTTTTTTTTACCCTTTAGCGCTTAAAAAAAGTACTGTGCAAGTAGTTGCCTGTATTCCTGCTCTTCAGCGATTGCTTCTTCAAGAATCATATGCCTCTGTTCAACTGCTCTAGCGGAATATTGACTGGTATCAGCGCCGTATATGCCTCCTCTTTCTCCGGGGCCAGCTGCACCCATAATTTCCGAATTATTAAGTTGCACTGGCGGGGGTGACTATATTGGCACATTTAGAAATATGTAAATAGAGCAGCAACTAATGCAAAAAAAGATTACTCTGGCATTTCTTAAATAGATTAAAAATGTGTGCTATCAACGTCTTTGTTCTGACAGTGCAGAATCGCCCAAACTAAGGGAAGATTGAAGGATTTTCAGCTTCAGTCGACGAAGCATTAATAAAAAGGTAATTGAATGGAGTAGTGAAATTGGAAAACCGCCAGTATGAAATGAAACGTAATTTGCTTGTTCTGCCGGCAGAATTACCTTTACGTAAGTTAAAAGTGAAAGATTTGCCTCCGGATGTTGATTATATTTTCGCGAAAAAAGGTAAAGAAAACGGAAAGCTATATCCGATTAAAACTGTTTTGCACGCGCTCTTGCAAAAAGACAATGGCCATTTTATTCTGGCAAACCTCAAAGGTAATTTGCACTATCAGTTCCTTAAATCAGACCAGAGCTTGCTTGATCTTCAGTGTTTAGAGGCAGATTATGTTGTAGCTCTCGATGGCAGCAGCAACCCTATCTCCGTAATCGATTGCGCTTTCGAACGGAAAAAATTGCACATGTATAGTGAGATTATAGAAAACTTTCAGGAAGAGATTTTCGTAACCGATAACAGGGGTAAAATCCTCCTTGTTAACCCCAGGAGTGCACAGATTTTGGGTCTTAAGGTTTCCGAACTGAAGGGGCGCATGGTTGAAGATCTGGTTAAGGAAAAGATAATATCGAGCAGCGGTGCCATGGCTGTATTGAAGCAAAGGAAAAAAGTTGATATATTACAATTTTTAAAAGAAGGGCGCAAGTGGCACCTTTGTACCGGGGTGCCTGTTTTTAACCATAAAAACGAACTTATTTTTACAATTTGCACTTCAAAAGATGTGACTGAGCTCGTTGAAACTAAAAAAAAGCTTGAAGCAAAAGAAGATGAACTTAAGCGCAAAGACAGCGAGCTGAGCATCATGCAAGAAGAGTTATTTGCCCAGGTAAATTTTATTTCAGTAAGCGCCCAGATGCGGGACATTAAAGAGACGATCAAAAAAATTGCACCCCAAAATCTTACGGTGCTGATCCAGGGAGAAACAGGAGTGGGCAAAGAGGTAGTTGCCCGGGCTATTCATGCTCTTAGCCCTCGTAGAAAAGCCGCGTTTGTCAAAATTAACTGTGCTTCATTTCCCGATACACTGATTAGCTCTGAACTCTTCGGCTATGAAGGCGGAGCTTTTACCGGAGCTAAAAAACAAGGACGAATAGGGAAGATAGAGCTTGCGCACGGGGGAACTCTCTTCCTGGACGAAATAGGTGAAATTTCACACGATCTCCAAGTGAAATTGCTTGAGTTCTTGCAGGATATGGAGTTTTTCCGGATCGGGGGCACGAAGAGAATAAAGGTCGATACCAGGATCATTGTTGCTACTAACCGTGACTTGCAAGAAGAAGTACGGCAGGGGCGTTTTCGGAAAGATCTCTTTTACCGTCTTAATCTCATATCGATTAAAATTCCACCCCTGAGAGAGCGCCGTGAGGATATTCCGGCTTTGATAAATTATTATCTTGATTTATATAACAGAAAGTACAATAAAAATGTTGCTATAAACAACCAGTTGGTTAAAGAGTTAACCATTTACCCCTGGCCCGGTAATGTGCGTGAGTTAGAGCATGTGCTTGAAAGGTTGGTAGTGATTTATGGAGATGAAATCGAGACTCGTGAGAGTTTCCCTGAATTGTTGGCTGATGCCGAGCCCAGAAAAGAAAGAGTCTATTGCCCTGAGATTATTCCTTACAAGCAGGCCAAGCACGAACTGGAGCACCAGTTGGTGGAAAAAGCATACAACCTGTATGGATCCACTTACAAAGCGGCGGATGCCCTGGGGATAGCGCAATCGACAGTGGCACGTATTCTCAAAAGAATGAAAAAAGGAGGCAATTAATCTATTATTGCATGTTATAATGAAAAAATAGATTATTGAGGTATAGGAATGTTAACTCAAGAAATACATTACTTATCTGGAACCTGCACGAACAAAACATGCCATGTTGTTTAAAAAATGGCATGTTTTTTGCATTCTTATCTTACTTACTGGCGGTTTAGCATTTATAGATTTTTGGTAATTAACTATTATACTAAAGGAGGTGTTCTTGAACAAGCCGGTTAATTGGGTAATAAATAAAAAGCATGGAGGTGAATTTATATGGCATTAAGAAACCTGCAGGTTGGAGTCAGTAGATTTAGTGGTACGGGCTTGAATATTTTGACTGAAGACGATTTGAACACCCTGCATTTAGCCACTCTTGATGTTCTACGCAATACGGGTATAAAAGCAGAGAGCAGAGATGCACTGGAGCTTTTTGCCGAAGGTGGGGCTGATGTAGATTTTAATAGTGGCCTGGTTAAGATGCCTGCTTACATGGTTGAAGATGCTGTACGCTCCGCTCCGGCATCGGTTCGCCTGGCTGGAAGGAACCCCAATAAAGATTTCGTGATTGAAGGCTCCAGGGTCGGCTTCGTCAATTTTGGCGAAGGGGTAGCCATCATTGATCCTGTTACCCGAAAACACCGAAAGTCAACCAAAAAGGATGTTGCCGATGCGGCCAGGCTAAGTGATTATCTTGGTGAGCTCGATATCAATTACCGGGCAGTAACAGCGCTTGACTACGATGGCAAAGTTCAATCATTGCATAATGCCGAAGCCATTTTCCCAAATACTACCAAGCATTTCTTTATTGGTGCTGACGGCATTAATAATTGCCGTAAAATTATTCAAATGGCCGCAGAAGTGGTCGGGGGCCGTGCGGAGTTAAAAAGAAGACCGATTATCAGTTTCAATGTTTGTCCCACCAGCCCACTCAGGTTGGTTCCTGACTGCACCGATGTCATTATTGAAGCGGCACGGGCCGGAATACCGGTTAATATTATTTCGATGGCCCTGGCAGGTGCGACTGCTCCGGTAACTCTAGCCGGTACACTGGTAACTCATAATGCCGAAGTTTTAAGCGCTGTGGTTCTAAGCCAGCTGGCGGCAAAAGGAGCCCCGGTGCTTTATGGTAGTTCGACAACAATAATGGATCTGCGCTATTCCACCACCCCTGTCGGAGCGCCGGAACTTGGCATGATCTCAGCCTGCGTAGCCAAAATGGCTCGCTACTACATGTTGCCAAGCTTCGTCGCCGGAGGGTAGGCAGACAGCAAGATTCCCGATGCGCAGGCTGCCCACGAAAAGACAATAACGGCATTGTTAGCTGCCCAGGGCGGCGCTAACTTAATTTATGGTGCGGGCATGCTTGAGCTCGGCGTCACTTTTGATTTTGCCCAGTTGCTGATTGACAACGAAATTTTTAAAATGATAAAAAAAGTTATCGGAGGAATTGAAATTTCCGATGAAAAGATGGCCCTCGAGGTCATTCATGAAGTAGGGCCGGGCGGCGAGTTTGTCAGCCATGAGCATACTTTTCACCATTTCCGAAAAGAGCAGTCTCAGAGCATATTGATCGACAGACAGAACCGTACCGGGTGGTTGAATAGCGGCGGGCGTTCCATGACAGAACGAGCCTATGAAGAGGCCAATGCTATTTTGCAGAGCTATGAACCCGAGCCTCTACCCAACACGACAGTTGAAAAGTTACGGGAGATTGTTGAAGAGGCTGAAAAAGAGTATGGCTTGAGATGAATTTCACATATATACGTACTAACAATTCGTTCGCGGTGGGGCTATTAGCTCTACCGCGAATTATTAAGGCCCATATGTAGATACGTACATCTAATTATAAACATTTTATTAATTGTGATAATCATAAAATGCATTAACAGAGACAGTTTTATATTGATTATTTTACAACGCTGGAGCAGTGTTAAGACTAATAAATATTGTTTTTCAAGACTTAAGCTATGATTTTTAATTTGTTCTGAAAATAATGGCACGTAATTTGCAATTATCTGTTAACAGAACCCTTGGTTCAAGTTCATTAGCTTTATTCGAGGAGGTTGTGTAATGGGGAAAATATTTTCCAGGATGGGGGATGGAAGCGCCCTATGGTTGACGGAAGACGAGTTGCGGCAGGAGTTGCTTGCTGGAACCGAAGATGCGGCTGACAGGGGCAAAATTTCGCCATTGAACGAAGATGAGCTTGAACGTTTATTTGAAATTTGCGCTTCTCCGCAAAAGGTTGTCAGTGTTGAGCCGGGGCATGAGGTTGTGCATAGTTTTGACGCCGGCACTTTGAAGTTTCCACTCAGGGGCGGAGTGCCTGTAGATCGTCTCGGAACGGTTTTGGCCCATGAGCGGGCTTTTTGTTCCGATACTTTTGAAGTAGGCCATTGCGATTACAGTTTCAAACCAGTAAAGGCTATAATTGCTGAAGAGCGGCAGTCGATGGAGCAAATCCAGTTGAATGCTACCATTCCGGTATACTATGGGGCGATGCCAAACCTGGGCTTATACACTAAGCCCGACGGTCCGGTCGATAACTGGTCGGAATTGTTGCCTTTGGGTAAGATTGCTGAAGCCCGGGAAGCCCAGGAAGAGGCTTTAGAATTAGCGGTTAAGGATATTTATTATGTATGCGAAGCGATGCACGAAGCCGGAGCAGATGGCATAAATCTTGATACGGTTGGCGCTTCGGGAGATGCTGATTTTATGGCGGCGCTTCGCGCGGTGGAGAAGCTGAAAAGCATCTATCCAGAAATTCATATTGAGATGGGCATGGCCGGTGAATTTGTGCTGGGTATGCACGGGGGGCTGGAATACGATGGTATCCGGCTGGCCGGGCTTTACCCGCACAAGCAGTTGCAGCTTGCTGAAAAAGCCGGCGTAGACATTTTCGGACCGGTTATAAACACCAAAAGCAACATGTCAGTGCCCTGGAATATAGCCCGCGCCTGCACTTTTGTTAAGGCCTGCTCAGAAATAGCGAAAATACCGATTCATCCCAACGCTGGTATGGGGGTCGGAGGGGTGCCGGTTAGCAGCACCGCTCCGCTTGATGCCATTTCGCGGGCCTCGGTGGCCTTAATTGAAATAGGCAAGGCTGACGGATTATAGATTGGCCATGGTGATACTTTCGGGATGGCTTTTTTACACGAGCTGGCAACAGGGATGGGTGGCGTTCGCACTGCCGGAGATCTGGTAGCGCGAGTCATGGCATCCAAGGCTCTGAGAGTAAATGAAGCCAAAAAGTATGTAGCGGACAAACTGGGCCTTTCAGTATTTGATTTAAGCGATTCACAGGTAATGCGCGAGGTCAGGGAGGAACTCAATATCGGCCACGTACTGGCCCGGCCCGGGGGAGCAATCGGGATTGAAGCCAAGATCCGTATCGCCGAATTGCTTGATATCCAGATTAATTCTGTAAACCGATTTAAATCAAAATTAGGATTATCCTTATTAAACCAGAAGTAAAGATGGAGGTTGGACAATGAGTGAAAAAGAAATCATTGCCAGTGCAATAGAGGCGATTATTGACGGGAATGAGGAAAAAGCATTAGCAGTCGCCCGCCAGGCCATTGAGCTCAAACTGGATCTTATGGCTGTTTTAAATAGCGGATTCAGTGAGGGCATTAGACAGGTTGGCAACCTTTTTGAGCGGGGCGAAAAGTTTCTGCCGGAACTAATTGAAGCGGCGTTAATAATGGAAAAGGTTACAGATATTCTTAACGAAGCAATTATGAAAGAGAAAGCTACAGGTATAGAGAAAAAAGGGACTATGGTGATTGCTACGGTGGAAGGAGATGTTCATGATATCGGCAAAGGTATTGTAATCTCGATGGTTAAGACCCAGGGTGTGAATGTAATCGATCTGGGCCGCGACGTAAGCACCGATGCTATTATCGCCGGGGCGCTCGAACATAAAGCTGATATAATAGGCACCAGTGCTTTGCTAACTTCGACGATCAGCCAGCAGAAAAAGCTGGAGGATGAGTTGCGCAGGCGGGGTTTGAGAGAGCGCTTTAAAACCATTGTCGGCGGCGCGCCGGTGACCCAAAAATTCGCAGACAAAATTGGCGCTGATGCTTATGCTGAAGATGCAGCCGAAGCGGTGGTGAAAGTCTTGGAACTGCTTGAGCGGTCCAAGGCTTAAGCTGGCAAGCTTAAACAGAACGGATGGCTATAAGAGAGCACGCCTCTGAACATATGCGAGAACATTCTCTGCCGAAAATTTTTCACCGCAGCAATGATGTGGGTTGTAATAGGGCGTTACTCAGCGAAAGATTTGGCTCTTACGATAGCCGCTAAATAAGCTTAATATTACGGGGGGTGGATCGGAATGATCATGCAGACTCTAAATCTGTATAGCCGGGTGGAACTCCCGGACTCCCCGCCAGTTTTTATCTCCAGCTAGGCCAGGAATAATGCTGGAAGGAAAGTGAGAGAGTTGCCTTGATCGAATGGACGGCAGCACAGAGGCAGAGGTTGCTGGAGCTGGGTGCGACCGCAAAGGAGCTCGGAATGACCTTTACCCGCACACAAGAACGAAATAGCGTTTTCCAGCAGCTCGAGTATAAACTGGTGAACCGTAGTAAAGAGCTTCTTTTGCATTACCGGAATAATGTGAAAAGACCTTTGCTTTCCAGGTTGGAAAGCCTGCTTGTTGATGCTTTGACCCAAGCGGGCTTCTCCCAGGTGGTAACACCAATTTTGCTTTCAAAGGGATTGCTGGCGAAAATGACCATTACCGGGGATCACCCCCTCTATAAGCAGGTGTTCTGGGTAGATTCGCGTAAATGCCTGCGGCCGATGCTGGCACCCAACCTCTACTTCGTCTTGAAAGATTTATTGCGGCTTTGGCCGCACCCGGTTAGTATATTCGAGATTGGCCCATGTTTTCGCAAGGATACTCAGGGAGGCAACCACATGCAGGAATTTACCATGCTGAATCTGGTTGAGATGGGACTTCCTGAAAGCGAATGCTCGGAAAGGTTGAAAGAGCTTGCGGGTTTGGTTATGTCGGCTGTCGGAATTGATAATTACAGCCTGCAAACCGAAAGTTCTGAGGTTTACGGTGATACTGTTGATATAGTCGTCGGCGACCTTGAACTAGGTTCGGGCGCGATGGGCCCCCATGTTTTGGATCAACAGTGGGATATTAATGTTCCCTGGGTAGGCATCGGTTTTGGCCTGGAACGCCTGGCTATGGCCAGGGAAGATCACCGAAATGTTCAGAGGGTAGGCCGAAGCCTTACCTATCTAAATGGTATAAGACTGAATGTATAGAGCATAGATAGCTGGCAGGTGAAAACATGGGCAACCAGGGACTTCAACTTGATCTGGAAGAAATTTTAGCTAAAGCGGTTAACGGTTTAAAACCTGATCGCCGGGAAGTTCTTTTTATACTAAATTTGGTGGAAAGAGATGCTATTGAAAAACTATTTCAAGCAGCCAGGGCTTTAAGAAACCATTATTTTGGATCAAAGGTTTATTTGTATGGTTTTATTTACTTCTCAACATATTGCCGTAACAATTGTACCTTTTGTTATTACCGGCAATCGAATAAGGTAAGTCCAAGATACCGTAAAACGCGAAAAGAAATAATCGAAGCCGCCTTAAAATTAACCGAATCAGGAATTCACCTGCTGGATTTGACCATGGGAGAAGACCAGTATTATCGAAACGTTCATTTTGAAGAATTGATCGGGACTATATTCGAGATTAAAGAACAAACCGGATTACCGCTTATGATATCACCAGGGGTTGTACCGCGTGATGTTCTGAAGGAATTTAAACAAATTGGAGTAGACTGGTACGCCTGTTACCAGGAAACGCATAACCGGGAGTTATTTAAAAGAATAAGGCTCAACCAGAGCTACGATGAAAGGCTTAACCTAAAATATTACGCCCATGAACTCGGAATGCTTATCGAAGAAGGCCTGCTCGCCGGCATCGGCGAATCTACTGAAGACCTTTATCACTCTTTCGAAGTAATGGATTCTATCAGTGCGGATCAGGTACGGGTCATGAGTTTTGTCCCCCAGAAAGGGACTCCACTGGAAAAATTACAGCCGATACCTCGATTGAGAGAGATGCTGGTCATTGCGGTAATGCGTCTGCTTTTTCCCGATAAATTGATTCCAGCCTCACTTGATGTTGACGGTATATCCGGCCTCAAACAGAGGCTTAATGCCGGAGCTAATGTTGTCACTTCAATTATTCCGCCTGATCGAGGCCTGATGGGCGTATCCCAGAGTACTCTTGATATCCAGGAAGGCGGCAGATCCGTTGATGGAATTGTTCCTATCCTTGAAGAATGCGGTTTGACTCCGGCATCGCCACGTGATTACGCGACCTGGGTTGAGAAACAAAAAACAAATCTACTTAAAATAATGTAAAGTCAAACGGCCGGCTAGATGTTGTGGCTTGATTTATGGAGGGTAATATGCGCGTAGCGGTGATTGGCGGCAGACTACAGGGGCTTGAAGCGGTTTACCTGGCCAAAAAGGCCGGATGGCAGGTGCTGCTTTTTGACAAGCGTGATGATGCCCCCGCGGTAAACATTGCGGATCGTTTTTACTGCTTTGACGTGTCGCAAAGGGATGAACTTGCCGCCGTGCTAAATGGCGTGGATTTGATCATTCCCGCTTTAGAAAACCGCAAGATATTGCAGGACGTTGCCGAAACAGCCGCGCGATTGAATATACCTTTTGCTTTCCATTTCCAGTCTTATGATATTTCCGCATCTAAAAGCGCATCTAATTTACTTTTTGCCGAGATTGGAGTCCCGGCTCCACGCCCTTGGCCGGATTGCCGCTTTCCGCTAATTGCAAAGCCGGAAGGAGCAAGCGGCAGTGAAGGTGTTACCCTCTTGCAGGATGAACGCGACTTCCGGCTTTTTCGTGAAAAGATTGGGATTAATCTCAGCCGATGGGTCATTCAGGAATATCTTGAAGGTCCCTCCTACTCAATAGAGATAATGGGCTGCCGCGGCAAGTATCTGCCCCTGCAAGTGACCGCTTTAGAAATGGACAGCACATTTGATTGTAAACGTGTGCTGGCGCCCTCGAACCTCGCAGTCGTACACCAGAAGCAGTTTGCTGATATTGCCCGGCAAATCGCCCGCAGGATTAACTTAAATGGAATAATGGATGTTGAAGTAATACTCCACGATAACCAGCTTCAAGTATTGGAGATTGACGCCCGCCTGCCCAGCCAAACTCCGACTGCCGTTTATCAGTCTACGGGGATTAACATGCTCGAACTTCTGGCCGCCTGCTTTATGGATGGCCTGCCGGCGTCGTTGTCTTGGTCTGAAAAGAAGTTTGTTATCTTTGAACATATTGTCGTATCACCGGGTAGGTTGGAAGTAACCGGCGAACATGCTGTTGCGGCTGCAGGGCCGCTGACCTACTTTGAAGATTTTTTTGGCGCCACTGAAGCTTTGACCAATTATAGGCCGGGAAAAGAAAACTGGACGGCGACCCTAATCTTTACCGGAAACAGCCGCCATGAGGTAGCACAAAAGCGTTCCAGGGCCATAAATAACATAATAAAAGAGATGGGCATCGAATGTTATGTGGATCCGGACCCCCAAGGTTCTGATTATACCGGCCGGAAGGAGTTAGATTTGTGACCAGGCTTATTTCAGATCAAATCAGGACAATTCCCGAGAAGCTGGAGACTTATGACGAGGAGCTAAAAACGAAGACAGGCCTGAAATTAGGGGAGTTGGCGGCCCAAGCAGCCGGTATTATTGCGAAACAGATTGAACCCCAAAGGGTTACTGTCGCAGTTATTCCTGTTACAGCCGGCCTGGGAACAATTGAAGGTTTTTCTGAGGCAATCAGAGCCATAGCGATCCACCTTGGCTTCAGGGCTTTCATTACCGCCAGTACTGATGTCGGCGGATTGGCCGAGGCATATGAAAGCGGGGCGGACCTGGCCATACTTGCCGATGACTATGTTTATGTCGCTATAAATCTTAATACGAGACGGGTTGCCGGCAATGACGAAGCGACAGCGCTGGGCTACACAATGGCCCTGGCGAAGATGGCCGGAGGCTTAAACGGCAAAGAGGTCCTTTTAATTGGAGCGGGGCCGGTAGGCTCAAAAGCGGCAGGTGCTTTAATTGAGACAGGAGCGAAGCTAATTGTACTTGATTTAGACAAACAAAGGGAAGCAGGGCTGGCAGAAGTTATAGAAAAAAAATACGGCCGCCGGGTTGCCTTTGGTTTGGAACTGGAAGAAGCGCTACAGAGGAAGCCGCTCATTTTTGATGCGTCGACGGGAGAAGGTTTTATAACAGCCAGTATGATTAGTGAGAATACTATCGTTGCCGCTCCTGGTTTGCCTTCCGGTCTTACTTCTGAGGCCCAAAAAAAGGTAGCAGCGAGGCTGGTCCACGATCCTCTGCAAATAGGCACTGCGGTAATGCTTTTTAAGGCGCTGGCTTGATGTGCTGTCAAAAGGCTGCGTCATGGTTTGAAGACAAGGAGGCAGCGGATGGAAGAGAAAAAACGATATTATCGCAAACGGGTCGATTTTTTTAGGCTGTTACTAAAAATGAAGCTCTGGCCTTCGCGAAAGAAAATTTTGCATGGCATAAAAACAATCAATATTGTCGGCAACCAGGCCTGGATAACCACCCATTGCAATGAAACGTTCACAGCATATAATTCTAAAAACAGCCGTGCGGCGCGTTTTTTACGCAACAAGTGGGATTATGAACCTTGTCGTATCTGCCGTATACCCTCCTGGAAGCTAGAAAAGTATAAGTCAACCCGGTTCAACCAATCCTTCGGTTCGGATCTGAAAGATACGGTAAATGACAAATCGTAACTTGCATTTTTTTAAGGGGAACAGATGGAGCTTCTGTATGGCCAAAAAAAAATAACATTGAAGCTGCCCCCCGGTGTTTTACCCGTCGTTCTGCAGGCGCGGGGAGAAACGCCCCTTTCTAATCCAGAAATAGGTTTACTCCGAGCACTTCGCCGGCCGATTGCTTCAAAGCCGTTGCAGGATTTGGTTTCTGCCGGTGAGTCGGTTTGCATACTGGTAAACGATTCCAGCAGGGTGGCGCGAAGTGAGTTGTTTTTGCCGCTGCTTATAGATGAGTTGACCAGAGCAGGTATCAGGGAAAAAGATATTTTTATTGTTTTTGCCAATGGTAGCCACCGTGCTTTAAATCATAGCGAAATGCAAAACCTTGTGGGGGAAAGAGTGGCCTCAACAATTTTGCGATCGTCAAGAAAAAATTGATCCACCCGCCAGAAAAAAATTGATCCACTAACGCCAGGAAAAAAGTGATCCACTTTAAAGAATGCGCCAGGAAAAAGTTGATCCACATACCGGTTGACGAGATCCCCCCCGGGGTA
>JAKPEE010000083.1 GCA_029552125.1 Bacillota bacterium | reverse complement strand
AATCTTATCGTTCATTCTTGAGAGGCCTCTTTCCTGGGTGTTGTTTCTCAAACCTATACCTTCTGGAACGAGGTCTCTCTTTTCCTGCTTAAAGCAGGTTTTTTCGATCCTCTCCCCCCGCTAACATTTTACTCATAGTATGTATGGCAGCCCTAATTAAGGAAGTTTCTGTTATTTCGCCATGAACCTCCTGGGAGCGGTCTACCACCCGGACAAAATGGTAACGCTGGGGAGAAAAAAGACGGAACACGTCCAGCAGTCTTGTTTCCTCCAGGACCACCAGCAGTTCGCCTTTAAGCCCGCCACGCTTAAACAGCTCTTTTTCCTTTACCCCTAGAGATCGTAAAAAGGAATAGACGGCCATTTTTTTTTCCCGGGTAGCGGCAAAAAACAGAAAAATCCCCATGAGGATGGCGGAAAGCCCAAAGCCGCCGGCACGCCAGAAAAAAACCCCGGCGCCGCAAAGTAAAACTGCCAGGATCTGGCCCATCAGCGCCGCTTTCTCGGTAGCGGAACGGAACCCTAATAGTGGAGACAAGGTGGCACGCAGGATGCGCCCACCATCCAGGGGCAGGGCCGGCAGCAAATTAAAAAGGGCCAGAATCAGGTTGGAGCGGATAAAGAAAAGAAGCGGGCCACAACCGGGAAAAAGACGGCTGTATAAAACCATGCCCACCCCGGCCAAGGCAAAGTTTGCCGCCGGACCGGCCCAGGCCAGGCGGCGCTCCAGGTAAGGTTCAAGCTCCAGCAGTTCTTCAATGCGGGCCACGCCCCCGAAGGGATACAACTGGATTTCACTTACCTTCAACCCCATCGCCCGGCCGGATAGGGCATGGGCAAACTCGTGGACCAGGACAATCAGGCACAACAATGCTGTTTCTAGAGGTGCGCCCAGGAAAATCCACAGGGCGACAAATAAAAAAAAGAGAGGGTTGACGCGCAGGCGAATACCCCAGAGTGAACCTAGAGGCAATTAAAAACCACCCCAGATCTCCCTCCGACAGCGCTTCTGTCCAAAGAGAGATTGTCATTTGATAAAACTACACCCACTATACCCAAACAGTCTATGGTGTGACCCCCACCCCGAACCCTGACCCTTCCCCGCCACTTTTAATTTAAATGGCCGGCTCCCGGTATTGATCAAGCCATTGTGGCACCGGCTCTACCGGGCGGCCGTTATGGCGCAGCTCAAAATGCAAATGCGGCGAATCCCAGAGCGAAGCGGGACCCAGACGGCCGAGCCGCGCTCCCGCTTTAAGCGTGTCCCCTTCCTTCACTGCGACTGCGCTCAAGCCCCGGTAGAGGGTTTGCCAGCCGCCATCATGTTCCAGGAGGATGGTGGCGTTTCCGCTGCCGCCATCATTAACTTTCAGGACAACTCCGTCAAGGACCGCCAGAACAGGGGTCTCTTCCGGCACGCCCAGATCTATGCCGTAATGCATCAGTTCCCGGCCGGAAAGGGGATCAAGGCGCAGGCCATAGCTGCTGATAAGCTTGCCGCTTAAGGGCAGCAGCACCATACCGGGCGTTTCTTCGTTATTGTTTGCACCGCTAGAATCCCAGTTGTTCCACACGGTGCGAAAGGCCGGAGCCGCCTGCCGGGCAAGGGCTGCCAGATCCATATCCCAGGAAACCACAAACTGCAGAGCCTCCAATAGTGGCCTGCCCCAGGCATAATTGCCGCTGTAAAGGAGCGCAGCAATCAGGACGACTACCACCGCCACGCCGATCTTGACCAACAGGTAACGGTGCATCTGTTGCAGCAAGGCTGCTAAAAAAAACGGTTCTGCGGTACGCTCTCTATCGTCATAATCAAATGCCCCGCCGCTCCAATCGTCTTTCTCCCGCATCCGCCGGCCCAGGCTGGCCCGAAGAGTGGAAGCGGGAGCCCTTCTACGCCTGCGTTTCATATCTCACTACTCCCTTAATCGGGTTGTCCCTTTAGGAATATATTCAGTGGAGGGGGGAAATATGTTTAGTCTAGAGTTTAAAACTGGATTTTGTGCCTGCGCATGCCCACGTTGAGGACCAGGCCGATAGCCATCATGTTGACTAAAAGGGCGTTGTTACCGTAACTAATGAAGGGCAGGGGGATCCCGGTAATGGGCATAACTCCGATAGTCATGCCTATATTTACTAATACCTGGAAGGTAAGCAAGACGGCCGTCCCGACGCAGAACAGAAAGCCAAATTTGTCCTTGGAGCGGGTGCCAATCCATAAAATACGGTAGATAAGCAAGAAAAAGAGGACCAGTAAACCTACAGCACCGGCGAAACCCAGTTCTTCTCCCAGGACGGAGAAGATAAAGTCTGTTTTGGGAAAAGGTAAAAATTGTAGGCGGACCTGGGTACTGTTAAAGAGCCCTTTACCCAACAGGCCGCCCGAGCCGATGCAGATCATGGATTGAAGCAACTGCCAGCCGGAACCTGTGGGATCCATATCCGGATTAAGAAAAACCATTAGCCGCATTTTCTGGTAGTCTTCCAACAGAAAGAACCAAAACAGCGGCATCACGGCCACACCGGCACCGATCAGGGCAGCCAGGTAGCGGCCGGCTACGCCAGCGGCGTATAACATTCCCAGCAGCACGGCCACAAAAACCAGGGCAGTGCCCAGGTCAGGCTGTAAAAAAATCAGGGCCATCGGTGCGGCTGTAATGGCCAGGGCCGGCAACATGTCCTTAAAACTATCAAATGGACCTTCTTTTTCGGAGAGCACTTTAGCCAGGAAAATAATCAAGGCAATTTTCGCCACTTCCGAAGGTTGAAGATTAAAAAAACCGATGGGAATCCAGCGTGTAGCTCCATACTCTGACTGACCCACGCCGGGGATCAAAACCAGGGCCAGTAAGAAAAGGCTGGCCAGATAAAAATAACGGGCCCAGTTCACAAAATTAATGTAGTCAATAAAACAGATCACGAACATCAGAAAGAAACCCGCACCGAGGATAATGGCCTGGCGCTGCATAAAGTGCAGCGCTTCCGCAGTTCCGTCCAGGCCCTGGGCAGTGCTGTAGAGAACAATTGTCCCCAGCGCGCAGATGGCCAGAAGTATGGCCAGAAGAAAATAATCGAAGTTTCTAATCAGCCGCCGGTACGGCATCGGCATCATCGTCCATAACTCCTTTGATCGTTCCGGTAAAATAATATTCCATGATTTCGGCGGCGACAGGCACGGCGCCCGTGGCCCCGATGCCGCCGTGCTCCACGATTACCGCCACGGCGATTTCCGGCTTCTCATATGGGGCATAGCCGACGAAAAGGCTATGGGCCGGGATGCCGCGGCCCACCTCGGCAGAGCCGGTTTTGCCGGCCACGGTTACCGGAAGCTGTGAAAAATTGTACCAGGCGGTACCCCGGGGTTGAGTGACGCGGCGCATCCCTTCACGCAGGATGGAAAAGGTCCGTTCGGAAATATCGGCCCGGTGGAGCACTTCGGGTTTAGTCTCGTGAACTACATTTCCGGCACTGTCTTGCACTGTCTGCACCAGGTAAGGACGGTAGTGGACGCCTCCGTTGGCGATCATCGATACATAGTTGGCCAACTGGAGGATAGTATATGAAGACAGTTGTCCGATGGCTAAACTCATGGCATCGGCGGGATATAGAGTTCTGTTTTCATTGCTGACCAGAATACCGGGGTTTTCTCCCATTATATCGATCAGCCCGGTGAGGCTGCCGAAGCCAAATTCCCGGGCATACTTGGCCAGCAGGTCGGCGCCGGCCGCCAGCCCGGCCCGGTAAAAATAAATATTGCAGGAAACAGCCAGGGCATCGTAGAAATTGACGGCTCCGTGGGCAATGCTGTTATAGCAGGCCCTGGTATCTCCGGCCAGGGTAATCACACCGGGGCACCTGGTATAATGGCGTTCATAATAAAGGCCTTCTTCTAATACCGCCGCTCCGGTGACCATTTTGAAGGTCGAACCGACCGGATAGGCACCCTGAATAGCGGTATTGTTCAGGGGCCGATAGGGATCGTTGAGCAGTTCCGTATAATTTTGCCTGAAGGTATTCAGATCGTAGGAGGGATAATTGGCCAGGGCCAGGATGGCACCGCTGTTTGGATCCATGACCACGGCGGCGGCCCGCCCGGCATAGCGGTTTCCTTTGCCTTCGGTTTTAATGGCTTCAACCCGCCGCTGCAGCGCATCCTCGGCCACCTGCTGCAAATCCAGATCCAGTGTCAAAAAGAGGTTGTGTCCCGGCACCGGTTCAATACGATCGAAATAGTCGATGGCCTGCCCGAGATGATTGATTTCGACAAGCTGCTCCCCGTTCTGCCCCCTCAGCCAGGGCTCCCAGGTTTGCTCCAGGCCGGTCTGGCCGACCATGTCTCCCACCTTGTAAACATAACCTTCTTTAGCCCAGCGCTCCTGCATCGCTTCGCTGGGAGTGCTTTGACCCAGGTATCCCAACACGTGGGCGGCGCTGCTGCCAACCTTGTAATCACGGATCGGATGCACTTCGATATTGACACCCTGCAGTTTCCACCGGTTTTCGGAGATGCGGGCGATGGTTTCCGGGCTGATATCGCTTTTTAGGCTCAGCGGAAGATAGCGCATATAAAGCTGCCCCTGGATGGCATCGTAAATTTCTTCTTCTTCTATTTCCAGCACTTCACTGAGAAAGGAAATGGTCTGGGGATCGTATCCGTCGCCCAGGTCCATCAGCGAGACGACAAAACCGGGGCGGTTGCCTACCAGAAGCTTTCCGCTGCGGTCATAGATTTCACCCCGGGCCGCCACCAGGGTAATCTTGGTCAGGCGGTTTTTTTCAGCGCGGTTCCAATAGTATTCATGTTTTAATATCTGCAGGTAGGCCAGGCGCCCAGACAGCAAAACGAATACGGCGATGACGATGACAAAAATGACTCGAACCCGGTGCAGCATCAATTTAGTCATCGGCGCGAGCCCCCTTCACGCAGCAGCAGCTTTACTTTAGGCCTCCTGCTGCTGTAGTAAAGCCGGTAGAGCAGGGGGTAAAACAACAGGGTCAATCCCATATTGTAAAGGGCTTTGGGAATAAACAGGCGGCTGAAACTCCATTCCACCGGCATCCCTGTTCCAATAAACTGGCTCACCAGGAAGTAGAGAATAAACTCGTGGGTCAGGGTGCCAACCAGCACCATCAGCGACGGCGCCAGAAGTTGATCCTGGTATAGCTCGCGGCCTAAAAGGCCGGTTCCGTACCCCAGAAGCGTTTTGGCCAGGGCAAAGAAGCCGAGAACCGAGCCGAGGACGATGTCCTGCAAAAGACCGGCCAGAAGCCCGATCAGCGCACCGCGCCTTTCGCCGAGGAGAAAGCCGAGGCTGATTACCAGGACCAGGAAAAAATCCGGCACCGCTTTCTCCAGCATGAAGAATGAAAGGATCGATCCTTCCACGAGCAGCGCCAGGACGAAAGCAAGGGTAATGACCACATAAAAAACCACGGCTACTGCTCCTCCTCCCCAGCTTCCTCCAGGCTCTTTTCATCGCCCTCTTCGTGAAGCGGCGCCCTTCCCTTTGTGCCCAAGATAATGAAAACCTCTTCGAGACGGTTAAAGTTTACGCTGGGTTCAACCATAATCGACATGACCAGGCTGAACTGATCGTCCACAATTTCTTTAACGATGCCGATGGCGATGCCCTCGGGAAAGATACCGCCCAAACCCGAAGTAACGATCACATCTCCCGGCTGGACGTTGCACTCAGGGGTCAGGGTGGACATTTTAAGGTAAGCCTGATCTATGTCATAGCTTTCAATAATGCCGGTTACACCCGGATCGCGAGAGCGCTGCACCTTTGCACTCACCGCCAGCCGCGGGTCAGTTATCAGAATAATCTGACTGGAGTTGGGCGAAACGGTGGAGACCATGCCCACCAGGCCGCGCTCAGTAATTACCGCAGCTTCGCGGGTGACTCCGTCCAGGTAGCCGCGGTTGATGGTTATACTGCCGAACCACTGGCTGGGATCGCGGGCAATCACTTCCGCCGGCAGTAGCTCAAAATCGCTGTTGTCCATGAAGCCCAGCATCTGGCGGTAGTGGTGATTCTTTTTTTGCAGCTCCTGCAGGTGGATTAACTGCCCCTCATAGTAGGAGAGTTCTTCACGCAACCGCTCGTTTTCCGCTTTCAGCTCGTGAAAGGATACTACAGCGTCATAGAGCGACTGCATTTGCCTTCCGGCCGAAGAGAAAAACGTCTGGAGCGGCGCAAAGATCCCCAGCAGTAAATCTTCCACCGGGGTAAGTTCCTCTCTGCCTTCACCGGTAATGCCGATTAAAAGCAGCAGGCCAATAATCACCACCAGCAGCGCCACACTCTTTCGCCCTCGATTTTGCTTGGCCATTTAAAACGACACGTCCCCATAAAAAATAAACTAAAGTTTTAAATCCACGCTTATCCTTTCATTTAAGAAGATCCCGATTTGCGTGTTATCAGGGCTACCCGCCGCAATAATTCAATTTCAGACAGGGCCTTGCCCGCGCCCAAAACCACGCAATCCATGGGATTTTCAGCCAGGAAAACAGGCATGCCCGTTTCTTCGGAGATGCGGCGGTCAAAGCCGTGCAGCAGCGCGCCGCCGCCGGTCAAGACGATGCCCTTGTCCATAATGTCGGCGGCCAATTCCGGGGGAGTTTTTTCGAGAGTAACCCGGATGGCTTCAAGTATTGCTTCCACGGGATCAGCCAGGGCTTCTTTGATCTCATCGGAGGTTACTCTAAGGGTTTTGGGTAAACCGGTAACCAGATCGCGTCCGCGGATTTCCATTTCAGTACCACTGTCCTTGTGGAAAGCGGTACCAATATTAATCTTGACCTCTTCAGCGGTACGGTCTCCGATCATCAGGTTGTATTTCTTTTTGATATACTGGATAATCGCTTCATCCATATCGTCGCCGCCGACACGGATGGACTTGCTGGTCACAATTCCCCCCAGAGAAATGATCGCCACCTCGGAGGTGCCGCCGCCGATATCCACAACCATGCTGCCGGTGGGTTCATTAACCGGTAATCCCGCGCCGATGGCGGCGGCCATCGGCTCTTCAATTAAAAAGGCTTCCCGCGCCGTCTGGTTGGTGGCGTCGAGAACGGCCCGTTTCTCCACCTCGGTTACCCCGGAAGGGACGCAGACGATAACCTGGGGGCGAAAAGCAGCCCGCTTGGGATGGGCCTTATTGATAAAATGGCGCAACATCGCCTGGGTAACGTCAAAATCGGCAATAACCCCGTCTTTCATCGGGCGGATCGCCACGATGTTGCCCGGGGTGCGTCCGATCATACGCTTGGCTTCGGATCCGACAGCCAGTATGGTATTGGTGTCGCGCCGTATCGCCACTACAGAGGGCTCTCGCAGGACGATCCCTTTCCCCTTGACAAAAACTAGCGTGTTGGCTGTTCCCAAGTCGATGCCAATTTCTTTGGAAAATGCCCTGAACATTGAGGCCATTATGCTTATTGCTCCTTCCTGATAAGTTCGACTGTTATCTCAAAGTAGTGGATTGATCTATTCTAGACCGGGCGAACGGGCAGGCGCCCGCCCTGCAACTTTTGGACTCGTGGCTGTGTTCTTTTAGACTATAGTCTCCCCCCGTTTCTTACAGGTTATGTTAATTAAAGCAACCCCTTCTCTTTAAAGCTGAAAAAACATCCGTCCCCGATAATAATGTGATCGCGCACCGCGATGCCTAAGATATGGCCGGCATCGACGAGGCGGCGGGTCACCTCCAGGTCCTCCTGGCTGGGTGTCGGATCGCCGCTGGGGTGGTTATGCACCAGGATTACCGAAGCGGCGCTTTTGCGAAGGGGCACATTGAATATTTCCCTGGGGTGAACGATAGAGGCATTCAGACTGCCCACGGAGATTTCTTCGCGGGAAATGATATGGTTTTTTGTATTTAAAAGCAGCACCTGAAAATGCTCCTTCTTCTTGTAGCGAAGTTCCTCCATAAACAGTTGTGCCGCCTGGCGGGGGTTGGTAATGCTTCCGGCCTCGCTGGGGGGCGTGGTAGCCAGGCGCCTCCCCAGTTCCAGGGCGGCTTTAATCATAATAGCCTTGGTGGGGCCCATGCCACGGATCTCTTCCATCTCTTCCAGGGAGAGATCCGGCAGGGCGCGCAACCCGCCGCTCACGGTCAAAAGCCGCGCCGCCAGTTGCACCGCTGATTCGCGGCTGGTGCCGGTTCTAAGCAGCACCGCCAGGAGCTCGGCGTTGGAAAGGGCTTCCGCACCCAACCTTTGCAACTTTTCCCGCGGCCGTTCTTCCAGGGGTAAATCTTTAATCGTTAACCGCTCTTCCTGCATCTCCACGTTCCCTCCAGGCAAACCATGGTTTTATGTCCATGCGGGAGAGGAGAAGGTAGAGCTGGTTTAAAGGGAGTCCGACTACATTAAAGTAACATCCTTCGATTTTTTCTACAAAAAGGGCCGCCTTTTCCTGAATTCCGTAGGCACCGGCTTTATCCATGGGCTCGCCTGTTGCTACATAAGCATCGATTAACTCGTTCTCCAGAGCCCGCATCCAGACCCGGGTTTCCTCAATGGCTGTCTGATAGTTTCCACCGGCGGCATCCACCAGGGCCAGGCCGGTGAGCACGCGGTGCTGGCGTCCGCTCAACTGTCTAAGCATCCGCCGCGCTTCGGCCGCGTCGCGAGGCTTTTCCAGCACCGTATTATTGTCAACAACCACCGTATCGGCGCCTAGAACCAGCCCTTCCGGCAGGCTGGCCGCCACCTGTCCGGCCTTGGCCAGAGCCAGCCTGACCACCTTTTCTTCGGGGCCGATACCCTCCAGGGTTTCGTGCACCGTGCTGGGAATCACTTCAAAAGGAATTCCCACCTGCTCAAGCAAGCGGGCCCTGCGGGGAGAGGCTGAAGCTAAAATAAGCTTCAACGGGCCACCCCCGCGCCTCCGGCCTGGTAGAGAACACGCCGGGTAATACCCTCCAGGTAATGGGCCGCCAGCCCGGTAAAAATGCCCGTGGGCACTGCCAGCAAAAGCAGAAGCGGAAAATAGCCGCGCAGCAGCGTAAAATTGGCTACAATCAAGCTGGCAGCGGCCACCTGGCCCAGGTTATGGGCCGCTGCGCCGAGAACACTGACGGAAAGAAGGCTGATAGCGCCGCGTTTGACGAAAAGTATACCCAGGGCCATAACCAGGCAGCTAAGCACGCCCCCGGAAAGACTGAGCCAGAAGCCAAAACTAAGAAAAGTTCCGGAGAAAAAGCTTCCCAGGAGCGTGCGCAGTACCGCCACCAGAAGACCGCTGCGCCAGCCGTATAACACAATAGTCAGCAGGGTGATGATATTGGCTAGGCCCAACCTCACCCCCGGGACGGGCATGGGCAGCGGCAGGGCTGCTTCCACCGTGTGAATGACTACGGCAAAGGTGATCAGTACGGCCATATAGGTTAAATAAACCAGGTTACGTCTCATTTCACAAGTCCCCTTTATAAATTAACCAAAAAAAGTAGTTTTCCTCTAGACAAATTAATAGCTTTATTGTCAAAGTGCGACAATATTGGTGTTACAGAGCCCCGTTTTCCCAGGTAAATACGAAGTTCGGGAATTCATAATTCAGAAGCCGGAATTCAGAACAACCGATCTGCACACTATCACACTAAAAGTACAGGCAAAAACACAGGCTTGCAGGCCGCGCGGCTAGGGGAGTTCGATGATATCTTTAAGGCCGCTGGAGACGAGGATTTCCATCTCCGGGGTAACCAGGATAGCCTCGACACCGGGAAGCTGCTCGACCAGGGCCATGCCCCTGGAGGGGCCGAGAACGAACACCGCGGTGGAAAGGGCGTCGGCTTCCGTGGCCGTGGACGCGACAATCGTTACGCTAACCAGTTGAGTGGCAGGCTTCCCCGTGGCCGGATCAAGGATATGGTGATACTGGACACCCTCTACTTCAAAGGTGCGCTCGTAATCCCCGGAGGTAACTACCGCTCCGCCGCTTACAGGAACCACCGCCATAAAGCTGTTCTCTTCGCGGGGGTGAAGCACCCCGATGCGCCAGGGTTCACCGTCGGGCCTTGTTCCCAAAAGGCCGATATCCCCGCCGGCGTTAAGAAAAGCATGTTTAATGCCGGCCTGGGATAGGATCGCCAGGCCGCGATCAATAATAAAACCCTTGGCGATTCCGCCCAGATCTAGAGACATTCCCGCTTGGGGCAAAAAAATGGTCTGCTGCTCCCGGTTCAGCTCCAGGAGGCGATAATTTACCAGCGGTAAATCAGCCTCTATCTCTTCGGGCCCGGGCACCCGGTAGCGCCGGTCTAAAAAGCCCCAGCGATCTAAAAGTGGGGCGATCGTGGGATCAAAAGCCCCCTCTGAAAGGGCGGCATATTCCAGGGCCGCACTAGTGACGCTAATGGTTTCGGGGCTGACAGTGACTGCTTCTTTTCCCGCCGCGGCATTGACCCGGCTTATATCACTACCGCCGAAGCTGCGGCTGAGCGACGCTTCCAGCCGCTCTATCTCGGCGAAGACCTGATCCTTAACGGCCTCCGCTTCGCGCTTGCTGTCAGCCTCCAGGCGCAACTCCAGCACGGTATCCAGGGCCATGTGACGATAGCTATAAATCTGGCCGGGACGATCACGGTTGATCAGAAACAGGGCTCCTCCGGCCAGAAGGGCCAGGATAAAAAATAAGAGTACCGGGATTGCCAGCCTTGACCACAACCCGGCAGGCTTGTTTTCCTGTTGTTTTTGCTTTACCGCCACAATGCCCTCCCGTAATTCTATCAAGCCATAACTATACCATCCATAACTATACCATCTTACCGGGGAAAAACAAAGGGAAAATCTTACCCGTACACATACTTTTCTGAACAAATTAAAATCGGCGCAAGCAGCAATCAATCGCCACATACCCCATCACCGTTACCGAGGGGTAAAAAAGCGATGCCAAAAGCGCCAATGACCATGCGCCAGGACCATAAAAAAGGGCCGCCTTAAGGCAGCCCTTTGATGAAATAGAGAACAGCGAAATTGATACGCAAGAGCTACATTTACAGCCGTCCCTTTAGGCCAGCCAGTGGGCAAAGGGAGCCAGCATCAAAACAGTAAGCAAGGCCCGGATCACGTAAATGACAATAAGATCCAGGAATTTAACCGGCATCTTCGAATCCAGGATCAGCACGCCAACTTCGCTCATGTAAATCAAGCCGGTAATAGAGATACCGGCGCACATGAACTTGGCCACGTTGGAGCTGACCGCCGCTCCGACCACACCGGCCAGGAACTGGTCCGGAAAAGCCAAAACAAAAGCGGTACCCGTTTGGGCCGCTTCGGGGATACCCACCAACTGCAGCAGCAGGCCAAAGGGGTAGGAGATCCAATCGAATATTGGTGTATAGAAGGCAACCACCAGGGCTATGGTGCCCCAGGCCATCACCAGGGGCGTGGTGCTGACATAAATTGTCACCAGTGTCTTCCAGCCGCTCTCCCAGAAAGAACGGAGGGTTGTTTTCTTGGCCCTGGCCACAGCGAGCCGAACGCCCCACTGGTGCAGGGAAATGCCTTTTTCAAAATCTTCCTCTTCGGTAATCTGCTTGCCCACCTCGGGGTTATAGGTATCCGGCATCTTGGAAAGGGGCCAGAGGCGCGGCATGATCATGGCCAGGACAACGGAGACCACGTAGGTGGCGAAAAGGAGTTGGAAATACTTATCCGGCAGGCCGACCACCTCTGCCATAACGTAGATATAACCAATCCCGACCAGGGAGAAGGTGGTGGCAATAACCCCGGCTTCGCGCCCGGTATAGTAGCCCTCGTCATACATTTTGCGGGTCACGATGACCCCCACGGAAGGGCTGCCCAGCCAGGAGGCAAGGCAGTCGATGGCGGCCCGGCCGGGAATGGTAAAGAGGGGTCTCATTACTTTGCGGGTCAGGGTGCCTACATATTCCATCAACCCGAAATCGGTTAACAAGGCGATCACAAAGCTGGTAAATATAAAAAGGGCAACCAGAATGGGGATCAGCACAAACGCGGGCGTCCCGCCGGTATCCGGCGACCAGATAAATTCAGGACCCAGTTCATAATAAGTCATGACATACAATACCGCCCCCAGGGCCCTGGAGATATACCAGAGGGGGCCGACAATAAACAGGCTTTTTAAAAATTCGTTTTTAACCACAAAAGCAGGTTTAAACGCCACACAAAACAGGGTAAACACCCCTGAGACAACAACAATGATCATTCCAATAAACGGCAGGTAATCCTTAAGCAACGCCCTGAGCCAGTCCACCAGGAGACCGATAATAATGGTTAAAGTGCCGTCTTTGGGAATGGGCAGCAAGAAAATTGCCGCACCAATCAAAGAAGGGATCAGAAATCGCAGCAAGTCAGCAGTGGAATAGTTTGCGTCGAGTTGCAAGGCCGTTCCCCGGACAATTTGTTTTTCATCTGAAGTAGATGCCATTTTACCACTCCTTTTTTAATTTTGATTTCGCTGTTCTCTTTACTGAAACCACCCAACGATAACACGCTGCAAGTAACAATATCACTGAAAAATACGGGTTCAGCCGCGGTAAGCTTTAAAGAAAAGCTCGTAATATTCTTTTTCTCCCGCGGGGCGGCAATTGCTCGGGGCAGAAATATTAGCCGCCGCCCTGGCTGCCAAAAGATTAAAATCATCGGGATTTACATTGGGTAAATCTTTAAAGCGAGGTATCTCTAGATCCAGGGAAAGCTTTTTTACCGCCTCCACGGCCGCCGCAGCCGCTTCATGATCCGGCATGCTCGCAGGGGCAACGCCCATGGCCCGCCCGATTTCAGCATGGCGTTCAAGGGCGGCCGGGATGTTGTACTCCATGACAAAGGGGAGCAAAATGGAATTGGCGATTCCGTGCGGGATATCATAGAGGCCTCCTATGGCCTCGGCCATGCAATGCACCCCGGCCACATCGGCGTTGCCAAAAGCGATCCCGGCCAAAAGGCTGCCCAGCATCATGTTGGATCTGGCCTCGAGATTCTCGCCCTGCTCGACAGCCTGCCTGATATTTTGGCAAATCAAGCTTATGGCCTTTAAGGCCAGGGCGTCCGAAACCGGGTTATGCAAGTTACAGGTGTAAGCTTCGATGGCATGGGTAAGGGCGTCAATGCCGGTAGAAGCGGTCAGCAGAGGAGGCAAGCTCATGGTCAAGCCGGGATCTACCAGGGCCAGCGCCGGGGCAATGAGCGTATCGGCGATACAAGTTTTTAGATTTTGCTCAGCGTCAGTGATGACAGCAAACATGGTCACCTCGCTGCCGGTGCCCGCGGTCGTAGGAATACAAATTAACGGCAGGGTAGGATGATGAAGCTTTTGTTCCCCGACCCAATCTTTAACCTCGCCGCCGTTCGTAATTAATGCGGCAACCGCTTTGGCCGTATCAATGGGGCTGCCGCCGCCGATAGCCAGAACCAGATCCACTTTGGCTTCCAATCCTAGGGCTGCCGCTTTATGGCAATCAATATCACGAGGATTGCTTTTAACGGCATCAAATAAGGTAATAGTGATATGGCTTTGCTCCATCTGCCTCAAGAGCGGTTCAACCATACCGCTGGCCAGGATGCCCTTGTCGGTTATAACCAACACCCGTGAGGCTCCCAGGGCAGATACTTCATTAGCAATTCTGCCGGATACGCCCGTACCAAACTCAATACGGGTTGGCGCATAAAACCCAAATTGCTCCATTTCTTAAGGCCTCCTCCAGTTATAGCTACCGGCCGCCCTAAACGATTTATTCCAGGAGAAGCGGCGGCGCGTATTTGGTCCCGCAGCCCTTTAATCCTGAAACCTTGATTTGGACCAGGTCAGGACGGGAATAGTGACCGAGAGCATCAAAACCGTTTTTAGCAGCTTTAATCAGTTCAGCAGACAACGTGGCAGTAATAATTTTTTCGCACCCATACACAGGCTCCACCAGATAACAGCCGAAAGGATCGACAATGGCACTGCCGCCGCAAGCCCAATCCCAGTTGGTTTTCGCTTTGTAAGGAAAATCATCAGGTACTTCTTCTTCCGGCTGGTAACCGCAGGCACTAATGACAAAGCACTGTGATTCAAAAGCGTATTCCCGGATGGCCGGTTCAATGTCGCAAGTATTGTAGTTCTGAGGATTCTTACTTTCCCTGTCTACATAAGTCATATCAGGCAAAGGCATACCGGACCAGGTGCCGGGCCAAACGGCCACATGGATCTCTTCTCCCTGGCAAATCATGGCGGCCTTAATCAAAAACATATGGTTCTCCCAGCAAACAAGCCCGCCCAGGCGCCCGATATCGGTTTGATAGACTAAAAGATTCTCCCCTCCGCCTCCACAACCGTGAAAACACCTTTCCTGGTTGGTCGGCATAACCTTCCGGTGGCGTCCGATAAGGTTGCCCTTCCGGTCATAGTATAGTAAAGCATTATAAAGGGTGCGAGAACCGGCCGCATCATCTATTTCCGTGCAGCCCATCACCAGGTTTACCCCATTCTTCCAGGCCAGATCAGCCAGAAACTTGCCATCTTCAGAATCAACGTAAATCGCGTTGTCCTGAAAGCGCACATGCACATCAAACCAGTCGCCGGAAGGGTCGCTGTAACCCTGTTGCCAGTAGGGGAAACAGGGAACATATGACTCCGGAAAGACAATCAAATCCATATTTTTATGGGCACAGGCCTCGTCCACAAGTTTTGCCGCTTTATCCAGCGTAGCCTTCTTATCCATAAACACAGGAGAAGCCTGAATGATAGCCACGTTCACCGAATCCCGGCCGGCAAATACAGGCTTGGTCATCTTTTCCCCTCCCTGGGTTTGAACAGGGCGGCAGTGGACGCAAGAGTCCGTCCACTGCCGCAACACCTTTATGGTACCGCTTTCTCCGTTCTGGAGCCTACAGAACCGGTTTCATAAGCTCCCAGGTTTTTCGAAAGCACCAGCCACTTCATTAGCACGTAGTAAATAACCATGGCATAAATAGTAGACGGCAGCGATGCTGTCAGCCAGACAAAGGGAGTGGTGCTGGCAAAGGAAATCGGATCAAGGAAAAGATAGTATACAGGGATGGAGGTAACAAAGGACGCCACGGCCACCCAGTTTACGCCGCCCCAGTAGTAATACCCCGAAGCAGGTGACATATTGTAAATATGGCGCAAGTTGAGCTTTTGCCGCCGCAACAGGAAATAGTCCACAAAGTAAATCCCTGAAAGCGGTCCATAGAAGGTGGCACAAATTGCCAGGAAACTCCCAAAGTTATCATAAACCGCATACGGGAAAAAGACGATAATTACTGCGGGAATAAAAAATGTGGCCGTCAATTTACCCCAATCCATGAGTAAGAAGGTGCGGACCTGTTTCAAGGCCAGGCAGGTGGAATAAGCCAGGGACATGATTGAAGTAATATTGGCAAAAGCAACAAAAAGGAGGGCCAGCACCCCGAAAACAGGGCCGCCGAGCGGGACCATCCATTCGGTGGGGTCATCTGTGCCAATAGTTAAAGCTGAAGCCAGGCCAATCATCGTCCCAACCACGGCAGCCAAATTAATCCCAAGCATGTTGGGCCAGAAGGCGGAACGCTCTCCCCTGGTCAAGCGAGCCAGGCCGCCCATAATCGGCCACCAGGAAAAACCGGCACCCAAATTAAGTTCAAAGGCAATCATAAAATTCCACCATGCATCAGGCGCGGGATCAAGCGGGGGTGCTATCCATATTCCGGAGAAACCGACATCGCGCACCAACAAATAGGCCATTACCAGCATCATCAAGCCCAGGCCGGGCGCGACGATAAGGTTAAATATGCGGATGGTAACCGGTCCTTTCCACACGACCAGCCAGCTAATGAGGATAGCCACGATGGCAAAGGCGATCAGCAAAACTACCCCGGAGCCGCTTTTTCCGCTGAAATTTTCGTAGATATTTTGCATGGCCCGTCCAAACATCACGGACAGAACAGCGCACCAGAGAAACTCAACAAATACCATCATCAATAAAGCAAACTTAGAGCCCTGGACGCCGAACACACTGCGCAGCGAGGTATACTGATCCAGGCCGTACCTGGCGGAAGGAAGTGTGGTTGCCGCGGCCATAATCAGAATGGCTGTGGTATTACCGGCCAGGGCGGCCACAAAACCCATCTTCAGATCTACAAAAAAGGACATGGTCCCACCAATTAAGAAACACCAGGTAGCGATGGCCAGGCCGACATTAACGCTGGCAAAATCCCAAAAGTTCCAGGTGCGTTCACTGGGAAGTACTGGTAATAGTCCGAAAATTGCTTCTCTATTTACAGAAGTATTAGTCTCGCCCATGGTATGCCTCCTTGGCAATCTCCTAGTAGAAGATAATATTCGACAAAATAACCAGTAAGATCGAGCAGGCAAACAAAACGGCAGCCAGAATCCAATCACATTTCTTTAGCGGTTCAATTTCCTTTTCCCGTTCCGCAGTATTCTCTTCCAGGATGGCGATACGTCTAAATAACTCTTGCTCAACTTCCTGATCCATCCCTGTCTTACCGCTTAGCTCCAGTTCCAGTGAACTCATCTTAACCCTCCTTCTGCGGCATCTGGATAGATAATACGCTGCAAAGAATAAGTGTGTTTTTGCAGCTCCAATATTTGACTGGCAAATTTCTCTCTTAATCGGAGTGAAACATCCAGTTCAATCCGGCAGTAGAGCAGTTGCTCCTGGTCAAAGGTGGCCCGCTGCACCACACTGCCCATGGCATCGGCCACAAGGCTGGTGCCGCAAAAATCAAGGGTTACCTCAGGGCCAACCCGGTTTACGCCAACTACCGGAAGGCCGTTATCAAAAGCCCTGCTTCTAACCGAAAGCACCCACTGTTCGACATAGGGCTGCTCCCAGGCGGCACAGGCGACTAAAAAGTCTGCACCCGCTTCCGCAAGCAGACGCGCCGGTTCCGGGAAGGCGGTATCCCAGCAATTAAGCAGGCCTAGTTTGCCAATATCTGTTTGGCAAAGGGTATAACAATCTCCCCTGGTGAAATAAGGTATTTCCGGGGGGATGAGATGAACTTTACGATGATTGCCCAAAATTTCCCCTCTGCCATCAACAACAAGTAAAGAATTATAAAGTTTTCCATTAGCCTTCTCCGGGTATCCAAAAATCACATTAATGCCCAGATTTGCAGCGGTTTCCCTGATGTGGCTAATGTGTTTGCTCTCTTCGGGCATTACCGCCAGATCGGCAAATCTGGCGCCGCATTCATAGCCGGTTAAGTCCAGCTCTGGAAAAACAATTAGGCGGAGGGCAGGATCGCCGGCTACTGCCTCCCTCATAGTCTGGCAGATCCGGACCGTATTGCGATCCGGATCTGCCAGCGCCGCCCTGCTCTGGGCCAGGGCAACGTGTATTTCTGGCATCGTTTAAGCCTCCACTAGACAGGATCTCTTTCAAGCGGGAAGGTCAGGCAGCGGGGTGCTCCCCCGCCGTTGGCGAACATTTTCAGGCTGGGATCAAATACCTCAAAACCGAGAGCCCGCAGTTTCTGGTTGACTTCTGTATTTTCTTTAAAGGAAAGAACCCTGCCGTCGCCAAGCGAAAGAACGTTATTTTTCAATTCTACGGCATCTTTGGCCGGCACTTCGATCATCTCATACTTCCTGGCTTCGAGTTCTTTGATAAACTCTTCAGAAAGACCTTCTTTGCAGACCACGCAAGTCCGCTCGGCTACGGCGACAAAAAGCAGATCCAGGTGCAGATATTTATATTCAAAATCTACGGGAATGACATTGATACCCTGCGGTTTGACAAATTCGCGCAAGGATTCGATCCCTTCAATGGAGCTTCTTGCACCCATGCCCACGGCAATAGTGTGAGGATCGATGAAATGAATATCGCCGCCTTCAAGCGAACCACAGGACACCTGGCCGATTACCGGGAAACCCTGTTCTTTCAGATAATTCTCAAACAGGTCTTCTTCACCCATCCGTACCGGCATGCGGAAGCGGCCCAGGTAAATCCCATCGTCCAGGTTCTTGCCAAAATCCCTGGTATAAACCATATAGTGATGGGGTTTGCTGGGTTCAATAAAGTAAAGTTCTACCCCGGCTGATTTAAGCGCATCAGCCAGCTCGGCATGTTCCGCCTGGGCTTCGTTATAATCAAACTTGCTCTGCTCCAGGTAGCGTTTCGCCGTTTCATTAATCGGCTCCCATTCAAAATAAGTCGGTTTGCACAGGAGCACCTTTCTTAACTTGCCGTATTCATTGTCCCTATATCCCACTATTAACACTCCTTCAAATTATGGATTAATTTAATATAAAAACGGCAGCTGCTTTTGAGCAGCTGCCGTAGGAACTATTGCATAAACAGCGCCATAACGGCTTTTTCTGTATGCATCCGGTTTTCGCCCTGGTCAAAGACTACCGACTGCTTGCCTTCAATCACTTCGTCGGTCATATCCTCGCCACGGTATCCGGGCAGGCAGTGCATAAAGACGGCATCGGGCTTGGCTTTAGCCATGGCGGCTTCGTTAATCTGGTAAGGCATGAAATCTTTGATGCGCTGCTCCTTGGTTTTCTCGGGTCCGCCCATGCTGTGCCAGGTGTTGCCATAAACGATGTCGGCGCCTTCAAGGATTTCATCGAAGTTTTGAGTCAGCACAATTTTGCTGCCGGTAGCCTTGGCCCGTTCTTGCGCTGCCTGAAGCACCCTGGGATTGGGCTCATACCCTGGAGGCTGGGCTGCAAAAAAGTCCATGCCAAAGGTTGCCGCCAAATACATGCTGGTATGGAAAACGTTCCAGAGATCACCGGCGTAAGCCCACTTCAGACCTTCCAGACGGCCCTTTTTCTCCCTGATGGTAAGCAGGTCGCACAGGCCCTGGCAGGGGTGAACCAGGTCGGTCAGGGCATTGATTACCGGGTGCTCCATATACTTGGCGAACTCTTCGATAATCTCTTGGCCAAACGTCCGGATTACGAGGGCGTCGCAATAACGGTCGATAATGCGTGCGGTATCCTTGATCGGCTCGCCGCGGCCCAGTTGCATCTCATCAGGCCGCATATAAAAGCTTTGCATACCCAGGTGAGCCGAGGCTGCCTGGAAAGAGACCCTGGTACGGGTTGATTGCTTTTCAAAAATCATGCATACGGTCCGGCCGGGCAACAGGGCATGCGGCTCTCTGCGTATCCATTTTCTCTTCAAATCAGCCGCAGTGTCCAGCATAAAGGTGATTTCTTCTTTGTCAAAATCCATTAGCGTTAAAAAATCACGACCTTTGAAGCGGTTCCTCATAAATATACATCCTCCTTGCTTATATTTTTTAATGTAACTTGCTGTTATAATTATATAGCAAATGCAGTGCCAAAACTAATGCTGGAGAAAACCCTTTAAATTATATCTATCTATTTACAGTGCTTGCCGAAATCTCCCTGCAGCGCCATCTTTAATCGATAAATGCATTGATGATGCAGGGGAACGATGATGCAGAGCTGCATCAAAAATGCTTTTTAACATCAATATATCTCTAAAGAAGCAACAATCCCGCCCTATAATACCAGTGCACTAAATAGTATATAATGAAGTATACGTTAGCAAGGCTTATATTCCTTTAAGAAAATCCTTCCAGGTAACTAAGCTGACCAAATCGGCTCTTTAAACCTTATCTTTCTCCAGTTGGCATAAAAAATGCAATATAGAATTACATTAGCCAAAAGGCCACTAAGCGCTGCCACAAATACAACAATAATGAAAGACAAAGGGGAGAAGAACTGATGCGCATTACCATTGCCCTGGGCGGCAATGCTTTGCTTCAGG
>JAKPEE010000077.1 GCA_029552125.1 Bacillota bacterium | reverse complement strand
TATTAACTGGGCTGAAGCGAATAAAGAAACGCTAATATCTTGGGGCCAGACGGCGGCGAATGTAGCAGGATTCATTGTCCGCGGCATCAGTTGGGTAACTAAAGCTTTCATCAAGAACTGGGGCGCCATCAAGTTCGCAGCGACGGCGTTCATCAGCTACCTGGTGTTATCCAGGGTGATCAACCTTGCTCGGACCGCCACCCTGGCGTTCTCTATCGCTGTCTCTGTGCTCCGCGGGCAATCCGTGATTACCTCCGGTGTGTTGGGAGTGCTGAGCGCTGTCGTTCAAACATACCGCTTGCAGATGGCCTTGGCTCCGGTGGCTACAAATATTTTTACTGCATCTCTTTACAGCTTACAGGCAGGGCTCTATGCTGTCTGGACCGCCCTGGGCCCGGTAGGCTGGGTGATCTTGGCCATCTCCGCGGCCATTGCTGGCGGCTCCTACCTGTGGAGCAAGTACAGCGCCTCCGTGCGCGCGGCTAACGATGCAGCTCGGGAAGCGAAGATGAAAGAGTTGGCAGACCAGCAGCTGTCCGCGGCCAAGGCTGCAATGAAGGCTGCTAAGGGTGAAACCAAGTTAGGCGATGCAATCGGTAAGGCTGGTAAAGCTGCCACCAAAACCCTTATGCCTTTCGACGAGATCCATACCATCCAGAAGGACATGGCCGGGCTGGGAGAAGTCGGAGATTTAGATATTCCGCTTGCCGATATGCCTGATTTTGATGTTGGCGTTCCAGATATGAGCGATTTTGTAGCCGGGTTCGGGGAGGGGTTAGATGAAATTAAGCCGACATTCAAAGGATTCCTGGGTTGGATTTGGGATGGTATCAAGAGCTGGGGCAGAGGCGTTAAGGATTGGTTCCTGGGTTGGGCCGGACCGCTTTGGGACGGTGTAAAAGAAAGATGGAATAACTTTATAACATGGGTCAAGGGGTGGAAAATCTGGCCTTGGGTTAAGGAGAAGTGGGAAATCTTTACGGAGTGGGCCGGCGATATGTGGGATGCCGTCAAGGCAAAGTGGGGGGATTTCAAAACCTGGTGCAGCGAAACCTGGCAGGCGCTATGGGATCCGGTAAAGCAAAAATGGTCTGATTTTAAAACCTGGGCCGGCAATCTGTGGGACACTATCAAGATTAAATGGAACAACTTTAAAGACTGGGTACAGGAAAAATGGAATGCCTTTTGGGATCCAATTAAGCAAAAGTGGAACAATTTCAAAACCTGGGCCGGTAACCTCTGGGACTCGGTGAAAATCAAATGGAATTCCTTTGAAACCTGGGCGCGTGGCATATGGGACAGGATACTGGAAAAATGGAACGAAATTAAAAGCTGGCCGTTGTGGAAATGGATCAGCGATAAAGTAGACTGGTTAAAGAATATCTTTAAATTTGAGTGGAGCCTGCCGAAAATAAAACTGCCACGTTTTAGCGTTAGCTGGTCCACCGCGGGCTTTTGGGGCAGCATCGGTAAATTTTTAGGCTTGCCGGGCAAGCCGATAATCGATGTAACCTGGCTCGCCAAAGGCGGTATTCTGACCAGGCCGACGTTGTTTGGCGGCGGCGAGGCGGGGCCGGAGGCGGTTATACCGTTAACGGGGTCTGTGTTCGATGATTTGGCGGACCGGCTTGCGGTCGCATTACAAAAGACTCAATTGGCCGGGGCCGGAGCTGGAGCAGGCGGCGGCGGCGACATATACGTCTACATCGGCAACGAACAGGTAGACGCATATATATATCGCAGTCAGGACCGCAGAAATATCAGGAGTAATGGGAGGTAGATAAAATGGCATTAATTAGGGTA
>JAKPEE010000051.1 GCA_029552125.1 Bacillota bacterium | reverse complement strand
CGGTTAATTGTCCTTGCACTACCTGTTCCATTACATACACCCTTCTTGCTTCTTTCTGGTTCAAGAAAATGTCTCCTCTCATCATGGTGACATTTTCTCAGACCGCTTACGGGGTGACAATATCACAGACCGATCACATTTAATCAATTTCGACTTGCCTGGAGCAGATCCTTTTGGTAACCTTCTAGAATATAAAAGAAACCGGCACGTCATTATCAAGGGCATCATACTGCGGGGGTGCATTCAAGGTCTGGGGTTAAGCAGGCGGGAGTATTGGCGCTGTTTTCAAGATTTCCTCGCGGCAGCGCCGGAGGCGGCAGGCCATCTCCCCGGCCCTTCGGCCAGGCAGGGTCCGGGCGGCAGCATCACGAATAATATTTTTTAACAGGACAAAAATGGTTTTTTACGGTAAAAAGTACTTAGATAAATTAGCTGCCTGCTTTTGATGCAGGGTACGCAGAAAGAGAGGTGCCAGATGAAGTATATCGTGGTCATTGGAGACGGCATGGCTGACTATCCTCTCCCGCAACTGGGCGGGAAAACACCTTTACAGGCTGCGGTCAAACCGGCCATGGACGAGCTGGCCGGCCGGGGCATCATGGGCCTGGCCAGGACTATACCAGAAGGCATGCCCGCGGGCAGCGATACGGCCAACCTGGCGGTTATGGGCTACGACCCCCGGCGCTATCATAGCGGCCGCTCTCCCTTCGAGGCCGCCGGCCTGGGCGTGGCGTTAGAGCCGGGGGAAATTTCATTTCGCTGCAACCTGGTTACCCTTTCTTCCGACGAACCTTATGCTCAGAAAACGATGCTCGATTATGCCGCGGGAGAGATCACTACCGAAGAGGCACGGCCTTTAATCGAGGCCATCAATGAACGCTTTAGCGCCGCTCCCTTCCGGTTCTATCCGGGCACCAGCTATCGCCATCTCATGATCTGGCCGGGCGGGCCGGACGAATGGCGCTTTACCCCGCCTCATGATATTATCGGCCAAACCATCTCCTCCTATTTGCCGCAGGGGCCGCATAGCCAGGTTATCAGGGAGATAATGGAGCAAAGCTACTCCCTTTTACCAGAACATCCGGTTAACCGGGCCCGCCAGGCCCAGGGCCGGAGGCCGGCCAATTCCATCTGGATCTGGGGAGAAGGAACGCGGCCGCAGTTGCCCCTCTTTAAAGACAAGTATGGTTTAAAGGGGGGCGTCATCAGCGCAGTGGACTTGATCAGGGGCATCGGCCTCTATGCCGGGCTGGAAATCATCACCGCGGAAGGGGCCACCGGCAACTTTAACACCAACTATACCGGCAAGGCGGAGGCGGCCCTGGAAGCGCTGCGCCGGGGGTTGGATTTTGTCTATGTTCACATTGAGGCCCCGGATGAGTGTTCGCACCAGTATGAAATTGAAAAGAAGGTTAAATCCATTGAACTGATTGACCGCCTGGTTGTCCAAAAGCTGCGCAGCGGCCTGGAGCAGGCCGGGGAACCATATAAAATACTGATTATGCCGGACCACTATACCCCCCTCTCTCTGCGCACCCATACCGCGGACGCGGTGCCCTTCCTGATTTACCCGGGCGATGGGCATGGGCTAGCCGGCCAGGCCTATGACGAGGCCAATGCGGGAAAAACGGGCCTGGTATTCCAGGAAGGCCATACCTTGATGGACTATTTTATACAGGGGGCGGCAGTGTCTTAAGGGCCGGCGCTTTGGACTTGTAAAAAAGGGGAAAATACGTTATTATTAGCTAAGTAATCCGATATGGATTGTATTTAATAGGGCCGCTTTGCTTTAATGATCCGGTCGAGGAGGGCTAGAGATGACCATATATAGCGATAAGGTGATGGATCATTTTGCCAACCCCCGCAATGTGGGGGAAATCGAGGATCCTGACGGCGTGGGTGAAGTGGGCAACCCGGTTTGCGGGGATATCATGAAATTTACAATCAAGGTTAAAGACAACCGCCTAGAAGATATTAAGTTTCGCACTTTCGGCTGCGGTGCCGCCATTGCCGTATCCAGTATGGTCTCAGAGATGGCCAAAGGGAAGACTCTGGATGAGGCGCTGAAAATAACCAATAAAGATGTGGCCGCCGGGCTGGATGGGCTGCCCAAGAACAAGCTGCACTGTTCCAACCTGGGTGCCGATGCCCTGCATAAAGCCATACAGGATTACCTGCAAAAACAGCCGGCCGGCGCCCCTGCTGCTGCCCAGGAATCCCGGGCGGAGCACCCGGACGAATGCCCCTACTGCGATCAAACTGAATGCCCTGAAGTGGTCAGGGGCGGCGAAAGCCGTTGCGGTGCGGACCGGAGCTGTTAACCTGGAACTTTATACTTTTACTCAAAATAATGCCGCCTTAAAATTTGAGGCGGTTTTTTTATGTCCAAAGCAGGAATGGAATGATCAAAAGAGAATAAATAAGATATGTTTAGTCCAGTTAAGGAGGGATGAATTTGCGTTTAACCAGGCAGGCGGAGTATGCCATGCGCGCCCTGCTGGAACTGGCCAGGGTCCCCGCGGGAGAGGTGATGGAAACCGCGGTGATCGCCCGGCGCCAGGATATCCCCAAGGTTTTCCTCAAGAAAACAATCCAGGCCCTGGCCCGGGCCGGCCTGGTAGAAACGAAGCGGGGCGCCGGAGGCGGAATTCGCCTGCTCAAGCCTGCCGGCCAGATCACCCTGGCCGATGCCATTACGGCCACAGAGGGAAATATTGCTTTTAATCCCTGCCTGGGCGGAGGAGAAAACTGTCCCAACGCCCCTTCTTGCCGCATTCGCAGTGCCATCAGGCGCGGCCAGCAGGCATTTATGGAAGAGATGAGACGGGAAAGCCTTGCTGCTATTGTGTCACGGGAAAAAGATGAAAACTGAATTCGGCCAGAATGCGCCACAGGAAAGGAGAAGATAAATTGTTTTGCCAACAGTGTGAACAGACGGCCAGAGGAACCGGTTGTACAGTTTCGGGGGTTTGCGGGAAAAAACCTGAAGTGGCGGCTTTGCAGGACCTGTTAATTTACGGGCTGAGGGCCCTATCCCACTATGCCCGCGCGGGGCGGGAGGCCGGTCTAGTGGACGAGGCGGTAAACCGCTTTACCGCAGCCGCACTCTTCACCACCCTGACCAACGTCAATTTCGATCCCGGCCGTTTTAAAGAGCTGATTCACCGCTGCGCCGACCTGGCCTCCGGCCTGAAACAAAAAGTGGAAGCCGCCGGTGTAGTGGTGAAGGCGGATGACCCGGCCCTCTCCTTTCAGCCCGCGGACAGCCTGGAAGCTTTAATCAAGCAGGGTGAAGAAGTAGGGCTGGCCCTGAACCCCAAAGCGGGCGAAGATATCCAGTCGCTGCAGAAAACTGTATTATACGGTTTAAAAGGGATTGCGGCGTATACGCATCACGCCTCTGTTCTCGGCCGGGAAGATGACGCGGTCTATGCCTTTATCCACGAGGCCTTATCTTCCCTGTATGACTGCAGCCCCGGCTTCGAGGGCTGGATCAAGATGGCGCTGCGCTGCGGTGAGGTCAACCTGCGGGCCATGGAACTTTTAGATGCCGCCAATACCGGCCGCTACGGCCATCCGGTCCCCACAAGGGTGCCCCTGGGCCACAGGAAGGGCAAATGTATCCTTGTTTCAGGCCATGATCTTAAAGATCTGGAAGAACTGCTGATCCAGACAGAGGGCCTGGGGATTTCGATCTATACCCACGGCGAAATGCTGCCGGCCCACGGTTATCCCGGCCTGAAAAATATCCGCACCTTTACGGCCATTTCGGGACCGCCTGGCAGAACCAGAAGAAGGAATTTCCCCAATTCCCCGGGGCCATCCTGATGACCACCAACTGTATCCAGGAGCCGCAGCAGTCTTACCTGGACAACATCTTTACCACCGGCACCGTGGGCTGGCCGGGGGCACGCCACGTGGAAAACGGGAAGTTCGCGCCGGTAATTGAAAAAGCGCTGGCCATGGACGGCTTTAGCGACGACGAAGACAAGGGCAGTGTCAATGTGGGCTTTGCCCGCAATACCATTATGGGCGTAGCCGGGAAGGTTATCGAGGGCATTAAAAACGGCGCCATCAGCCATATTTTCCTGGTCGGAGGTTGTGACGGCGCCAAATCAAGCCGCAGTTATTATACCGATTTTGTCGACGCTGCTCCTGCGGACAGCCTGGTGCTGACCCTGGCCTGCGGTAAATACCGCTTTTTCGACCACGACCTGGGAGAAATCGGCGGTATTCCCCGCCTGCTGGATGTGGGGCAATGCAACGATGCTTATTCAGCCATCCAGGTGGCTGTAGCCCTGGCTGAAGCATTCCAGTGCAGCGTTAACGAATTGCCCCTCTCGCTGATCCTGTCCTGGTATGAGCAGAAAGCTGTGGCCATTCTGCTGACCCTGCTGCATCTGGGCATAAAGAATATCCGCCTCGGCCCCAGTTTGCCCGCATTTATCTCCCCCCGGGTCCTGGAAACCCTGGTGAAAGCCTTTGCCATAAAGCCCATCAGTACGCCGGAAGAAGATTTGCAGGCTATTCTCGGTTAGCCGGGAGCGATTTATGAAAGGGGGCTGCCGCAGGGGCAGCCCCCTTCTTATAAGGTCAGGAGGCACGCTCCCGTGGAAAAAGACGATCAATGGGAAAGATTACTCTTAGCTGCAGCTTTTTCCGGCGGGTTTTTAGGGCTGGCCCTTGTGGAATACTATACCAGTAGATATACTTATAGAAGAGGTTGTATGTTTGCGGGAGTAGACCAAGTGTCAGAAGGAGGTTTTTGCCATGTCTGTCATTACTTATTTAGGTCATGCCTGTTTCCTGGTCGAGGGAGGGGAGCAGGAAAAACTGCTGTTTGATCCCTTCATCAGCGGCAATCCGCAGGCGCCAGTTAAGCCGGAAGAAATCAAGGCCACATATATCCTGGTATCACACGCTCATTTTGACCACCTGGGTGACGCGTATAATATCGCCCGGGCCAACGGGGCTACGATCGTTGCCACGGCGGAAGTGGCCGCCGCGGCGGAGGAGCAGAAAGTAAGCGCCCATGCCCAGCACATCGGGGGGCGGTACCGCTATCCTTTCGGCTCGGTTAAGCTGACCCCGGCACTGCACGGCGCCGGTATCCCCGGAGGCCATGCCTGTGGATTCCTGGTAGAATATTACGGCAAGAAGATTTATTTTGCCGGAGATACCGGGCTGTTCGGAGACATGAAACTAATCGGCGAGCTGGAAAAACCGGATCTGGCCCTGCTGCCCATTGGCGACAATTTCACCATGGGGATTGACGATGCCGTGGTGGCCGCCTCATTTCTCAAGGCGCCGGTAGTAATTCCTTATCATTATAATACCTGGCCGCTGATCGAGGCGGATCCCGGCGAGTTCAAAACCAAGGTGGAGCAGAAGACCGGGGCGAAATGCGTGATTTTAAAGCCGGGCGAGAAGTATGAACTGTAGGGGCTAGAGAGAGGGATACAGGAGCCAATAAGAAAAGATTAAACAGGGCTCTAGAAGCCATGGGGGCGCGGTGTGCCGCGCCCGTGCAAGGGCGGAAAAGCCCTCTCGCCGGCCGGTGGATTTTAAAAATACTGGCCGGTTGAGTTGTTGTGGTGGCCATAGAGCAGGTACGGCGCTGCCGTACCCGCTCTATTTTTTTTACGCTTTGCACACCGGTTAATCCCTTAGCCACTAAGTTTTCGTTCCGTCCAGCCGGAAACATGGAGGGAGGCTGGCTTGAGGCAAACTCAAGAATAGAAGAATGGGAAAAGATATAGATAGTTATCCATATCAGCAGGGGGTCATGATGGGCGAAATACTGGCCGTGGCAGCGGGATTATTTTTTGGGTTGAGCAATATTACCATCAGGCAAGGGCAGCTTCAGAAAAATACGGATCAGTTTACCGGCATCCTTATCGGGGTTATCGTTAATAATGGCCTGAACTTTTTAGTGTTGGGGCTCTTTATCCTGTGCGGCATTACTTTTCCGCCCTTAAATTGGCCGGCCGTAGGTTTCTTTGCCGGAGCAGGATTGCTCACCTCTTTTCTGGGAAGAGAGTTTTTATTTAAAAGCATCCGCTTACTCGGCCCTTCCCGGGCGGTAGCCTTAAAAATTACGGCGCCCGTATTCACCGTAATATTAGGCGTGCTGGTTTTGCGTGAAAGAATCAGCGCTCCGGCCTTGCTGGGCATTGCCTTAATTCTTACAGCCACCTATCTGATCAGCCTGGAGCAATTGTCCTGGGGGGCTGTATCCGGACCGGCAGACCAGCCTGCGGATCCAAAAACCTATCGCAAAGGCATTGTGGCGGCGCTGCTGGCCGGAGCAGCCCTGGGTACGGGCAGTGTTTTTCGTAAAATGGGCGTATCTTATTATGCTTCACCCCTGGTAGGCGTTTCGATCAGCTCTTTTACCGCTTTGCTTTACCTGCTGATAATTCTGACCCGGCGGGGCCGCCTAGGCGAAGTGCTACAGGAGCTGCCGCAACTTTACAGCGGAGGCTACCTCTGGGCCGGGGTGCTGACCAGCCTGGCCCTTTACGCCACCTATAGCGCCCTCCTTTTCTCCCCCGTTTCCATAGTCAATTCCATTAAGGCGTCGGAACCGTTGTTTACCATGGCCGGCAGTGTCCTGCTGCTGCGCTCCCGTGAAATGATTACGCCGCGCCTGCTTTATTTAACGCTGCTGGTTATGGCGGGGGTAGCGGTGATCACCGTTTTTCATTGATTCTGCCGTTTTAATCCCTTTGGCTATTGACAAAAAAAATTTTTATGCTAATCTTGAACATATGAATAAACGTTCAAATGTATTGCAGGGGTGACGGCAAAGTGGACAGAGGCAGCTTTGACACATGCCAGGTGCACAGCGTCAACGGAGAAGCGGTGGCCCGGGCCCTGGCGGAAGCCCCGGAGCCGGCGGTGGTGCAGCGGCTGGCTGAAATTTTTAAAATTCTGGGCGACCAAACCCGGATAAAAATTTTATCGGCCCTGGCCGGCCAGGAACTGTGTGTTTGTGACCTGGCGGCCGTTTTACGGATGTCTTCTTCCGCTGTTTCTCACCAGCTCAGGGTATTGCGGGGCGCCAGCCTGGTTAAATACCGGCGCCAGGGCAAGATGGTTTTTTACTCCCTTGACGATGACCATGTGGTTAAAATGTTTGAGCAGGGCCTGGAGCACGTGGGCCATGCCGGCCCCGGCGGCAGTTGAAGTAAAGCTTACAGTAGTTTATGGCGAAGCAAAGGGAGGCAGAGGATGCGGAACAGAAGCTGTGGCGGGGAGTGTTCTGCTTGCAGCGCGGCCAGTGAAATGCTGCAGCAGCTACCGGTTAACCATCATGCAGAAGGGAAAAAAGCTACCGCCCCTTTAAAGCGCTTATCTTTACCGGCAGGCAAAGTGGCGCTTATCGGTGCGGCGGTCCTGTTTTTTATCTTGGGGCTGGGCTTCCGGGCCCGGCTTCAGATCTTTCCTTTCTTTCCTTCAGCCTGGCCCGGCCATGCCCTATTTCTATTGGCCTACCTTCTGGCCGGAGGCCGGGTCATCCGCCAGGCCCTTGATCATCTTTTCCGGGGCCGCCTCATGGATGAATATTTTTTAATGACCGTGGCCAGCGCAGGGGCGATAGCCATAGGCGAACTGCCGGAAGCAGCGGCGGTGATGCTATTTTTTAGCGTGGGCGAACTGCTGGAGGAGAGCGCGGTTAATCGCTCGCGGCACTCCATTGCTGCTTTAATGGAGATACGCCCTGACTACGCCAACCTGATCAGTGCCGAAAAAGGTATTATCAGAGTGAGCCCGGAAGCGGTCCGGCCCGGGCAGACCATCCTGGTGCGCCCGGGCGAAAAAATCCCCCTGGATGGCACGGTGGTGCAGGGACAATCATACGTGGATAATGCCGCCTTGACCGGAGAGTCTTTGCCGCAGCGGGTTGAAGAGGGAGACATGGTCATGGCCGGAGCGGTCAACAGCACCGGCCTGCTGCAGGTACGGGTGGAGCGGGAATACGGCGAGACTTCCCTGGCTAAAATATTCCGGCTGACAGAGGAGGCCGCCGGGCGGAAAGCAAAAACCGAGCAGTTTATTACCCGCTTCGCCCGTTATTACACCCCGGCGGTGGTGCTCTCCGCCTTCGCCGTGGCCGTGCTGCCTCCTCTCCTGGCCGGGGCTGCTTTCCATAGCTGGCTTTACCGGGCGCTGGTGCTTCTGGTGATCTCCTGCCCCTGTGCCCTGGTAATCTCTGTGCCATTAAGTTATTTCAGCGGCATCGGCAGCGCTTCCCGGCATGGCATCCTGGTCAAGGGGGGCAATTTCCTGGAGGCACTGCACCAGGTGAAGACAGTAGTGTTTGATAAAACTGGCACCTTGACCCGGGGCAGCTTTGAGGTGGAAGAGGTGCTGGCCCAGCCCGGGTGGACAGAAGATCAATTGCTTTTCTGGGCGGCCCATGCCGAGTATTATTCACAGCATCCGCTGGCCCGCGCAGTGGTAAAAGCCTACCCGGGCGAGTTATCTCCGCCAGAGAACAGCGCCTATACGGAAAAGAGGGGGTTGGGCGTTAAGGCCACCGTGCAAAACCATACCATCCTGGCCGGCAGCCTGCTCTTTTTACGGCAGGAAGGGGTAGAGGCTTTCCCTTGCAGCAGTACCGGCAGCGCCGTTTACGTGGCCGTGGATGGGCAGTACGCAGGTTGCCTGGTGGTGCGGGATCAGCTTAAAGCAGAGGCTTCCCTGGCGGTGCGCAGGCTGCGGGACCTGGGCCTGGCCACAGTAATGCTCACCGGTGACCGGGCGGAGGCGGCCGCAGACATCGCCGGCCGCACCGGGGTGGATCGCTACTGGGCCGGGCTGCTTCCGGAAGACAAAGTGGCTAAAATCGAGGATTTGCAAGCTGCGGGGGGGAAGCTGGCTTTTGTTGGTGACGGGATCAATGACGCCCCCGCCTTGACCCGGGCTGATGTGGGCATCGCCATGGGCGGGCTGGGGACGGACGCGGCCATTGAAGCCGCAGACGTGGTGATCATGGACGACAACCCCGCCCGGGTGGCCCGGGCCATCGAAATTGCCGCCTTTACTCGCAAAATCGTCATCCAGAATATCGTCCTTGCCCTGGGCGTCAAAGGGTTGTTTGCGGCCATGGGCGTGCTGGGGGCGGCCTCCATCTGGGCAGCGGTCTTCGCCGACGTGGGCGTGGCCCTCATCGCCATCATCAACGCAACCCGCGTACTCCGTTATCAGTAAATAGCACAGATGATGGGGGGCGTCCCCAAAGGACAGCCCCCTACAACCTGTTTCCCGCCGGTTTTATGTGGCGCTAAACCCGGTGTTATTTAAAGAATACGCTTCTTTGCATGGAGCGGATGGCTACATCGTGTTCACCGATTATATGCTGGAGAGAGAGATTGTCGCTGGCTATTTTGTTCAGTCTCTCGATCACTTCGGTTTTAAATTCAGTCAGCAACCCGGTTTGTTCAAATACAGCATCAAGTTTCCTGGCAAATTTTTGCATGTCGCTTTTTAGTGTAGATACATCGCTTTTCAGTGTGGAGACGTCGCTTTTCAGTGTGGAGACGTCGCTTGTTAATGAGCCTATTTTTTCATCCATGGAATTTAATTTGCTGAATATTTGTTCCAGGATTTTTTCCATCATCTTGCTCCTCCTTCCTTATAAAATAAAGAAGAGCCTGTCAATATTATAAGTCGAACATAAGTTCGCGTCAACCTGTTTATTATTTTTCATTACCTACGACTGCGGCTGATCACAAGTATAAGCGTCCGGTATTTCCGGTTATTTATACCGGCGCGGCTGCTCCAGGGAAGCGTTCTGCTTTTTCCAGTAGTGCTTATAATAAAGAGAGCCGCCGATTTTACCCGGTTTTTGCGGTTCCGGGATGGTGCTGAAGGTTTCCTGCAGCAGCTTTTCTTCTTCGGCCAGGGCGCAGTCCATGATTTCTTTCAGCCTGCTTTCCGGGGCATCTGCTGCTGCGGCCATCATGCCCTCAAGTTCTGTTTCGAGGCGGTCCCGTGCGGCAAGGTAGGCCTGCAGATCGGGGATTTTATTTTCCAGGACGAGCCGGTGCAACCTTTCTCTCTTTCTCCAGAAATCCACCGCCGCAGCTTCAGCGTCTTCGGCAAAGGTAAAGTTTTCTCCTTCCACCATCCAGTAAGGCTTGAACAGGGCCAGACAGGGGGTGGATGCCGCCGTGACCAGGTAGGAGCACCTTTTGTCGTTAATGGAGGCGATATAGCTGCCCGTGGTGTGGTCGCCGAAGATAAAGCCGCCGTGCATGCAGACGCTTTTCAGCGAGTGGCGGGTAAACTGTTTGCCCTCCACGGCGGGATCATGCGAGCGCAGAATTTTTTTCATCGTTTGCATGTCAATGCGCCCTTTCTCTTTTTCCAGTGCAGCACGGGCGGCGCAAGAGCGGGCGGCGGAGCCGCTGAACCTGGTCACCAGGGGATCGCTGTAGCAGCGGGCAAAGTGGAAGTCAGCCTCGCTTTTACACCATTTTTTATCCACGGCATGTTTAACCAGGTCGGGGTGGCAGCGGTCGAAATTGGCGCCTATGGAAAGGCGGTTGGAGATATTTCTGATATCTTTGACCTTTTCGGCGGCCCAGTAGATGCCGGCGGTTTCCAGGACCCAGGCGGAATGGGCATCGGCGATCAGGAAGGCATTATGGTAGGTAAAAGGTTTTTCATAGCCGCAGTTGCCTCCCTGGCCGTAGCGTTCCAGAAGGCTGGTGAGGAGATTTAAGGCTTCCTCGCTGGTTTTGCACCTTTCCAGGGCAAGGCGGAGCATATCCATGCCCAGCAGCTTTTCCTCCCGGCCATAGCTCTCCCTGGTAAACACCGCTTCATTGCCGATGTTCAGGCCAAATTCATTAATGCCCATTTCGGCGCCCCACATCCATGAAGGTTTGAGCAGAACCACTTCGTATGTTTCGGCAACCTGGTCCACTTCGATATAAGTACATTTCACCCTGGCTCCCGGCTGGTGCTTTTTACGGGGAATGCGGATGAAAAGCAGCGGTTCATTGGGCTGCCGGTCGCTGTTTTTGGCGAAAAGCACTGAGCCATCCCGGGTAGAGTTGCCAAGGGCAACCATGGTATCACACATTTGCAACACCGTCCGTTCCACCATAAATTAACTGTTTGACAATACACATTCTGCAAATTTAGAAAAAAACCTTTAATTTGCACCCCTTTGTTTTGTGCAAGGGGTTGGCTGCAGGGCCTGGGGAGCTTGCTCAGGCCTGGTAAAGCTTTACGGAAGCTCTGGAGGTATATTTTTTTGCGGCCCCGTCTAAGTATATAGAAGATCGTGGAAGAAGTTCACCGGTTTTGTAAACCATTATGGCTCACTAGACGGGGATGATTGCTATTGATGACCGGAGTATGGTAAAGGCAGTCCTGGCCGGCGAAAGGGAAATCTATCGCCGCCTGGTGGAGAAATATCAGGGCATGGTTTTTGCGGCCATAGCCCGGATTACCGGTTCCCGGCCCGAAGTGGAAGATCTGGCCCAGGAAACATTCTGGCAGGCCTACCGCTCTCTGAGCTGTTTCCGCGGCGAAGCCCGATTTTCAACCTGGCTGCTTAAAATTGCGGTAAATAAGGCCATCGATTTTCACCGCCGCCGCCGCGATGAAAAAAAGCGGCTGGAGGGTTATGCCCGCCAGTTGGAATGCGGGCCCAGGCCTGATGGAGCGCCGGAAGGAATAATCCTGGCCAAAGAAGAGCAGGAGCGGCTGCACGGATTTCTCTCCCGCCTGCCCGGGCATTATCGTTACGTGTTGAAACGCCATTACCTGGACGGTTTAACTTACCGGGAGATGTCCCGCGAGGCCGGGGTGCCCTTGAAGACCATCGAAACACGCCTCTACCGGGCCCGCAAGGCGCTGCGTGCCCTCTGGATAGGGGAGGAAGAATATGTGCAGTTTGAATCACGCCGGGCCTGAAGCATCAGGACCGGAGGCGCAGAGCAGAAAAAAATTTGGCAGGCTAAGGCCGCAAAAATACGCCCTCAGCGGGCCTGTTCTTGCTGCTGTTGAGTGGGACAGGCCTCCCCCCGGTTTTGTAGACCGGGTGATGCGCCGGCTTCCCCCCCTGTTCCGGGGCGGGAACGGATCGTGACCGATAGGCCAAAGCAAAAATAAAAAAGCCGGGTTGAACAACCCGGCTGTTATGTCCAAACGTGTTGCCGGCCAGACTTAAGTTGGCCTAAAGCTAAATCTTAACCACGTTTGCGGCCTGGGGCCCGCGGTTTCCTTCGACAATATCGAATTCAACTAACTGGCCTTCTTCCAGGGTCCTGAAGCCTTCTTCCTGAATTTCTGAGTAGTGTACAAAAACGTCTTTCCCTTCCTCGACTTCAATGAAGCCGTACCCCTTCTCGGGGTTGAACCACTTAACCCTTCCTTGCATCTAAATAAACAACCTCCTAGGCTTCCCTGGTAAACAGGGATATTTCTCATTGAAAATATCACATTTATACCAGAAATGCAAGGAAAACAATCTATTTTTTGCACTGGCGCAAGAAAAGTACAAAAATCATTGTCGGACCTGCCTTCTACGATTTAAACAAGGTTTTTCTGGCCAGTTCCAGGGCCTCCAGCGCTTTCTCCTGGGTGATGAGCTCCTCCATTCCCGCCTCCTGCAGGGTTACGGCCGCGGCCTGCAGGGTATTGAGCATATCGATGCTGTAGCGGGTCACTCTGGCCGGGTCTTCCCGGAAAGGGTAAACGTCCAGAGAAAACCAGCCCTCGTAGCCGCAGCGGTTAAGCCAGTAGAGGAGCTCTAAAAATTCCAGGGTATGGACGCTGCCCACGGCCATATCGTCGTCCCAGTAGCGGTAGTTGTCGTTCAGGTGCAAGTGAAAGAGGCGGCCCTTGGCCATCAACAGGGAGGCCGCTTCCGCCATATTTTCCCCGGCCGCCATGGCGTGCCCCACGTCCAGGGTAACGCCCAGGTTGGGCGCTCCCGCCTCTTCCACGGCCAGAAGGGCGGCGTGAGTGTTGGGGACCAGAGAGTGGGTGCGGGGCTCTTTCAGTTTGTATTCCAGGCAGAGCCTTAAGTCAGGAATCTCTGTGGCCAGGTGTTGCAGCGTATCAACCAGCCGCTTCCAGGAGCTTAGGTAATGGCGCTGAAACAGGTAGTCGTGGCCGTCCTGCCCGAACCAGAGGTTTAGTGACCGGCACCCGATGCGGCGGGCGGCTTCGGCAGCTAAAAGGATGGTCTGCACCGCCTCCCGGCGGGTCTCCTCCCGGTCGGCGGTAATGGAGCCGAAGCGCCATTTTTTGTGGGCGTAGAGGTCCACGCACAGATGGGCGGCTTCCAGCTTCCTTTTCTGCAACTCCTCGACGATGAAAGCATGGTTGTCATCCGCAACCTCCCCGGGGTAAACCAGCTCAACCCCGGTCACCCCTTCAATGGCGGCGATATGATCCAGTAGAGCCGGGAAGGCGGCGGCCTCCTGGTACCCTCCGGGCACAAAGCGGTCGCCTAAAGGGCCGTACTGCCAGGTACCAACAGAATACTTTAGTTTTTTCACCTTCATCGGATCTCCTCCCGGGTTTTTCTCTTGTTTCGTTCAACCAGGTAATCGTAGGCGGGACGGGTGCTGCCGTCGGCCCTGACCACGCCCCACCAGTCTTCAACATCCAGAATCCTTCTCTGGCGATGCCACTCATTTCCGGGGGCTCCCTCCTGGGAGGAAAAACAGTAGATAAAGACGCCGTCAACGCCCGTTTCCTCGCAGGTTTCCAGAAGTTCGCGGTAATACTGCACCTGTCTCTCTTCTGAGAAGCCCTTGCCGGCCGGCTTGACGGGGTAGCCGTCTTCCAGGATATAGATCGGCTTTCCCAGGTTCATCTTTTTCAAGTCGCGCATGATTTTGCTGACGACTTTCCCGATGGTGATGGGATCGCCGCTGAGGTAGTTGGGGAAGGGGTCGAAGCCGACGATATCCATGTATTTGTCCCATAGCTTCATATCGCGTTTCCAATCGTAGAGGCCGGGGATCACTTTATAGCCCATACCGCAGACATTGTGGGAGGTAAGGGAGCCGGGATCCTCTTTTTTTACGGCCCGGTGCAGAGTTTCCATCAGGGCCAGTTGAAAGCGCCGGGAAAACCACTTCAGGCCGCGGCGCCATTTCATCACCACTGTCGTTTCCCCGGCTTCATTGAGCTCGTTTTCCAGTTGCCAGTGGCGGCACCGGTCCTTGTAGCGCCGCACCGAGGCCCGGGCATGCAGGTAGAGGTGGCCCAGGTAGATTTCCGGGTGGATATAGGAGGGGTTAAAAGGTAGAATGTTCTTTTTGCTTTCGAACATGGGCAACTGGTGCAGGTAGCCGGCCCCCAGGCAGAGGAACGGCTTGATGCCGTGCTCTAACATTTTATTGATCATCATATCTGTTTCGTCCCAGAAAACACCTTCCCATGCCCCGGCGGCGTATGCCTCGATCATTTCTTCCGTGACATCTTCCACCCTTAAGCCGGGGCGGTAGATAAAGGGTTCCACCCGGTTCCAGTGAATGTGGGGGCGGAAAAAGGTGGCTCCCGCTTTCTTCATCATGGCGTATGCTTTATCCAGGCGGGTTTCAAAGGAACCGGTATCAAAGGGAAGCAGGGAAAGATGCAGGTGGTAGCAGTGGGCAAAGCCAAATTCCATAATACTCAACTCCTTTGGTCTCCATAAACCATCTGCCGCTACGACCGGGCCGGCGCAGCTTCTTTTTTCTGGTCCCTGATTTCTTTTAGCGTAAACTCGTTTAAGCGATAGAAGAGCATGGGCAGCAGAGCCAGGAAGGCCAGCAGGGCAGGCAGCAGCGTGACCGCCTGAAACAGGCCTTTGACCACCCCGGGGCTTTGCGGCATATTGGGGATGTAATTTAGCGCTGTCAGCAAGGCAGTGATGGTGAGGGCGGCCAGGCCGTTGGCCAGTTTGACACAAAATGTTTTGGTGGCAAAGACAACTCCCTCGATCTGGATGCCTCTTTTGCAGGTAACATATTCGCTCAGGTCGCCCAGGCATGGGCGCAATGAGGGCAATATCGGTATAGTACTTGATCAGGAATGTGTTGAGGATGCCGTAGATAATGGAGCTGCCGAAAACGGCCAGGAAAAACCCCAGCTTGGTGGTGCCGGTCACTTTCGTCTCCATATTGTTCCTCCCAATAAATGAATTGATTATAAATTCAAGATAAAGGGCGTAATACCTTCTTTTTGGTTCCGATTGTGACCGAATTTTTGCGATTTAAGCTATCTATTGAGCATTTTTCCTCGATGTGGTAACATTCAGTCATGAAGATGATTAACACCCTGACTTTAAACCCGGCGGTGGACAAGATCCTCCACCTGGAGGCCCTGCAAAAGAACACCACCAACCGCGTGCTGCGGACGGATACTGCGGTGGGGGGAAAGGGCACCCATGTTTCCATGAACCTGCGCCTGATGGGGCGGGCCAGCCGGGCGTTCGGCCTGGCCGGAGGGGCCGGGGGCCGCTATGTCATTGACTCCCTTACCCGCTGGGGAGTAGAGCCTCACTTTATTTACAATCCCGGTTGGGAGAGCCGCACCAATTACCTGCTGGTTGAAGAAGACGGCCAGTGCACCCTGATCGCCGAGAAAGGGGAGTCGCCGCCGGAAAAAGATATCGCCGCCCTGATCAAGAAGATGGAGTCGCTCATTGGGCCGGGGGAGACCCTGGTGCTGTCAGGAGACATTTCCAACTGCCCGGATCCCCTGATCTATAACCGCATGCTGGCGGCCCTGCGGGAAAAGGAGTTGAAAGTTGTCCTGGATGCCGGCGGGGAAACCTTAAGAGAGGCGCTGGCCTGGCCGCCCTACCTGATCAAGCCCAATTTAGACGAGCTTTCGGCGCTGCTGGGCCGGACCCTGCGCAGCGTGGACGATGTAGTGGAGGCTGTGCAAGAGCTTAGCCGCTACCAGATCGAGATCATCGCCGTGACCCTGGGGAGCGCCGGGGCGGTCCTCCGGACAGAAGCGGGCATTTACCAGGCTACGCCCCCGGCCATTAAAGTTAAAAATACGATCGGCTGCGGCGACAGCTTTCTGGCGGGCTTGCTGCACGGCCTGGCGGAGTCATGGCCCCTGGAAAGGGCCCTTCAATGGGCCACGGCTGTTTCCGCGGCCTCCGCCGAATCGGCCCTTTCTGTAGGCTTCGAGGCCGGGCGGGCGGAGGCGCTTATGCAACATGTAAAAGCAAAAAAAATTTTAGGAGCATGAAAGTAGTGAGCCGGCCTTGAGCAAGCTGTCCTATCTCGAGGTAAGGGAAACCATGACGGTGGTAGCCCGGAATATGTGGGAGCGACGCCTCACCAATGCGGCAGGGGGCAATTTGGCCGTCAAAGTGGCCGAAAACCGCATTCTGATCACCCCCTCTCTCATGGCCGAGCGCCGTTTCTGCCTCATTCAACCCGAAGATTTGCTGCTTATCGATTACAGCGCCAATATCCTGGAGGGGCAGGGGAAGCTCTCCCGGGAAAGCGCCATGCATATAAAGCTGCTGCGAAACTTTTCCTTTATCGGCGCCACCATCCATGCCCACCCTTTTTACTGCATGCCGTTCGTGGCCTACGGAAAAGAAATTCCCAGTGTAACCGAAGCCACCCTGGGCCGGGGCAATGTGGGCTGCATTGAGTATACCGGGGCCGGTTCGCCACAACTGGCGGAAAAAGTCTACCAGTACTTTGAGCAGCGGCGGGAGCTGGCGGAAAGGAAACCCATGGCCGTTATCCTGCCCAAACACGGTGTCGTGGTCACCGGGGCGGATCTGTTCCATGCCTACAGCATGCTGGAGCGCATTGAGGGCGACGCTTTCTGCGCCCTGGCCCAAAAGCTGCTCTGATTTATTTATAAGAACAGTTGCGGTAGTTAAAGCGCGGAAAAAAGAGGTCAGCCATGTACAACGTGGAAAGAAAAGCCGAAATCATAAACTTGCTGGAAAAGCACGGGCAGGTGGAAGTGAACAGCCTTGCCCGGCAGTTTCAAATCTCCAGGGAGACCATCCGCCGCGACCTGGCCGAGCTGGAGCGGGAAGGGATCTTAACCCGGACCCACGGCGGCGCCGTTTACAATCAAAAGGTGCGGGGGCCCGGATATGAATACCCGGTTTCGGTGCGGGGCATCCAGCGTTACCATGAAAAAAACGCCATCTGCAAGTATGCGGCGGGGCTGATTCAAGACGGCGATACGGTTTTTGTTGACAACAGCTCCACCACCGTCTACCTGGCCAGGTATATCCCCCGCACTATCCATGCTACCCTGATCACCAATTCGATCAAGCTGTTGATGGTGGCGGCCAAGTCCCCCAACCCCAATATCCTGTTTATCTGCCTGGGAGGGGTTTTTAAGGAAAGCAACCTCTCTTTATATGGCAGCGCCACGGTGAAACACTGCGCGGAATTCTACCCCAACAAGGCGTTCATGTCCTGCGCCGGGATCGCCCCCAGTGGACTGGTGACCGATGCCAGCGTGCAGGAAATTGAGACGAAACGTTTAATGATTGAACATTCCCGGGAGCTTTTCCTGTTGGCCGACTATACCAAGTTCTCCGCGGCGGGGCAGGTCTTTCTGACCAACCTCTCTCCCGGCAACAACATTATCACGGACAGCAAGGCCGATGGGGAAAAGCTCGAAGCGCTAAAATCACTGGGCGTGCGGATTTCTGTGGTCTAATACCCGGTAAAGGCGGTCTGGCAATGAACTACCTGGCTTTTGACCTGGGCGCCAGCAGTGGCAAAATGTACCTGGGGCGCTGGGACGGGGCGAAGCTGGCCCTGGAGACCGTCCACCGCTTCGACAACGCTGCCGTCCCCCTGGCCGGTGGACTTTACTGGGATTTCATCGGCATTTTTCAGGCCATGAACCTGGGCGTGCAAAAAGCCGCCGCCCTGACGGGAAACCGGCTGGCCTCCCTGGGCATTGATACATTTGCCAATGATTTTTCTTTGATCAGCCGCGCGGGAGACCTTCTAGCGCCTGTGCGCTGTTACCGGGACGATAGAACCCTGCATCACCGGGAGGCCATTTTTTCCCGCATGTCTCCCCGCCAAGTATACCAGGCCACGGGAAACCAGATCAGCCGCTTCAGCACCCTGATGCAACTGGCCGCCATGCGGGAAGAAGGCCAGGGTTATCTTTTAGATCACGCCTATAAACTTCTGTTTCTGCCCGACCTGCTGAGCTACTATATCACCGGTGAAGTGATCGCCGAATTCACCATCTCTTCGGTCAGCCAGCTCTATGATTTCTTGGCCGGCGACTGGTCGGAAGAGGTTTTGGCCGCTTACCGGATCCCCAGGGAGCTTTTGGGCGAGATCGTCCCGCCGGGCACGGTGGCCGGTTCAACCCTGAAAAGCTACCGGGAGCGGTACGGAGTAGGCCCCTTCAGTGTCATTGCCGTTTGCGAGCACGATACCGCCTCGGCGTTTCTGGCCTCCCCCCTGGAGGGCGACGGCGCCATCATCAGCAGCGGCACCTGGTCCCTGGTCGGCACCCTGGTCGACCAGCCCGTCATTAATACGATCGGCTTTGCCCACAATATCGCCAACGAGGGGGGCTACGGCGGCCGCGTGAGGCTGATTCGCAACCTGATGGGAACCTGGTTAATCCAGGAATTAAGGACCGATTTCAGGCGGCAGGGGCGTGACTACAGCTTTGAAGAACTCTCGGCCATGGCGGCGCAGGCTGCTCCCTTTGCTTATATCATCGACGTGGACGATGAACTGTTTTATGCCCCCGGAGATATGGCGGCCAAAATACGGCAAAGGTGCCGGGAGCGCCTGGGCAGGGCCCCTGAAAACGCCGGGGAACTGGTCCGCTGTGTCTGCGAAAGCCTGGCTTTAAAAACTCGCTGGGCCGTGGAAAAGCTGGAGCAGTTCACCGGGAAAGCGCTGCCGGTGATCAGTATCGTGGGCGGCGGGGCCCAGGACCAGTTGCTCTGCCAGTTTATGGCCAGCGCCTGTGGAAGGCCCGTTATGGCCGGGCCAATCGAAGCTGCCGCCCTGGGCAATATCCTGGTGCAGATGATCGCCGGGGGCCAGCTTAAAAACATCGAACAGGGCCAGGAGTTAATCCGCCGCACCTTCCCTTTGGTCCACTACCAGCCCCGGGATACTGACCGCTGGGCGGAAGCCTACCGGCTTTTCCAATCCATCTACCAGTTGGAGTGAGGCGGCCCGCGGCACCGGTCCGCCGGCGGATAGCTGCGGGATTGCCAGGCTTACCGGCGGTGAGAAGGCGGGTTTTATGTTACGCCCACCACTTAATCTAATCGTTTTCCCTAAATCCCCAATCGCTAATGGCATTACAAAATTAAGCGAAGCAGGCCTGGCCGGCGCCGGATGGCGGCAGGGCCAATATTTGGGGAATAGGGCCGGGCATGGTAAAATAATGGCAAAATAAATCGAAGCGGGAGTTGCACAAATATGATCGTTGGTGTAGGGGTCGATTTGATCAGCATAAAACGGGTGGATAAAGCCTGCCGGCGCAACCCTGAACGTTTTCTCAAACGGCTTTTTAGCAGCGCAGAGCTGGCCCTTTTGGCGCCGCGGCCTGCGCCGGTTCGCTCCGCCGCCGCCCGCTTTGCCGCCAAAGAGGCGGTGCTGAAAGCCATCGGCTGCGGCATCGGCCCGGCGGCCTTAAGGGAAGTGGAAATCCTGGCGCCGCCCGGCCGCAAGCCACAGGTGCGCCTTTCAGGCCATGCGGCCAGGCAGGCGGCTGCGCAGGGCATTACCGGGATTGAAGTATCACTAACCCATGACCCGCCCTTTGCCGCCGCCATAGCAGTGGCCTACAAGCGGCAGGAGAGCGGGGGCCTGGAGCAGGAAAAAGAACACTAAGACTTTAAGCGGGTGTAGTTCAGCAGCCCGCCCGCCCTGATGATCTCCACCTGGCGGGGCGTAAGAGCGTGAGCCGCGGTAAAGGCCCGCCCCCGGGTCACATTGCTTATGGTCAGGGTGTTTTGTTTTAGCTGCTGGTGGACCGCATCGATTACCAGGAGATCTCCCTGTTCTAGACGGTCGTAATCGGCCGGGTCGGTAAAGGTCAGCGGCAGGATGCCAAAGTTCACCAGGTTGGCCTGGTGGATGCGGGCAAAGGATTTAGCCAGCACCACTTTAACCCCCAGATACATCGGCGCCAGGGCGGCGTGCTCCCGGCTGGAGCCCTGGCCGTAGTTTTCTCCGCCCACCACCACTCCGCCGCCGCTCTCCCGGGCGCGCCGGGGAAAACTTTCATCGATGGAAGCAAAAACATACTCGCTGATTGCCGGAATATTGGAGCGCAGCGGCAGGACCTTGGCCCCTGCCGGCATGATATGGTCTGTGGTAATATTGTCTGCTACTTTTAACAGGACGGGCAGCTTTAGCTGTTCCGGCAGCGGCACCTGCCGGGGCAGCGGCTTGATATTGGGCCCGCGGAGTACCTCAACCGCCTGGTTGTTTTCCGGGGGGGCGATGATCATGCGATCATCGACAATCACGGCCACTGGTGGCTGCGCCTGCGGCGGGTCGCCCAGATCCCGCGGATCGGTAAGGACCCCGGTGAGGGCCGTGGCGGCCGCAGCGGCAGGACCGGCCAGGTAGACCTTGGCGTCGGCGGTGCCGCTGCGCCCGGGGAAATTGCGGTTAAAGGTGCGCACCGAGACGCCGCCGCTGGGCGGGGCCTGGCCCATGCCGATACAGGGGCCGCAGGACGCTTCCAGGATCCGCGCTCCCGCAGCGATCAGGTCCTCCAGAATGCCGTCCCGGGCCAGCATCCGGTAAACCTGGCGCGAACCGGGAGAGACGACCAGGCTGACCCGGGGGTGGACCACCTTGCCCTTGAGAATTTGCGCGACCAGGCGCAGATCGTGGTAAGAAGAGTTGGTGCAACTGCCGATCGCCACCTGGTCCACCGGAATTGGCCCGATTGCTTTGATCGTCCTTACGGCGTCGGGGCTGTGCGGGCAGGCGGCCAGGGGCTCTAACTGGTCCAGGTTAATGGTTAGCTCCTCGTCGTATTGCGCGCCGGGCTCCGCCTCCAGGGGGATCCAGGCCGATTCCCGCTGTTGCGCCCTTAAGAATTCCCGGGTGACCTCATCGCTGGGGAAAATAGATGAGGTGGCGCCCAGCTCTGCCCCCATGTTGGCGATGGTGGCCCGCTCCGGCACGGAAAGCTGCTTGACACCGGGCCCCGTGTATTCCATGACCCGGCCAATGCCTCCCTTAACCGTAAGGCGGCGCAGCACTTCCAGAATAATATCTTTAGCGCCAACCCAGGGGGCCAGTTGGCCGGTCAGGTTAACTTTAACCACTTTCGGAACCTTCAAATAATAAGGCCCGCCGGCCATGGCCACGGCCACATCCAGCCCTCCGGCTCCGAAGGCCAGCATGCCCAGCCCTCCGGCGGTGGGGGTGTGGCTGTCCGAGCCCAGCAGGGTTTTCCCGGGCGCGCCGAAGCGCTCCAGGTGGACCTGGTGGCAGATACCGTTGCCGGGCCGGGAAAAGTAGACGCCGTAGCGGGCGGCCACCGACTGCAGGTAGCGGTGGTCGTCGGCATTTTCAAAGCTGGTTTGCAGAGTGTTGTGGTCGACATAGCTGACAGACAGTTCTGTTTTGACGCGGTCCACGCCCAGCGCTTCCAGTTGCAGGTAGGCCATGGTTCCGGTAGCATCCTGGGTCAGGGTCTGGTCAATGGCTATGGCTATTTCAGCTCCCGGGGCCAGCTCGCCCGACAGCAGGTGTTTTTTTATAATTTGATAAGTAATGTTGCGGGGCATTTTATCTCTCCTTTCCTGGCGCGGTTGGCTTTAAATATAACAAAACGCAGGGGAGCCGTCAAATGAAGATTGCCACTTGTGGATTCCTTTTTCTCATTCTGCTCCGCAGGCCGCATATAATAAAGCAGACACACTTTCCAACAGAGAGCGCAGCTCCTTATTGACATCATTTAAAGGCGGTGGTATTCTTTTGGCGTTGCAAGAAAAATAAGGATGTTTTTTTCGGGATAATACCTGAGTTAATTGGTCAGAATTAAATCGATGGGGGTGAATGAGTGAAGTTATCAGCCAGGGTAGAATACGGGGTCAGGGCCATGGCCGTGCTGGCTTTCCATTACCCGGAAGGGGCCCTGTCCTTGAAAGAAATTGCCGGCCGCGAAGGGATTTCTTACCAGTTCCTGGAGCAGATTTTCCCCGACCTGCGCCGGGCCGGTTTAATTGAAAGCGTGCGCGGCGCCCGGGGCGGGTACCTGCTGGCCCGCCCGCCTTCAGAAATCAAGGTGGGGGATATTGTCCGGGCGGTAGAAGGCCCCATCGCCCCGGTAAGCTGCCTCCTGGAGCCGCCTGCCGGTAGAAGTTCATGCCATCGTTCTTCTGCAGGCTGCCTGACCCGCCATGTCTGGGAGAAGCTGCGCGATCGCATAAACGAAGTTTTGGACGAAGTTTATCTTGCCGACCTTATTGACATAAAACCGGCCCAATTAATTAACTAATTTGAGGAGGTATTCAGTTGGAAAGCCGGAAAGTATATATGGATCACGGTGCGACCACACCGTTGCGCGAAGAAGTTTTAGAGGCCATGATGCCTTTTTTGCGGGAAAAATTCGGCAATCCATCAAGTATTCACGCGCAGGGTAGAGAAGCGCGCCAGGCTGTGGATGCTGCGCGCGAGGTGGTGGCGGCAGCCCTGGGCGCGGAACCGGGAGAAATATTTTTTACCTCCGGCGGGACAGAATCAAACAATATAGCCCTGCGCGGCACGGCGGCCCTTAAGCCCAAAAGCCACTTTATTACCTCCAGTATCGAGCACCACGCCGTTCTCGATGTGTGCAAAGACCTGGAAGAACAGGGCCATAGAGTTACTTTTTTGCCCGTTGACAGCAACGCCCTGGTCGACCCGCGGGTCCTGGAAGAGGCCATGACCCCGGATACGGCCATGGTTTCGGTGATGATGGCCAACAACGAGGTGGGCACTATACAGCCTATTGGTGAAATGGCTGCCCTGGCCCGGGAAAAAGGAGTTCTCTTTCACACTGACGCCGTCCAGGCGATAGGGCAGATTCCGGTAAATGTTAAAGAGCTGCAGGTAGATTTTCTTTCTTTATCGGCCCATAAGTTTAATGGCCCCAAGGGGATCGGCGCCCTTTACGTGCGCAAAGGGGTCCCTTTGACCCCGCTATACCGGGGCGGCGGCCAGGAGCGCAAGCTGCGCCCGGGGACGGAAAACGTGGCCGGGATCGTCGGTTTGGCCCGGGCGCTGGAGCTGGCGGTGCAGGAGCTGCCTGAAAAAATGAGCCGCCTGAAGCATCTGCGCGACACCCTGATCAAGGGCCTGTTAAAGATTGAAGATGTTATTTTAAACGGCCACCCTGAACAGCGCCTGCCCGGTAATGTCAATGTCAGTTTTAAATATATTGAAGGAGAATCGCTCCTTTTAAGCCTGGACCTGCAGGGGGTAGCCGCCTCCAGCGGTTCGGCCTGCACTTCCGGTTCCCTGGATCCGTCTCATGTGCTCATGGCCATGGGGCTGGATCATGAAACCGCCCACGGTTCTTTGCGCCTGACCCTGGGCCGGGGCAATGATGAAGCGGATGTGGATTATGTATTGAAGATTTTGCCGCCCATTGTGGAGCGGCTGCGCAACATGTCGGCGCTTTATAAGAAAAGATAGGCTTGCATAAATTGATCCCCCTGCGGCATATATTTAATTGTTTACTGCCGCGGGGGGAGATTTTTTTGTCCGGGAAAAAAGTACGGTGGACGAGCAGGCGCAGGCGCCGCTTTAACAGCACTTTAAGAAGGAAAAAGCTTCTCTGGTGGGCTCTGGCGGCAGCAGCTTTAATCGCGGCCTGGCTGTTCCCGGTGTCCGCCCTGAGGCAGGCACCCTCTGCCCGGCCGGTGGAACCGGAAGCTAAAGCGCCGTCCGCGATTTCGGGGTGGCTGCTGCATAAAATGATGGCCGATACTATACCCGGCATGGAGCCGCCCGGTGCCGCAGCGAACGCTGCGATCCGGGGAGCGGTTTTTGAGGCTTTTTATGCGCTGACAGGAGTGGATCCGCGGGATCCCCGTTCCATTTTAGAGCGGGAACTGGGTGCCGGTACCCGCATTGCCCTGCCCGTGCTGCATCCGCCGGAGGCTGGGGGGGAAGCTGGGGCAGACCCTGACCTGCCTCAGGAACCCGGAGAGGAAGAGCAGGTTCCGGTATTCAATCCCCAATTTCCTTTTCTCGGCTACAGCGAACCGGTAGCTCTCATATATCATACGCATATTACGGAAACTTTTGAGCCTACTTTCGGCTTGCGTTATTCGCAAAACCTTAATCATACGGTCGCCCGCCTCGGGGAGCAGTTGGTTACTCTGCTGCAGGATCAGTACGGCCTGCCGCTGATTCATCACCGCGGCATCTATGATCTGCCCCGTAATACCGCTTACGAAAAGATCCGGCCGGTCATTAAGGAAATCATGGCTGAAAATCCCCAGCTGGACATGGTTATTGACCTGCACCGGGACGGGGTGCGCCGCGAAATTACCACTACTACTTTCCCCGAAGGTGATGTGAGCAAAATTTTGATTGTTATCGGCACCCGCCATCCGGGTTGGGAATCCAACCTGGCCCTGGCCCTGTGCCTGAACCGGGAGCTGGAAACAGTGGCCCCTGGCCTTTCCCGCGGAATCCGCCAGTATAACGAAATTTACAATCAAGATCTGCATGCCCATTCCATTCTCATTGAGATCGGCGGCCATGAAAACACCCTGGAGGAAGCGCAGCGTGCCGTTCCGTACCTGGCCGAGGCCCTGGCCCGCGCTTACTATCGATTTTTTGAGCAGAATGAATAACAACCGCCCCTTCCGTTCATCTTAATATTGATCGTGATCCTGGGGGCGAAACTGTGCGCAGTTTTATTTATTTTACGGCCGGGCTGGTCCTGGCGCTGCTCGTGCTCTACGGCGGGTTCAACCTGGCGGAGAGGAACCTTGCCGACCTGATGGGCCTGCAGCGTGAAAGGGCGGCTTTTACTGTGCATAATCAGGGCGGCGGCAAAATCAAACTAACCTTTAGCGGCAATACGATCACCGTTGACATGATCCGGATGCTCACCTGCTGGCGCACCATTTTCTCTTCCAGCGATTCTTCACTCTAATTTTTTTCCAGGTTGACCTTGACAAAACCCCCGCCGGGATGTTATTTTTAGTACAGTTAGCACTCTCCGTTCTAGAGTGCTAATAATCATCCCAGGGGAGAGAATATGCATGACTGCCTTAACGGAAAGAAAGAAAAAGATCTTAGAGGCTGTTGTGTCTAATTATATAGAAACGGCTGATCCGGTGGGATCCCGCACTATCGCCCGCACCTGCCGGATCGGACTCAGTTCCGCCACCATTCGCAATGAAATGGCCGACCTGGAGGAGATGGGCTACCTCTCTCAACCTCATACTTCTGCCGGGCGCATTCCTTCCCAGAAAGGTTACCGTTACTATGTCGACAACCTGATGCCCCCCGGTGGGCCGGACGAGGAAGAAACATCGGCCATTAGCCGCTCCTTAAACGCCGATAAGATGCGTGAGATTGAGCAGATTATTATCAGTGCCGCGCGGGTGCTCTCATCGATTACCAATCATACTTCACTAATTATGGGCCCGCAGTATAAAAGAAGCACTTTCCGCCAGATGCGTATTTTGCCCCTGGATGAAAAGAGGGGGCTGGTGGTCCTGATTACCGATACCGGTTTTATTAAAAACAAGGTTATCGAGCTAAATCAATCCCTTTCACCGCCGGAGCTGCAGCAGGTTGTTTCATACCTGAACCAGAAGCTGTTCGGGCTGTCGATAGACCAGGTTACCACTTCGCTGATTAATGAATTGAAGCGGGATCTGTTCCGCCGCATGGAGTTGCTGGAGCAGGCCTTCATTTTGCTGGAGGAAAGCCTTAAAGAAGAAGAGCAGGTGCGAGTGTTTTTGGGCGGCACCACTAATATTCTCAACCAGCCCGAATTTAAGGATGTCGAAAAAATAAGGCGCATGCTTTCTCTTTTCGAACAGGAATCTCTACTGTTTAAAATCCTGGAAAGAAACCTGGGAAAAGAAGGCGTAGTAGTGCAGATAGGCACCGAAAACATGGTGGAGGAAATTAATGAATGCACCCTCATTACCGCAACGTATAAGATAAACAATAGAAATCTGGGTACAGTGGGGGTCCTGGGCCCCACACGCATGGATTACTCCCGCGTCATCGGTGTAGTGCGTTGCCTGGTGGATAAACTAAATGAAAGTTTAAATTCATAGCTGGCCAGCCGGCCTGGCAGGCCAAACAGATCAAATATAGAGAGAAGGTGAACCCTGTGATGGCCAGGGAAGACGAATCCAAGAAGCAGGATCATAACCATATAGAAAACAGTGAGGCTGCTGAAAACGCAGCCGGGGAATCAAGTGCAGTGGATGAGGGCAGCGAACAGGCTCTACCGGAGCCGGAGCAGCCGGAGCTCTCCGAAATTGAGATATTAAAGGCAGAGTGGGAGAAAGAGAGGGAAGAGCTTAAAGCCCGCCTGTTGCGCAAGCAGGCTGATTTTGATAATTTCCGCCGTATCAGCCGCGCCGAGCAGGAAGAGACCCGGGAATACGCATTGTTTAAGTTTTTAGAAAAGCTTTTACCGGTGCTGGATAACATGGAACGGGCCATTGATTCCGCCCGGTCGGAAGCGGTGCCGGATTCATATCGTGAAGGCCTGGAAATGATTCACCGCCAGATGCTGCAGTTGCTGGAGCAAGAGGGAGTTACCGTGATGGACTCCCTGGGGCAGCCTTTTGACCCCAATTATCACCATGCGGTGCTGCAGGTGGAAGAGGGCGAACCGGGCTGCGTGGCGGAAGAGTTGCAAAAAGGCTATTTATACAAGCAAAGAGTGCTCCGACCGGCCATGGTTAAAGTGTGCCGGAGTTAAAGTGAAATACTTAAGAACAGACTTATTTGTGGATTAAGGAAAAGGAGGATCTATTAATAATGGGCAAAGTAGTAGGAATTGACCTGGGCACAACCAACTCGGTTGTTGCAGTTTTAATGGGCAGTGAGCCCGAGGTAATACCCAACGCGGAAGGAAGCAGGCTGACCCCTTCGGTGGTAGCCTTTACCAAGGACGGACAGCGGCTGGTCGGGCAGGTAGCCAAGCGGCAAGCTATTACCAACCCCGATCGCACCATTCTTTCCATCAAGCGGGAGATGGGTACGAATTATACCGTGAATATTGACGGTAAGAAATATACACCCCAGGAAATTTCGGCCATGATTTTGCAAAAGCTGAAAACCGATGCCGAGGCATACCTGGGCGAAAAGGTAACCCAGGCGGTGATTACTGTTCCGGCCTATTTTACCGACAGCCAGCGCCAGGCCACCAAGGATGCGGGCAAGATTGCCGGGCTGGAGGTGCTGCGGATTATTAACGAGCCGACCGCGGCAGCCCTGGCATACGGTCTGGACAAAAAAGGCGAGCAGCGCATCCTGGTGTTTGACCTGGGCGGCGGCACCTTTGATGTTTCTGTGCTGGAACTGGGCGACGACGTGGTGGAAGTTAAGGCTACCAGCGGCAACAACCGCCTCGGCGGCGACGATTTTGACCGGCGCATCATCGATTACGTGGCCGACGAGTTTAAGAAGGATCACGGCATCGACCTGCGGCAGGACCGCATGGCACTGCAGCGCTTGCAAGAGGCGGCGGAAAAAGCCAAAATTGAGCTATCCTCGGTGACTTCCACAACCATAAACCTACCTTTTATCACCGCCACCCAGGAAGGCCCGAAGCACCTGGATATGACCCTGACCCGGGCCAAATTTGAGGAGCTGACCGCGGACCTGGTGGAGAAGACCATGGAGCCGACGCGCCGGGCCCTTGCCGATGCCGGGCTCAAGGTGGAAGATATTGACCGCATCATCCTGGTAGGAGGGTCAACCCGCATCCCGGCGGTGCAGGAAGCTATTCGCAAGCTGCTGGGCAAAGAGCCGCACAAGGGCGTCAACCCCGACGAGGTTGTGGCGCTGGGCGCAGCTTACCAGGCTGCCGTACTGGCCGGTGAGGCCAAAGATGTCCTTCTTTTGGATGTGACGCCCCTTTCCCTGGGCATTGAAACACTGGGCGGGGTATTTACCAAAATCATCGAGCGCAATACCACTATCCCGACCAGCAAAAAGCAGATCTTTTCCACCGCTGCCGACAACCAGACCAGCGTAGAGGTTCACGTGCTGCAGGGTGAACGGCCCATGGCCGCAGATAACATGACCCTGGGGCGGTTTATGCTCGATGGGATTCCCCCGGCGCCCCGGGGTGTACCCCAGATCGAAGTGAGCTTTGATATTGACGCCAACGGTATTGTCAATGTTTCGGCCAAGGATCTGGCCACGGGCAAGGAGCAGCATATTACCATTACCGCATCCAGTGGCCTCGATCAGAGCCAGATCGAAAAGATGGTCCGCGAGGCGGAGCAGTATGCCGCGGAAGACAAGAAGCGGCGTGAGCTGGTCGATGCCAAGAACCATGCCGATTCCCTGGCCTACCAGGCGGAGAAAGCCCTCAAAGATCTGGGCGACAAGGTGGACTCCGCCAGGGCCGAAGAAGTAAGGAAAGCGGCGTCAGAGCTGCGCAGCGCTGCGCAGGGCGATGATCTAGAAAAGATTAAACAGGCCACGGAGAAGTTGAACGGATATATGCACGAGCTTTCGGCCAAGTTGTATGAGCAGGCCAAGGCCGGGCAGGGGCAGCCCCCGGGCGGCGGAGCCTCCGGCGGTGCCGGGGCGGGCGCTGCCGGCCCGGAAGGAGACAACGTGGTTGACGCCGATTATGACATAAAGGAAGATAAATAAAGATAAATAAAAAGCTGTAATCGTAAAACCTGCAAAGGGGTACAGTGCCATTATGGCCGGGACGTTTACGCCCGGTGGTTATAAATGAACTGTACCCCTTGACGGGTTATGGATGATGTGACATGCTAACACTGTACTGTACTGATAATACTTTAATCTAGTTGGGTGAGTTAAGTTGTCCAAAAGGGACTATTACGAAATACTGGGGGTGGAGCGCAGCGCCTCCCCTGAAGAGATTAAAAAAGCTTACCGCCGCCTGGCCCGGCAGTATCACCCAGATTTTAACAAGGAAGATCCTGATGCGGAAGCCAAATTTAAAGAAATAAACGAAGCATACGAGGTCTTATCCGACCCCCAAAAACGCGAGCAGTATGATCGTTTTGGCCACCAGGCTTTCGACGGTTTTAATGGTTTTGGCCGGGGCGATTACAGCGGGTTTGGGTTTAGTGATTTCTCCGATATATTTGAGAGCTTTTTCAGCGGCTTTGGCGGAGGGGTGAGGCGGCGACCCGGCCCCGAGCAGGGAGCCCACCTCCGTTACGATATGGAGATTACCCTGGAGGAAGCATACCGGGGAGGCTCCAAAACGATTAAGATTCCCCGCACGGAAACCTGCCCCGATTGTAATGGCAGCCGCGCCCGCGCCGGCACCCGCCCGGAAACCTGCCCCTCCTGCGGCGGCAGCGGGCAGCAGCAGTATACCCGCAATACCGCCTTTGGCCGTTTTGTCAATGTGCAGACCTGCAGTCAATGCGGCGGGGAAGGCCGCATCATAAGGGAACCCTGCCCCACCTGCCGCGCCCAGGGCCGGGTTGTGCGCGAGCGCAAGATTGAGGTTAAATTGCCGCCGGGCGTGGAGCATGGTTCAAAGCTGCGTATCGCCGGCGGAGGGGAAGCGGGGTTGCGCGGCGGCCCGCCCGGTGATCTTTATGTCGTAATTAGCATCCGCCCCCATGAGCTTTTCCGCCGGGAAAAAGATAACCTCTTCTATGAATTGACCCTGGGTATGGTTGATGCAGCCCTGGGCACGGAGGTGGAAATACCCACCCTGGACGGTCCGGCCCCTTTAAGGATACCCGAGGGAACCCAACCCGACGCCATTTTCCGCCTCAAAGGCCGCGGCATGCCCCGGCTGCGCGGCTCTGGAAAGGGCGACCTGCACGTGAGAGTTAAAGTAACCGTGCCCCGGCGCCTCAGCCAAAAACAGAGACAGCTCTTGGAGCAGTTTGCCAGGCTAAGCGAGGAAAAAGGTTTTTTTAATAAAGTAAAAGATGCTTTCGGCGGGGGCCAATAGCCGCTTAAGGAGAGCCGATGCACTATTTTTTCAAAGAATCCGCCATTCTGGAAGCGGAGCGGGAAATTACCCTGGAAGCGGAGGACGTTAACCACGCCTACCGCGTCCTGAGACTGCGCAAAGGGGCCGCCGTGGTAGTGGCTGACGGCAGGGGCGCGGCTTATCATGGCATCATTGTTTCCATCACTCCCGGGGAAGTTGTGGTATGGCTGGTTGAACCGGCGCAAAACAGCGAGCCGGCCCTGAAAGTGACCTTGCTGCAGTCCCTGGCCAAGGGAGAAAAGATGGACCTGGTAATCCGCCAGGCGGTTGAACTGGGTGTATCACGGATTATACCTGTGCTTACCGAGCGCAGCATCCCCCGGTTAACCGGATCCCGTGAAGCGGCGCGCCTCTTGCGCTGGCAGAAAATTGCCCGCAGTGCCGCCGCCCAGTGCCGGCGGGCTTTTCTACCCCCTGTGGAACCCATATGCGACCTGGACAAGGTATTGAAAGAGATTCCCGGGCGGTTGGCCCTGATCCCTTGGGAGCACGAGCATGAGCGCGGGCTGGCCGATCTGCTGTGGCAGATAAAACCTGGAAACAACGAAGTACTACTGTTTACCGGCCCCGAGGGAGGGTTTAGCAGCGCCGAAATAGAAGCTCTTTGCGCTGCCGGCGCTAAAACTGTTCATTTGGGTCCGCGGATCTTGCGTGCGGAAACAGCGGCCATCGCTGCCCTGACCATGGTTCAATCAGCCTGGGGAGATGTGGGCACAGGGCCCTTAAGCCGGTATAACTTGAGGGACGCTAACAGAAAATGAGAAAAAAGAAGGTTGCTTTTTTTACCCTCGGTTGTAAAGTGAACTTTTGTGAAACAGAATCCCTGCAGGCCCTTTTTGAAAAATCGGGTTACACGGTTACCGATTTTGACAATGAGGCCGATGTTTATGTGATCAATACCTGCACGGTGACCGGTTTAAGCGACCACAAGTCCAGAAAAATGATCCGCCGGGCCCGCCGCCGCAACCCCAATGCGATAATCGTGGCTACGGGCTGTTACGCCCAGGGATTCCCGGAAGAACTTAAACAGATGGGGCAGGTAGACTTGATTGTGGGCACTTCCGGGCGGAGCAGGCTTCCCCAGGCGGTGAACGAGCTGCAGCAGGGCTGTCCGGTCAGCCTGGTTCAGCCCTTCACGGAAGAGAGCACCTTTGAAGCCTTGCCCCCGGTCCTGCGGCGCGGCCGCACCCGGGGTTTTTTAAATATTCAGCAGGGGTGCAACCAGCACTGCACTTACTGTATCGTTCCCCGGGTGCGGGGGCCTTTGCGCAGCCTTAAACCCGAGGAGGCGCTGGAGCGAGCCCGCGCCCTTTTACGGGTGGGCTGCCGCGAGATTGTGCTCACCGGAATTCACCTGGGGCTTTACGGGGTGGACCTGGAAGCGGTCACCCTGGCCGGCCTGCTCAGGGAAATGGAGCAACTGCCGGGATTACTGCGCCTGCGCCTTAGTTCCCTGGAGCCGGGAGATATCACCGGGGAGCTGGTGGAACAGATCGCCGCTTCTGAAAAGATCTGCCCGCACCTGCACATCCCCTTGCAGAGCGGGGACGGAGAAATCTTGAAGAGAATGAACCGCCCTTACACTCCCGAAGAATATCTTTACCTGGTAAAATGGCTGCAGCAAAAAATTCCCGGCCTGGCTGTCAGCGCCGATGTCATTGTCGGGTTTCCCGGAGAAAGCGAAGCGCATCACCGGCGCAGCATGAGCCTGGTGCAAAAAGCGGGCTTCAGCCGGCTCCACGTGTTTAAATATTCGCCCCGCCCCGGTACGCCCGCAGCGGCTTACCCTGACCAGGTTTCACAGGCGGAAAAGGAAAAGCGCAGCCGGGAAATGATTGCCCTGGGCCACGAGGTTGCCGCCGCCTTCATGCGGCGCCATCTTGATACGGAACAAGATGTGCTGGTGGAAAAAGTGGTGCCCTACAATTACGGGGAAGGTTTTACCCCGCAATATCTGCGGGCCCGGGTGGAGCTGAAAGGAAAAGGGCGCCACTGGCGGGGTAAACTGATAAAAGTAAAACTAAAACGAATTGAAAAAGCGGAACAAATTATGTGGGGTGCCCCCCTGCGGCAGAGACATAAATAGCCGGACTGTGCATACTTATTAAGTAAAAGTGTACAGGAAGGGGAGGACCTTGGATGCATCGTTTTCTTGTTATAGAGGCCAGGCGCTTGCTGCCTCTTTTGTTTTTGCTGGTCCTTCTGGTCAGCTTATCGATTTATGATAATTTTTTTCGCAATGTTGAACAGCCGGTAACTGTACCTGAAGATGAGGTTGATAATTTGCTTACATTTATCACCGCTGACCGGGGTGAACTGGATACCCCCGCCTCTTTCCGGGTTATTCAAACCATGGAAGAATGGGCCCAATTACGGGAGGAGTATGCCGGGTTACCCGACTACCCGTTTAACGATTTGTTTGAATACGCGGTTAGCGTGATGTACGGAGAAATTAAGAGTATCCAGATCTTTCCTCAGGAAGATGGAGCAATGCAGGTGCAGGTTAAGGTGGTTGAACAGCCCCGTGCATATCATGTCGTTACCGTAGAGCGGGAAAAGGTCGGTGAACTATCGCGCTGGCTTTTCCTGGATGAGGAAGACCGGATCCTGGAGGAAGTAGTGATCGGGGTGGCCGAAGAAGATCAGGAAGTCAGCGGGAAAGGGGAGGAAAGCAGCCGGTAGAGGGCAGGAGACAGAATAGGGGACCCAGAAAAAAGCAGCAATAATACATGGATACATTGTTTATGGCGGGGGGTACACAGTTTTAAGCTGTTGTCCCCTTTTTACTGGCCCTGGCTCCCAGATTATGCCGTCTGCTTCAGCCTAAATCCCCCCACCCCGGCCCTCTCCCACGAGGGGGTGATCCGAGCACACACTTGACACCGGGGGTCGATTGATGTAGCATAGAAGCATGCTAATACAGGGTCAGCGTTACACTGAAACCATCATAGATGAGATCAAGGCAGCGATCAAAGTGGAGCCGGGCATT
>JAKPEE010000039.1 GCA_029552125.1 Bacillota bacterium | reverse complement strand
TCTTTCATGGCCAGCATGGTCGTGGTCAAAAGGGCACTCATGGCCACTATGTCGGGCTTATGCTCGCGCACCGCCTCGGCAAACTTCTCCGGGCTGATATCAACGCCCAGGTTAATCACGTTCATCCCCGCACTCTCCATCATCATCCCCACCAGGTTCTTGCCGATGTCGTGCAGGTCTCCGGCCACTGTGCCCAAGACAACCTTGCCCGCCGTGGGCAGGTCGCTTTCGGCTATGAGCGGCTTGACCAGGTCCATCCCCGCTTTCATGGCCCGGGCCGCCATCATCACCTCGGGAACATACATATCGCCCGCCTTAAACCGGGCCCCAACCACGTTCATCCCCTTAATCAGGCCCTGGTTGATAATCTCCACCGGGGCAACGCCTTCATCAATCGCCTGTTTGGTTAACTCCGCTACCCGGTTAAAATCTCCGGAAACTACTCCGTTGGCCAGTCCTTCATAGTCTGCCACAGACAAAACCTCCTTCATTGTTTATGGAATACTATTTCAACTAACTACCATTTTAATCAGCGGCGACATGAAAAGCAAGCTTATTATCAACAGAAAAACAGTTATACACGACATAAATACAGGGCCTTTTTCATAACCCTCACCTTTCCGGCCCTGGCCGCACCCCCCAAATTCCTGATATAAGATTTCGGCAATGACCGGACTTATGCAGGTTCAGGCTTTGACTTCATAGTAAGCCCATTCCAGCCATTGCAGCGCCAGTTTAAGATCTTCTTTTTCTACCGTGGCTCCGCACCAAAAGCGCAATCCGGGGGGCGCCTCCCGGTAAGAAGCAATATCGTAAGCCACCCCTTCTTCTTCCAGGAGCCGGACCAGTTGTTTAACTTTTTCTGGAGGCAGAGCTATCGTCAAACAAACGCTTGTATTGGAGCGATAGGCCGGATCCCGGGCCAGGAAATCAATCCATGGCCGCCCGGAAACAAAAGCTTCGACAACCTTTAGATTGGCTTCGCTGCGCCTGATCAACTCCTTTAGACCCCCGATGGATTTGGCCCAGTCTAAGGCGGCCAGGTAATCTTCATTGCAGAGCATGGAAGGAGTATTAATCGTCGAGCCCTGGAAAATCTCCTCCATCAGCTTTCCCTTTTTTTTCAGGCGGAATATTTTTGGCAGAGGCCACGGCGGGCTGTAATTCTCGATGTGTTCTACAGCGCGGGGAGAAAGGACAAGCATACCGTGGGCCGCTTCCCCCCCCAGGACCTTCTGCCAGGAGAAAGTAGTTGCATCAAGTTTTTCCCAGGGAATCTCCATGGCGAAAACCGCTGAAGTGGCATCGCACAAGGTCAAACCTTCCCTTTCGGCCGGAATAAAATCACCGCCGGGAATCTTAACCCCGCTGGTGGTCCCATTCCAGGTAAAGACCACATCGTGGCTGAAGTCTGCCTGTGACAGATCGGGAAGATAACCGTAATCCGCCTCAATAAGGCGGACCTGTTTTAACTTTAACTGTTCCAGAATATCATCGGCCCAGGTTTTGCCGAATGATTCAAAAAAGATTACATCTACCGGCCTTTTTCCCAGAAGGTTCCACATGGCCATCTCAAAGGCTCCTGTATCGGAACCGGGTACTATGCCAATGCGGTAATCATCTGGAATATGCAGCAACTCCCTGGTTTTTTCAATGGATTCAGCCAGTTTCGCTTTGCCAACGGTGCTGCGATGCGAGCGGCCCAGGGGTGCATGGCTAAGCGCCTGCAGGGTGTACCCGGGGAATTTAGCGCAGGGTCCGGAAGAAAAGTGTGCATTGTTTGGTTTGACAGCCGGTTTTTTATTCATTTTCTGCTCCCTTCTAATAACCATTCTTTTTAAACAAATTTAAAACACATCAGGCCATTGTGCAAGGATGGCCGGATAGGTAAACATTTCATAATTCGCCATGACTTCGCTTTAGACAACAATATCGCGGTAGCGGGCGGGGGCGATCTTAATTAAAATAAGGTAAAAAATCAAGCCCGCAAGGGCCGCCCCACCTAAAACAGTCAGGTATACGGGCCACAGCGCTGCGGTATTATCGTAAACATAGCGCCCTGCAAGATAAAGCAGGAAGTAGAAACCGCCTCCTGCCGCCATGCCAAACAGAACATTAAAATTCTGCTTAATCGCCTTTTGGGGGTTATCCCAGGTAAGATAAGGCCTGAGCAGATCGATTAGCAGGCTGGAAGTGATCGCCGGAAGACTTAAAACCATGCCGGCCAGCGCTGCCAGAAGCACATCAATAATACCCCAGGACAGAAGCAGTATGCCAGCCAGGGCCACAACAGGCACAAAAAGAGCGGCGATAAGCAGTGAATAAATCACCTTCCCCCGGATCTGTTCCGGCGGTGAAACAGGAATAACCTGGGAAATCCAAAATAATTTTCCTTCCCTGGAAAAAGAGCTGGAAGCGGCCGGAGTAAATAAGGCCATCACCCCGGTGAAAACAGCCCCGCCCAAAATCTGCAGCATCCGGGGAACCCCGTCCTGGAAGGTGGACAAAAACGATCCCATTCCATCCCCGGTAATAAGTGGAATCAACAACACCACGGGAACAATTACTAGCATGGCCAGGCTGTTAAAGAGATAAATCGGGGTGCGAAGCAAATATTTTATTTCACGCATGGCAATGGCCAGGGCCGGGGAGGAGGCACCGGCAGTCTTCCGGGCCAGCTCTTCCCGGGATAGCACTTTACCCCGCTCCACCTCCGAGGCGCCAATCAACCCCTGGTAAAACATTCTCTGGCCAAGCCAGAGAACCAGGGCTATCCCCGCCAGGCTGATTCCCAAAAACCAGGCAAAGTTCAGCAGCGCCGACGCCCCTCCAGCGGTAAGAGCCCGGGCGGCAAAAAGAGCAGGAGGGTATGCCCGGGTGGAGTAATTAACAAGTCCCTGCTCTTCCAACAGAATCTTTTCCAGGTATTGCCTTTCATCCCCCGCCGGAATGGCGGTGAGAGAAAAATTGACAGCCAGCAGGATAGCCAGAAAGGCGAACAACCCGATTAACCGCACAGTGTCCCTTTTACGGCTCAGGTTGGTCAGGCGCATGAGCAGCAGCATAAAGGCGGAAGTTAGCGCCAGGGGAATTACCGGCACCAGTAAAAAAATAATCATGCCGGCAACCCAGTAAAGGGGGCCGGAGCCGCTGTTTACTCCATAAACCCACAGCGCCGGCAAGTAGAAGGGAGCGGCTGTCAGGTAGTCATAGAGCAGCACCACGGCAAACTTGGCGCCCAGGATTTCCGCCGGCCGGAGTGGCAGGGGAACCAGCATAGATAAATCCTTTGAAAAATAAAATACTGACATAACATAGGACAAGCCAAAAACAAGGACCAGCAGGGAGGCCAGGACCACCGCCGAAGCGATAATGACCCCTGGCTGCCCCAGCGCACCGGCAAGATCATAGGCGCTCTGCAGCATTCTCAGGTAAAAGAAAAAGAGAGGGCCAATGCTGACCGCAACAAGCAGAATCAAGCCCACACTGCCAAAGAAGCGTTTTAAATCATTTTCCAGATGCCAGCGCAGCGCGGAGATGCCAAAGTTTACTTTTATCTGCAATCCAATTAGCTTCAGTGCTTTCATTTTTCCGTCAACTCCAGGAAAATATTTTCCAGGGTTTCTTTGCTTTCAGAGAGCTCTTTTAGCTCTTCCATGGTGCCGCAGGCAATCAACCGGCCGCGGTGGATGATGCCGATGCGGTCACACAAACGCTCGGCCACTTCCAGGATGTGCGTGGAGAAAAATACGGTTTTCCCTTTAGCGCAATGATCGCGCATATAATTCTTGAGATTGTTGGAGGATCTGGGATCCAACCCAACCATGGGTTCATCCAGGATAAATACTTCCGGTTCATGCAACAGGGCACCCACCAGCACAATTTTCTGGCGCATGCCGTGTGAATAAGATTGAATTAAATCGCCAACAGCCTCTCCCAGTTCAAAGAGGTCCAGCAGGGCGGAAATTCTCTCTTTGCGCAGGGTGCCGGAGACTCCGTAAACGTCGCCCATGAAATTAAGATATTCAATCCCCGTCAACTTCTCATATACTTCCGGAGTATCAGGGACGTAGCTAATGGATTGTTTAACCGCCAGAGAATCCTCCAGAATGTTATAGCCGTTTATGGTAACGGACCCGCTGTCAGGCTTAAGGAGGCCTACCATCATTTTAATGGTGGTGGTTTTGCCGGCGCCATTGGGGCCGAGAAAACCGAAGATTTCTCCAGGCCTGACCTTTAAATTGAGCCCGTCTACGGCTTTTACGGCACCCCGGTTGTAGCTTTTGGATAAATTGACAATTTCAATCATGGCCAACCTCCCTTTCTCACCTGGCCTCTTAACCACAATGGGCAGGCAGCTTCACTACTGTACTGTATGGTACTACACCTTCCAGCTTTATTATAATCATATTTTAAAGACAATGCTGAACAAAAACTGAATCTCATATTTTTACCAGAAGCAGGGCAGGAATAAAATTCGGCAAAATTGAATCTAAACTAATGTAGAGGCCAAAACGGCGAAGCAGAAGGAGGATTTTACCTTGGCCCTGCTCAACCCGATTCAATGGGAAGAAGAAAAACTGGTGATCATTGACCAGACCAAGCTCCCGGGCGCCATCGTTTATGAAACCCTTGAATCCGCCGAAGCGGTCAGAGAAGCGATCCGGGACATGAAAGTGAGAGGAGCCCCGGCTATAGGCATTGCCGCAGCCTACGGCCTTTACCTGGGCGTAAAAAACTGCCCGGAGAAAGATTTCGATAAATTTTACAAGGTGCTGGAAGGAAAAGCTGGCACCCTGGCCTCTTCCCGGCCAACCGCCGTCAATTTGTTTTGGGCTTTGAATAGGATGAAGGCCACAGCCCGTAAACTCAAACAGCTTCCGGTAGCCCGCATTAAAGAGGCGCTGCGCGAGGAAGCGATCCAAATTCATGCTGAAGACAAAGAGATCAATCGCCGTATCGGAGAAAATTTATTAACTTTGCTGCGGGACAACATGGGGATCCTGACGCACTGCAACGCAGGCCTTCTGGCTACCTCGGCCTACGGTACAGCCACGGCTCCCCTTTACCTGGCCGCGGAAAAAGGCTGGCATTTAAAAATATATGTCGATGAAACCAGGCCCAGGCTGCAGGGTGCAACCCTAACCGCCTTTGAGCTGCGGCAGGCCGGTATGGATGTTACCCTGATTACCGATAGCATGGCGGCCATGGTGATGTCCCAGGGGAAAGTAGATGCTGTCCTGGTCGGTTGTGACCGGGTGGCGGCCAACGGTGATGTGGCTAACAAAATCGGGACTCTCGGTCTCTCCATCCTGGCCAGGTATTATCAGATTCCCTTTTATGTGGCCGCCCCTACCCCGACGATCGATTTAAATACAGCAACAGGAAAAGATATCCCCATTGAAGAAAGGTGCGCCTCCGAAGTCACCCACCTTTGCGGCAAAGCCATTGCCCCGGACAATGTCAAGGTATATAATCCCGGCTTTGACATTACCCCTCACCATAACATTACCGCCCTGGTCACGGAAAAAGGTATTGTCTACCCTCCTTTCCGGGATCATTTGCCCGGCCTATTTCATGATTAAATACTGTGTCTATTCCCACGGCTGAAACATGGAGGGCTCTCAACTCGCTTGCTCATCATGCTTGATGTTGGGCGGGCATAATCATACCGGCAGCAAACCGATCGACCTTGGCCCCGTCTATTTCTGCCTGCTGTCAACTGCTTTCTGCCAGTCACTTAGAAAACGCTCTATTCCCAGATCGGTCAGCGGGTGCCTCACCATCTGCGTTAGCACTTTAAAGGGGATCGTGGCAATATGTGCTCCGGCCAGGGCTACGGCAGTAACATGTTCGGGGTGGCGGATACTGGCCGCAATCACTTTAGTCTGAATTTGATGGCGTTCAAATACGGTAACAATGTCGCGAACCAGATCTACCCCTTTCCAGCCAATATCATCAAGACGGCCCAGGAAAGGGCTGACATAATCGGCACCGGCCCTTGCCGCCATTAACGCCTGATTCACAGAAAAAACCAGGGTGACATTAGTCCTGATCCCTTCGGCGGCCAGTTGCTTCACTGCCTTCAGCCCTTCTAGAGTGACCGGGATTTTAATGACCACATTTTCATGAACGTCAGCAAGCTGCCGTGCTTCCTCAACCATGCCGGAATAATCCTGGGCAATGACTTCGGCGCTAATAGGGCCGTCAACCAAACGGCAAATTTCAGGCAAGATAACAGAGAAATCTTCGTTTTCCCGTGCGGCCAGAGAAGGATTGGTGGTAACTCCCTCAATTACGCCCCATGAAACGGCCTGGCGAATCTCTTCTATATTGGCGGAATCCAAAAAAAGTTTCATCAGTAGACCTCCTGTCGCCAAATTACGGTTAATGATCATTTTATTCTTTATGCAGGCTATCTTTCCTTTTGCTGCCAGGCGCTGACCTGCAACTAGTTTGCCTCATAATCGCCGCAGGAATGCTTCCCGGAAGCAGTGCCGGGTGGTTAGCCTGCCTATACCATAAGGCGCCTGGCAATGCTCCACCGCCATTCACAGCCGGTGGCTCACGGGCAATATCGCCGGCGGCTGCCCTACTGTTTTGGCAAAGACATTCCGGCAATTTTCCGGACAATATCTTTTTTGGCTTCCAGATCATACTGGGAGGTTATGGCAATCTGCTCCATGATCGGGGATCCCCCGCCGTGATAGGCGCCGTAGAGCATGGAACCTGAAGAACCGGATAAGGCAAAATCAATAAAATTCAACCAAAACTTAATCTGTTCTTCTACAGGGATGACCGGATTACGCCGGATATACTTTTCCAGCAGCGCTCCGGTTTCGGGATTGCTCAAATCTTTTTCATAGGGAAAAGTAGCCGGAAGGCCGCCGGCAATATTGCAAAGAATTTCCTGTTCATGGAATACTGCTTCACCGGTAAGGCAGCGGCCTACATTGGCGTAGATGGAATGGGGTATACAGTTTCCCGGCCCGTAGGGGATAAATCCCATGCCGGGGATATATACTTCCGGCTTGCCCAGGGCCGAGGCGGTATAGCCGGCGGCATAGCCAAGCTCACCGGTCATAATGAGCCTGGCCAGCATCTCGCGTACATGGGGCGCCTTTTCAATGCCGTTGATCTCCGCCGCCAGGGCGGCCAGCCCGATGACATAGTCCAGCATGGCCGGCTTGCAACCGGAATAGGAATGGCGGTGGAAAAGGGCAAAGAGCAGAGCCGCCACGCCGCCATGCCGCGTTTCACCACATAAAAAGACCCGCTCCCAGGGGACAAAACAGTTGTCAAAGATCACATAAGAGTCAGTATAGCCATATTCAATGCCTCGCGGATAGCGGTCCCTTGGGCGGGGGTTGTGGAAATGGACAACCTGTTTAACTCCTTCATAATCCGCGGGGACAGCGAAGCAGACGGCATAAGCCTCTTCACCCTCTTTCAAAGCCCGCGTCGGCACCACCAGAATTTCATCGGCAATGGAGGCCTCGGAGATATGGACCTTGCAGCCGCGGACGACAATACCGTCGCTGCGCTCTTCCACCACGCGCACGTACATATCAGGATCTGCCTGCTGCCCCGGGCACTTCAAGCGCTCTCCCTTGACGTCTGTTTGCGCACAGCAGCCCACCAGGTCTTTCTCCTGAAAACGCTTTAACCACTTTAACCAGTTATCATGATAGGCGGTTTTTGCTTCGGGCAATTTCTGCGCCTCATAGGATACAGTATGGATGGCGTTGGCGGCGTCGGTGCCCATGCAGCGCTGAATACACTGGCCCACCTTGTTGCAAAGAAAGCGAGTCATATCCTGTTTTTTATGCAGATCTTCGGGGCACTGATGGATGTGATTAAAGCGATTAATCGTTTCCCCGGTAAGGTGAGAACGGGCGGTACATAAATCTTTGCTCTCCGGATCCCAGGCGGCATCGAAGGTCAGACCCATCACATTCAGAGCGCCTTCCTGCCGCGGATCAAGGCGGTCAATTTTCTCCCCGTTACAGTAAAGGTTGCGGTTCATTTTACCCAACCTTTCGATATACTGGGCCTTTGTTCTCATATCCAGGCGCCTCCCTCTATCTTGTTTATAGATAGTATTATGAAATTCGTTTCAAAATTCCGAAATCCTTTGCTATTGTGCGCCTTAATTTTGCCACAATTTTTTTAGAATGAAGGATCAGGCTAAGTTGTGTAGAAATAAATAAAATCATTGTGGTGGAAAAATCCATTATACCGGATGGAGGGATCTAGATGCACCGGGAGATACGCCAGCCACTGGCTTCAGCCGCGTTAATCCTGAACCTGGCTTCCATGGTCTATGGTATTTATTTTATCGCCGCCGGAAGGGCAGCCGTCCTGCCGACGTTGTTCGGGATCGCGCTGTTGGCGGCCCTTGCTTTAAACCTGCTGCTGGTGCTCTTGAATTATATTAAAGGCGCCGGGGTGAGGCTGCAGCGGTGGGGTACCGCCTACCTGATCATTTCCATGGCTGCCATGGGCCTGATGGGCCTGGGAGAGATGGTGGCCGCCTCCGCTTACGCGCCCCGCACGGAAGCGTTAGCCCAATTCTTCCTGGTTTACCCGGGCTACTTTGCCGTGCTGATTGTTGGCGTGCTCCAGGCCAGGCTGACCCGGAACCTGATCGGAGACTGTGTTAACCAGGGCGGAAACCCGGCACAGCCTTCCAGGGGCAGGATTTTGCTGCTGATTATGCTCTTTTTAGTCCTGCTTTCAGGCGTCTTCAACGCCTACATCCTGCTCGCCGATTACGCCGGCCTGCTCCAGATTTTGATTTCCCAGAGCGCCCTGTTTTTAGCCTTTTTTTACGCCGCTTTAACCCTTTGGATCTTGAAGATATACGGGAAACCGGGTTGCCCGCTGAATATCTTCATTGGACTGGCCGGGCTGGCGCTGTTCATCGTGTTCCTCCTGCCGCTGCTGCTTATCCCGGGGGCGGCGAAACAAGCCGAAGATGAATTCAAAGCCGTTTTCGGTGAAGACTGGCCGGCGCGCCTGGATCCGGCCGCCGAAAAATATTTTCTCAAGCACCGCTTCTCCCTGCCCGCCTATTTTCTCGGGTATCCCCAAAAAGGCTACACGGTAGAGCATGACCTCCTCTTCTACGAAGGAACAGAAGGGGTAGACCAGGGCATAAAGCTCTATTTTGATGTCTATAAACCTCTATTGACTCAACCGGATCTGCCAGGCTACGGTACCACCATTATCCGTATTCACGGCGGGGCCTGGATAGCCGGAGACAAGGGCTTTGCCAATATGATGCAGATGAATAAGTACCTGGCCTCTCAAGGCTATACAGTTTTCGACGCCCAGTATGGCCTGAGCAGCCTGATTACCCTGCCTAGGATTATGAACCTGCATGGTTTTCTAACCTCCGTGGCCGCTTTAATGCCCGAAGATACTGCCATTTCCGCTGCTGTCGCCCCTGCCCATGTCCGCGGCCCCTTCAGCTTGGATGATATGGTGCGCCATTTGGGCATCTTTACCGACTACCTGGTTAAACATGCCGGCCAGTACGGCGCCTCCCTGGACTCTGTTTTTATTTCCGGAGGCTCGGCCGGGGGGCACCTGACTACGGCCATGGCCCTGGCCATGGCCGGGGGAGAGCACGAGGCAATCTTCAACCCGGGTATTACGGTCAAGGGGTACATTCCCTTTTACCCCGCCAATAAGGCAACACCGATTCTGGAAGCCATCGGCGGCGCTCCGGAGTGGATCGATGTGGAGCAACTGGTGCAGCCGGACAGTCCTCCCTGCCTGATTTACCAGGGCTACGGCGACGGGATGGTCCCCTGGGAAACAGCCCGCTCTTTTAAAGAGCGCTATCGTGAGGTGGGGAACGAAGCCTGTGCGGTCATTTACCTGCCCCTGGCCGCCCACGCCAGCGATTTTCAATTTACCGGATACTATAACCAGCTTTTCCTCTACTACATGGAGCGCTTTATGGCCCTGCACCAGTAATCCCACAAGCATTCCTGGCGGTAACGAAGGGCGCGGCGCTGCGCCCTTTGCTATTTTACTTTGCGCATCAAACATGGCTGCCCCAAAGGGACGGCCCTCCTTAACCGGCAAGGTGTCTTCAAAAGTATAAGCCCTGAGCTGCCGTAAAATCTCTTGCGGGTGGGAAGCCATCCCTTCCGGGCAGGTACAGTCATAACCCGGGATTTGAGGCAAGGCATAATCAAGGCTGATCAGCCTGAAGCAGGATAAAGCCGGCAGGGGCACTTAAACGGTTACAGGCGGCACGCAAAACACTTCACTGCCAGTAGCGTTTTAAAAATTTTCTACACCAGCCCCTCTAGGAAACGCCTGCGCAGCCCAGGGTCAAAGTGCTCAATAGCATAGCGCAGCATGGTCCGGGGCATGTGCCGGTAGTGCTCCTGTAAAAAGTTATATTCTACCTTAAAATCACGTTTGCCTATTTCGCGCAGCATCCACCCCACGGCCTTGTGCATGAGATCGTGCTCGTGCTGCAGCAGTTGCCGGGCCAGTTGCAGGGTCTCGATGAAACGATTATGCCTGATGAAATATAAGGTGGCCAACACCGCAACCCTCTGCCGCCATAAATTGCCTGAGGCAGCCAGTTGAAACAGGATCTCTTTGTCCCGCGCCAAAAGATAAGCCCCCAAAATATGAGGCGCTGATGCGTCCACCAGATCCCAGTTATTCACAAAGGCCAGGTTGTTTAGATAGAGATTCACAATTTCTTCTTGTTCGGGCTCGGCGGCTTTCGCAAAGCGGTAACAAAGAATAAACAGGGCTGCTAACCGGTATTCATGGATGGGATCCTGCAACAGGAGTTCTGTTTCTTTAAGCGAGATCTCACGGAAGTAGCGCCGGGCAATTTTGCGCAAAGGCGGCACCCTCACTCCGATAAAGCGATCTCCTTCCCCGTAGCCGCCGGGAAATGCCTGGAAAAAACGAGGGGAAAAAGCCGCTTTTTCAGGCTCAATGAAGCGGTTTACCTCCTGCTTTATACGGGTGATATAATGCATATCTTTCTCCCTCCCAGTTAAGGGCCGGGCCGCTTAATTATATGGACAATTTTTAACTCACCGGCAGTTGAGCGGCGCGGCCCTTTAGAATCTCCAATTTCCCAGTAATCGCTGCTACAGGCATAGAAAACTTCAACCTGGAAGCTTTGATCGGCGGAAACAAAGGCGGCTTTGCGGCGGGCTCCGGCAAAGTTAACCCAATCCGCGGTTACCTTTAGGTTCATTTCATGGACCAGGTTTCCTGTTAGAAGCGGTTCCAGGTCTGCCGCCTCCATGGAGGTGCTAAAGGTAAGTAAAAAATATTCGTCCTGAAAAGCGGCGCTAAGGACCCGGGCATCGGGGGGCAGCATTACCGCCAGGGCCATGGGAATAGCAGCCAGGTTATCTTCAACGAAAACGGGCGCGGCAGAGGCGCCTTCCACCGGCGCCGCCAGATCAAGGCCGCCGGCCAAAGCCCGTGCTGACTGCTCCGCGGCGAATTTAAGCATTTGGGAAGAAAAATAACTGCGGCTGAGCCATCCGGCTGCGCTGCCGGTGACTGTGCTGCCGGCACGCAAGTAAGAAATGGCCATCTTTCTCAAGGGAACAAAATGGCAGTTCACCACGCTTACTCCCCGCCGTTTTAGCTGCCAGCCCGATAGCTCCCGGTGCAATGTGATCAGAAATATACCTTCCAGGGTTTCGCTAGCCGCATCCAGATAGATCAAGTCGGGCAATATTACTACCCGCCCGACTCCGGCCTGCTCCAATCCGGCAGCCAATTTTTCCAGAAAGAGCCGGTTTTCGCTCTCTCCGGCCTCACTATAAGCCAGTTGCAGCCCAAGGCGGGAGATATGTTCCGGCATCTCGGCGGAGATAATGGCCCGATCGATATATTCGTTGCTGTCAAAATAGAGGCGGGCCCAGTTTAAGATATAAGCGGCTGCCACTGCCAGGGCCGTCATTAGCAGCAGGGCCGCCCACAAAGCCGTCGGTACTTTGGCACACTTGATCATTTTTTCGTCTCCCTGATTGCGGCAAAGCACAGGCCACGACATAATTAATGGCATATGCTTATCTTATCATGTTGAACAAATTCTGAACAACTGCCTGCCGCAACTAGCCGGCCACGCTGCGTTATAATTTAAGCGGCAGCAGGCGTTTTATTTATAGGAGCAAAAGGGGTGAAGCCAGATCATAAAGAAATGTTGTGCATAAAAATCTTGAGGAGGCCAGTTAAAATGATTGTCGGCCATATTGACGATTGTCAAAAGATTAATCTGGAAGGTCTTGCCGGGGTAATTAAACAGGTTCCCATCTCCCCGGAGCAGGGGTGGGAGGGTTATGTCATGCGGGTGTTTACACTGGAAGCGGGGTGCTGCTCGCCGCGGCACCGTCACCCCTGGCCGCATATAAACTGGATGGTCAGCGGCACCGGTTCCCTGCATATAAATGGCACTGATTATCCGGTGCGGGAAGGATCTTTTGCTTTTGTCCCCGCCGGCGCCGAGCACCAGTATAGCAACACCGGCACCAGGCCCTTTGTTTTTATTTGTATCGTTCCGGAAGAAGGCGACGTCTAGACGGGCAAAGGCAAGGTGAGGCCAAAAGCATACCCTGCCTCACCTTGCCTTCGTTTTATGAGCCGGACTAATCTTCATGGCAACTGGTTCTGCTGTCTTTATACTATGATTTCCCAGCATTATAAATTTAAGCGGCATCAGGATTGTCGCCCCAGTATGTACCGGCCCTTCTTGACAACCGTTTCAGCGGAGCCGATGGAGCATTGGCCGGAAATTGAGCCTTGCTTGCAACCGGGACGCCTGTCGCCTCCGGCACTGGAAGGCATGATGGGGTAATACTGTTGCAGCGCTTTTAGAAGCCTGGACAATGTACCGGTGCTATTCACAACCTGATTTTAGGCTAAAGCAGCGACAATTTCCTTCTTTACGGCAGAAACATTTTCGCGGCGCAGCGCTCTTTCCAGGGCTCGCCTGGCGCGCGGCCCACCCAGGCGGCCCAAAGCCCAGGCGGCGTAAGCGCGCACCATCTCTGCCGGATCCTCCATGGCCCGCTCCAGGTGCGGCAGGGCTGCACTGTCGCCGCTGTTACCGAGGGCAATGGCGGCATTGCGCTGAATGAACTTTTTTTCCCAGATGTAGCCGTAGAGGAGGGGCTGCACTTTGGCCAGGTAATAACGATCATCCATGTGCAGTAATTGCGGCAGGGTTATTGCGGCTGCCACCCGGTGCAAGTAAGCATCGGGTGGCAGCTTAGATTTAAGTTTCTTCTGGTTGCGAGGGCAGGCATCCTGGCAAATATCGCAGCCATAAATCCAGCTGCCCATTTTTTCCCGTACCGCATAGGGGATATCCTCCGGAGCGCCGGGAAAGTTACCGGGAGCAAAGGTATTAAAAGCAATACAGCGCAAAGGGTCCATTTTATAAGGCTCGTAAAGGGCGCCGGTCGGGCAGGCATCGATACAGCGCCGGCAGTCTGGAAGGCATTGAGGGGCCGGCCCACGGGCCTCTTCCTCCAGCTCAGCAGAAACGGCCAGGGTAATTATGGAAAGATAACTGCCGCATCCCGGGGCATAGACAAAAGTATTGCGGCCAAAGGCGCCAAGGCCGGCCCGCACCGCTGCCTGGCGGTCGGCGAACGCAGGGCTGGTTCCAACCTGCATGCCTTTTTCTTTGAGAAACTCTTTAAATAGCCTGAGCCGGCTGCCAAAGATTCTTCTCCTGTCCGTATAAAGTCGCGCCTGGTAGGCTTTGCCGATCTTGCCCTGAAGCGCATCAGGGAAAGATTGCTTGAAATAATCATAACCAAGCACGATCAGGGAACGGGCCGAAGGAAAGACTAGCCGGGGATCTACAGCCCTCCTTAGTTGCAGCAACCCCTCGCTGATCCAGTTGTAAGACGCGCTTCTTTCTTCGAGAGCGCGGGCGAGCTGGTCAAAGGGTGCGGCAGAGGTAAAGCCCACCTGATCAAAGCCCAAATCCAGGGCATAGGCCACGATTTCTTCAGCTAGAGCCAACCGCCCACCCCTTTTTGCTGCTTCGTGCCGGGAAGCCGTTTAAGAATTATTTAAATATTCGGGCTATAATGTCCTGCTTTATTTTCAACTATTTTTAAGCTTAAAGTTTCATGCCAAGGCAAAATTGGCATGCTGGCAGGAATGCTGCAGCACCCATAAGCGCATCCTCTATCCGTTAAATAAAAAAGCTGCAGCAAAGCGACCCGCAGCCGTTGGCCAACACCATCGGCCAAACTAATCAAGATCATCAACGGCAGCCTGCTCCGGCTGGAATAGCCTTTTTGACTTGACAATAAAAACTGTTGCGGCAACAGCGAAAAGAAACACGTACAGCTCCACGGCCCAGGTGCTATATCCCCGCGCCAGCAAGATAACCGCGGGAGCATTGAGAACGGCATGCAAAAGGATGGCGGCGAAAAGAAAGATTATTTTACGGTTCATGACGGCATAGAGCACGATTAGAGAAAAGGCCAGATGCACGGTGATTGCAAGCACGCGCTCCACCCCGCCCAAAAGGAAGTCTACCGGCGGCGTGGCAATCAATACATTTTTAATTTGCCCTGCCGCTGCCTCACCGATCTGCGGCACAATAATGCTGTCAAAGATGCCGCTGTTAATCATCAGGCTCAAGACAATATTATTGATATAGTTCAGGCCCACCAGGCCTACGGCTTCGATGCCGCCGTGGCCGATGCCGTAAGCGATGCCGTTTTCCCAGGAAAGATCATTTTTTAAAACGTAGCGGAAACCCAGATAGCGTCCCGTTTCTTCAAAAAGGCCCGCGGTTAGCCCGCCGATAATGACGGCGTTAAAAAACAGGTTTTGCGCCAGTGGTTCGTACCAGGGCTGCCGGCCTAATACTGCCAGTAATGGTATTCTGGTTAAAAACTGAAAGATCATAAAAACCGCAGCCCCCACCAGGAGAGCTTTAAAAGAAATTCCATATTTTCTATACATGAAGATAATTAAGCCGATGGGAAAGAGGAAAATCAGCAGCAGTGAGAAAACCATGAAAACTATAGCAGTAATGCTAACCAGCATACCCACCCCTTTTTAGATAATTATATTTCACCGCGCAGTTTATAATACACCTCTCTGGTTTTAGAGGCGGGGTCAAAACCTGGTTCCTGGGGAGGCGGGGCGAGAAATTAAGAGCGCGCCTCTCCGGGGGCAGCAATTTTGTCGCGAAAAGGCGATCAGCCAGATACACCGCCGTATCCTCCGCTTCAGGTTGCCTGGCCCGCATCTGTTTTCTTTTCTAACCGGGCCTCCAGCAAAGGCTTCATCTCGGTAATGGCGATGCCGGTAAAAATAAGCAGGGCCCCGGCCAGTTTGCGCAGGGTAAACAGTTCATTCCAGAAGAAATAGGAGAAAACCCCGGCGAAAACTGCCTCAAGGGAAAGAATTAGAGCAGCATGGGTGGGAGGGGTAAAGCGCTGGGCCAGAGTCTGGGTAAGAAAAGCACCGGTGGTGCAAAAGATAACGGCGTAGAGGATAGCGCCCCAGATCACCGGGGGGTAAGTAAACTTTACCGGCTCGATAAAAAAAGCAACAATCAAGTTGGCCAGGCCGGTAAAGGCCAGTTGAATGGTCGAAAGGATGATCGGATCCTGGCGCGGGGCATATAAACCCAAAAAGACAAGGTGAGCTGCAAAGAGAAAAGCACAAATGACAGTCAATAAATCTCCGAAGGCAAAGCCCAGGGTTTCGCTGGCGGAAAGGAGGAAAAGACCTGATACGGCCAGCACTCCTCCGGCGAAAGACCACCACCCCGGTGAGATGCGGGTGACTAAAAAATAGAGGAAAGGGACGATAACCACACTTGTCCCGGTAATAAAGCCCGACTTGGCCGGAGTGGTGTAAAGCAAACCGATCGTCTGAAAGCCATAGCCGGCAAAAAGGAAAAAGCCGACCAGAGAGCCGCTGATCAGATCACGACGGTTTGTCTGCCGCATCCTCTTCCAAAAAACTAGAGCCAGGATCAGTGCTGATGCAGTGAACCGCAAACCCAGATAAGTGAAAGGAGGAATACGATCCAGGATATCCTTCATGATCACAAAATTTGAACCCCAGAAAACCGCCACGGCAAGCAGGGAAATATCGGCAAGGTACATTTTTTTTCTCGATAAACGCTCTTCCATCAACAACCCTTCTCAAACCAAAATAGTCAGGCCAATTTTTTTATAAATTAGTAGGGCTATGCCATTTTAACACATAGGGTTGCGGTTTGCCAGAACAAATCGCTGTAGTTGAGGCGGGGCTGTTTGCCCCGCCCGGGTTTCCAATATGGAAAAAAAGGCGGCAGAACCGCCTCTTTCTTGTTTATTAAAATATGCCCCTTTCTATTTGCCGGCTTCTTGACGCCGGATCAGTTCGTTGACGATGAAAGAAGCAACATGGTTGGGCAGCGTGCCCGGGCCGAAGCCGGCGTCATAGCCCAGCTCAATGGCCAGTTCGTGCGATATGCGCGGGCCGCCGCAGATAAACAACATTTTATCTCTTAACCCTTCAGCTTCAGCCAGTTCGATCAGTGCGGTCAAGTTCTCCAGGTGAACATTTTTTTGCGTGACCACCTGGGAAACCAGGACGGCATCGGCACCGTGTGACACTGCTTTGGCCAGCAGATCGGCGTTGGGCACCTGGCTGCCTAGATTATAAGCAACCATTTCCGGGTAGCGTTCCAGGCCGTACTCCCCGGCGTAACCTTTCATATTCACAATGGCATCAATACCGACGGTATGGGCATCGCTGCCTGTACATGCCGCCACCACTACTATCTTACGGCGGAGGTGCTCTTTTATCGCCGCGTTTACTTCTTCAAAGGTCATTACCCGGTGCTGTTGTTTGGGGATTTTAATCGCTGCATAATCCACCGTATGGCGGCATTTACCGTACACAACGAAGAAGGTGAATCCGGCACCCAGGTCCGCCATTTCCACTACTGAAGGAGCATCAAGGCCCATTTTCAGGCATAGCTGGCGGGCCGCTTCCCGGGCTTCATCTCCCGGCGGGACAGGTAAAGTAAAGCTTAACTGCACAGCTCCATCGTCCATAGTGTCACCGTATGGCTTAACGCGGGTTAAATCGGCTGGCATGATTCTTCTGTCCTCCCTTCTCCCGCTGCGCAACCGTGCAGGAAAATAGCCGGAAACGGGTTATAATATGCCGGATGGCGGGCAATTACGCCATCCTTACCCTTGCCGCCTTCGCGGCTGCGTTTAATGTCGGCAAACATGCCCCGGGCCAGGGCTTCTTCCAGGCCGATTTTTTCAATTTCCAGCAGCATGGTGTAAGCCTGGTCTAAGACTTCGGCAGCACGTTTTTGAATCCGGCCCTGCTCCCGGAAAAACAGCTCTTCGCCAAGGTGGCGGGCATTGTTAAAAATATAGCGGGCATTGGCAATGCCGAGGTAGCGGTCTTGCAAAAAAGGAGTATGGCTGGCCTCGGTCAGCATGCCCAGCAACTGAATTTCCTGCCCGGTGATGATCGCGGTCAGGTTAAACATGCCGTTAATCAGGTAAGTGCGAAAAATATCACCGGTAACGTGCTTGGTCGGGGGCATATATTTTAAGGGGGAGCGGGGGAAAATTTCCCGGCTTAGCTGCGCCTGGGCTATTTCCATCAGCAGCCCGTCTTCCATGTTGGGATCGATTTCAAAAGCATGACCCAGCCCAATCTGTTCTTCTTTAAGCCCGGAGCGAAGGGCCAGTTGTTCATTGATAAACTGCGAAGCCAGCACTGTATAACCTTTTTCAAAGGCGTCGCTGGTGGTTAAGTAATTATCTTCGCCCGTGTTAATGATGATGCCGGCAAAAGCGTTGATCATCCGCGAAAAATGCTGGTCAATGAAAGTACGTCTCATATTAATATCGCGGAAGAGAATACCGTACATGGAGTCATTTAACATCATATCAAGCCGTTCAAGAGCTCCCATGGCCGCGATCTCAGGCATGCACAGCCCCGAGCAATAGTTAACCAGTTGAATATACCGGCCCGTTTCACGGCCGGCTTCATCCAGAGCTTTACGGACAATACGAAAATTTTCCTGGGTGGCGTAAGTACCGCCGTAACCCTCAGTGGTCGGGCCATAGGGAACATAATCCAAAAGGCTCTGGCCGGTATGGCGAATGACAGCAATCACGTCCGCTCCCTGCAAAGCTGCAGCCCGGGCCTGGACGGCATCTTCATAAATATTACCCGTGGCCACGATCACATAAAGGAGCGGTTTTTGCAGCGGCGCGGCCTCACTCATCAGCCTCTTTCTTTCCTCACGGCGGGAAAAAATACGTTCTGCGGCGGCAGAGGCCAGCCGGTCGGCCAGTTCAGTCCACTGCGATTCCGGGCAGTCAGGGATTTGCCGGACCTCCAGGGCGCCGCTCCCCACGGCTTCAGCAATTTCCTGCACCGTTTTGCCGGTAGCAATGACCGCCCGGGCCAGCCAGGGTGCAAGCCCGTACTCCAGCAGGCCGGCCTGGTGCAGTTTATCTACCAGCACGTTGGGCAGCGGCACTCCGGATGAATCTACCCCATCTACACCCATTAGCCTGGCCACAGCACGTTCAATGGTCGTCGTGGTGTAGCTGCTTATCCAGGAATGAAGTTGATCGGCAATTTTTCCTGCCGCGCGCCTGGCTCCGTCAATCTTTGCCTGGTCCAGGTTGAGTTTTTTTTCCAATGGCCTTCCTCCTTTATATTATTTTCCTGTACTGGCAATTAAAGGTAAACACTGATCGCTTCCCCGGTTTAACATCAGATCAAAAACGGGCCGGGGCGCCAGCGCTTCCTCTAGCCGGAGCAAAAAATCATGGGGCGGGTATCCTTTACCCAGAGGATCGGTAGGATTCAGCGTAACCGCAATCAGATCGATGGGATCAAGCACCCTGATATCCCCACCCCGCTTGAGATAACGGTAATAAGTATCCGGCGAAACAAAAATTCTGGTAGCATCGCGCAAAATCAGGCAGGGAGGGGTAGGCAGTTCCAGTAAATCACTTAAAAAGCTATCAACCAGCGCCCCCCCCAGAACTACCATGGCTCCGGCAGCGCGGCAGCGCTCTTTTAACATTGGGCCGGTCATAAGCGGAATGGGGGCCCGAAAAAGCTCTGCCTCCCAGTCCCGCCCTTTCCGGTGCAGCACAGCCGCTTCCCCACCGTTTAAAGCATCCCGTGCTTTCCGCTCCAGCAGGCTGTCCCTTACCGGCGGCGTTTCTAAAAGCTCACAGCGAAAAATAGTCTTACGAATTACATCTTCCAGAACCGGAGCCACGGAGGCGCCGCTGGCCAGGATCATCCCGGAGGTAACGGCAGGAGAAGCAGAGGCAAGGCGGTTTATGGCCCCGTCAACCAGGATTCTCTCCGCACCTCTCTTTTTCATGTCCTCTACCAGGTGTTTCAGGCCGCTGACACTGCCAGGGCCGGCCAGTTCCACCAGGCCTCCCTTTCTCACTGCAGCCACCCATACTTCACCCAGGGGAGTGGCCAGGCGGCTGCGGTATAGCGGCTCCAAAACAGCTTCCGCGGCATCGATACAGGCCCTGGCTGTGGCCACGAAAGATCCGGCTGGAGCATGAATCCGGGGCTTATCTTTTAAGGTAAGGCGATCAAACCGCTCCCCGTCGTAACCGGCAGAAACAAGACCAAGAATTCGCTTTGCCGCAGTATAACGGTCAATCAAATAATTCAAGGTAACCGTTTTACCAACGTTCTTGGTCATGCCGACGATGGCCACAGCAGTGGCGGCACGTGCCTCGATTAATTCAATTAATTTATCAGACATATAGTTTTTCATCAATTTATGGGCTTGGGGCTGAGGCAGGTTCCGGGCGAGATGGCAGCCCGCAAGCTTGTTCGGTGGCGCAAATAGTCCGGAACAATCAGTGAGGGCTTATCCACTTAATAAAATAGATTCTACTGCAATTGCTATGTTGAAAGAGTTGTTCTTTGTAGCGAAACTTGAGCCTAACCTCGTCTATCTATTTATGAACGGTGCTTCGATTAGTTTAGCTGCAGTAGAATCTATACTCATTGTAGGCAAGGCAAACAGCTAAATCATCATAAGTTGCGGCCAAATTTCGCAGCCTTTACTTATACAATCTGTATAAGCAAGGCAGGAAAAAAGTCGGACATAGGGAATAAAGAATTTGAACTTTCGAACTAGGGGAAAGGGGTGTTTCCCGATGGCTTTGACGGTAAAAGAAGTATTGCAGATGGAGGCTTTTTCCAACTGCACTATGCTTACCGGAAATGCCGGCCTGGATAATGAAATACGCTGGGTCAACATCCTGGAATTGCTGGATGATTTACGTTATATTGAAGAAGGCGATTTTCTGATTACCACCGCATACGATTTTGATTTCAAGGATACGGCTAAACAGGAACGTTTAATCGAGCTGTTTGCCGGCAACAAACTGGCTGCCCTGGCCGTGCAGACGGGACACTACATCGAGGCAATCCCCCCCACCCTGATAAAACTGGCGGGAGAACATGGTATTCCCCTGATTGAAATTCCAGCCGACACCAGTTTTAAAAGCCTGACCAAAGCTCTCCTCAGTGAACTGATGCGTCAAGACAAAAACATGCCCGGTGAAGAAGCGGCCCTGCAAAAAAAAGGACTGCAAAACCTGATCAGTCAAAATCGCCTGCTGATGCAGAAGCTGTTATCCGGAGAAAGCGCCGAGGGCTTGAGGGAGCATTTAAGGCCCCTGCAGATCTCGCCTCATGCTAATTTTTACCTGGTTATGGTAAGCTCCAGTTCTGGCCGGAATACTGGGAACGCCACTGGCAAGCAAGCGGATTCCGCTGAAATGGAGCTGCTCGAGCAAAGCCTGATCCAGCTTCTAATCCAGCACAAACTGCCATTCCTGGCCGGTTCGCTGGAAAGGAACCTGGTGTTTCTGGTTCAACCCCTGGAAACCGCTGAAGAGCAAACAGTCTCCCAAGTGGACCACTTGCTGCAAGAGCTGTCTTTGCTCTATCCCCGGGTAAACCTGTACGCCGGCATGAGCCGGTGCCACAGCAGCCTCCAAGAAATAAGCCAGGCCAGGTCTGAAGCCTGCCGGGCCCTGGAAGCGGCTGAACTTGGACTGCTAAAAAATAAAAGGCTGCTCCGCCACAACGACCTGGGGCCTTACCGCCTGCTGCTGGAAGTGCAGAACCTGGAGGTTCTGCAAGCCACTGTAGCCGATACCATCGGACCGCTGCTGCAATACGACCATCGCTCAGGCGGGGATCTGGTCAAAACCCTGGCCAGTTATCTAAAGCACCTGAATATAAGCGCAGCGGCAACGGAGCTTTTCATTCACCGCCATACCCTTCGTTACCGCCTCAAACAAATCGAAGAACTGACCGGCCTTGACTTTGCAGATACGGAGCAGGTTTTTCAACTTTTCCTGGCGCTGAAAGTTTACGATTACCTGAAGGCGCGCAAATTGTCGTGACTACAGTGAAGCAATAGCTTTTTTACGGTTGGCCAGATAATCTGCGACCAGGATCACCAGGCTTACAAGCAACCCAATGTATAGCGAATTCACAGGCAGGCGCAGAAGCCCCCCGGCAATAACACTTACCGGTCCAAGCAGTACAGCCAGAATGCCGGCCCGGGAAGATATTTTGTTTTTCAAAAATATGGCAGCCAGGAGGGGAAAACAGACGGTAGCGCCCCGTATGCCCTGAGAAAGGTAACTCCATTGCAGGATTAGCATATTTTCGCCGGCCGCATAAACGATAACCAGGGCCAGCAGCATTACGCCAACAATAACCAGGCGAAACCAGCACAAAACCTGCCGATCTTGAACCCGGGGCAGCATCTTCGAAATGATGTCCCGCGTAAGCATGGTGCTAATCCCCAAAGTAAGCCCGGCAGCGGTACCGATAGAAGCCAAAAGTAAAGTAGCCAGAACAACTCCGGCAAACCAGGGAGGCAGATGCTGGATCACAAAAAGCGGCAGCGCCTGGGCCGGGTTAATTCCGGGGAAGTTGGCCCGCATGTACAGCCCGACCATGATTCCTCCCAGGCCGATAGCCGGGGCCAGAACCGCGCTGAGAAAAGCGCCTCTGCGCGCAGCCTGCAAGTCGCGGCCGGCAAAGAGGGCCTGGAAATAGATCTGGCTGGAGAGAACTCCGACCAGCAGTGAAAAACCGGCTGCCAGATCGGTATTCACCCCTCTGCCAAAGAGGCTAAACCAGGGATAGGGGGGAAATACTTCTCTCAGGCCGGCGGCGCGGCCCATATACAAGTAAGCGAGAACTCCCACGCTGAGCATACCGATGCAGGTAAGCAATATTTTACTTAAGCCCATCATTCCTGTCCCCCAGAGCCCGCCAAAAACAACGTACAGAGTAATCATAATTACCGTATAAAACGCCGCAGCCCTGACACTTAGGGAAAACATGGAAGTAAGCATGGCTGAAGAGGAAAAAATTTGCGGTATCACATTGATAAACATGCCCAGTGAGACAAAAAGGGTAGCGATTACCCCTGCGGGAGTACCATAACCGGCGGCGAGAAACTGGGGAATAGTTTCGAAGGTGGTTTTGCGCATCGGCCCGGCTAAAAAAAGACCGATTAACACGCAGGCAATACCGCCGCCCAGGGTAAACCACCATGCCGAAAAGCCGTAAAGATAGGCCATCTGGGCGGTACCCACGGTAGAGGCTCCGCCGACCAGGGTCCCAAGCAATGTCCCCATCACCAGGATGGAACCGGCGCCGCGGCTACTGACGGAAAAATCGGCTGCAGATTTGATTTTTCTTCCAGAATAAATACCGATCCCGAATACAACCACGATAGTCAAGATTAACCCGATCAGGTGCAGCGTTGATAGTTCCATTGGCGCCTGCGCTCCTCTGTTTGTTATAGTATCTTTTCCGGCAAAACCTGTTTACTTTATGGCTTAACTTGCCTCATTTTTTTACTCAAAAGGGAAGCGGTAGGCACTAAGGCCCAGCTCGTTGCGCATGACAATCATTTCCTGCTGGAGCGCTCTACCCACGGGCACCCCTTTTTCTTTCCTGGCCAGCCAGGCCAGATATTCTTTTTCACCTGCCGTATAAATACGGTCATGGCCGGGTGCTTTTTTGGAAGCGCGCAAGGCCCTTAAAATATCGCCGGCGATCTTTTTAAATTCTTCCAGCGCAGTAAAAGCACTTATATCTATGGCCATAAAAAAATGACCCAGCCGGTAAGGGACTTTTTTACCGTTTTCAAAGCCGGTTAAACCTTTCAAAAATGCCCCTCCCTGCAGCGCAGCCGAAAGAATTTCGACAACCGTGGCATACCCGTAGCCCTTGTAACCTGCGGTTTCTTCGCCAAGGCCGCCCAGGGGTGCCAGTGCGGCCGTGCCGTTAACCAGATCAATCAGGATCTGTTTGGCATCGGTTTTCGGCTGACCATCTTCCCCGATAACCCAGCCCACGGGGATTTCTTTACCTTCCCGCGCGTACACTTCAATTTTGCCTCTCTGGGTCACTGAGGTGGCGCAATCGAGGATAAAGGGAAACTCTTCATCTGTAGGCATCCCGAAGGTAAGCGGGTTTGTGCCCAACATATTTTCCACCCCGAAGGTTGGGGCAATAGAAGGCCGGGCATTAGTACCGGTAATACCGATCATCCCGGCGTCGGCGGCCATTAAAAGGTAATAGCCGCAGATACCATAATGGGTGGAATTGCGTACCGCCACCATACCCATACCGCAGCGGCGTGCTTTTTCTATAGCCAGGTCCATAGATTTTTTACCAATAACATGGCCCATGCCGTTATGGCCGTCCACCACGGCTGTGGCCGGACCTTCACGCACAATTTCAAAATTGGTGACCGGGTTCTGTATGCCCTCTTTAATCCGGTCATAATAAATCGTTTTAAGCCGCCCGATACCGTGTGAGTCGATACCGCGCTTATCCGCAGTAATCAGAACATCGGCGCAGATACGGGCATCATCCTCAGGGACACCGCAGCCTATAAATACATCGACCATAAATCTTTCCATGGTGTCAAAATCAATCCAGACCACATGTTCATCCATTAGCGACACTCCTTCCGGGTTCATCATGATTTGGCACAGTACCCAGCTTTTAAACAATTTCTGCACCGGTATTAAAAGTCCTTTCGCTCTCTTAAGGGGTAATATTTTTAACCAAACAGAAAAACAATAAAAGTAACTAAAAAGAGGAGGTAAAAATGAATGCATCGCGATGACCGGATTTCAATGGAGCCGGGGACTCCGTCTAAAGGAGACCGGGTTAAGATCGAATACCGGGGTTTGCTGGCTCAAAGTGGAGCCGACAGTGTATGGCTGCACTGTGGTTTTGACGGCTGGAAGAGTACCAAGGATATCCAAATGGAGCGCACTTTAAACGGGGCCTTTAGCTGCCACACCGAAGTGCTGGGGAACCGGGAAATGAATCTATGCTTTAAGGACAGCGCCGACCACTGGGACAACAATAACGGCTACAACTGGAACGTAACCATTAAGTAAACCCCATCACTAAAAGGCAGCCCCTGCTTCTGCTACGAAGAAGACAGATAAAGTGGGGGCCGTCCCAAAAGTCAATTGGGACGGCCCCTTATGTTTGTTCTTTGAAACAAATTGTAAAAATATGCTCCGATTCTAGCATATTGCCAATTATTTGTATACAACAAAAGATGGAAAAGGGACTGCCCTTTTAGGACAGCCCCCATCAGGTTCATATATTTCATTTTTAACTCTCTTTAATGCGAATGCTGCGGCTTTTCAGCTCGTCGACCTTGGGCATGACAATACGCAGCACGCCATTTTTATAACTGGCTTCAACCTGGTCGGATTTAATATGGACCGGCAATTTAAAGCTACGGTAGAATTTCCCTACGCTGCGTTCCTGCCAGAGCATCTCTCCTTCCTCGGCCACGGGCTTAAACTCCCCGGAGATAGTAAGGGAATCCACCGTGGCTGTTACCTCCACATCTTTTGTTTCCACACCGGGTAAATCAATCAGCGCCACCAGGCTGCTGTCCGTCTGGATAAGATCAACCGGGGGGAACATTTCCTGAGAGCTAAACGGCCAGTTCCGGAAGAAAGCATCGGCAAAAAACCGGTCAATCCCCGAACGGAAGAAATTTTGCAAATCCGATGCCCTGCTGCTTCTTACCAATTCTCTCATCAAAAATCCCTCCCATATTTTAGGTTATTTTTATTAGCACTCTCTTCTGGTGAGTGCTAATAAAATTATGTCCCTTTTCTTTGCTCAAATCAAGCGCCAATATTGACTATTATGTTTCTTCCGCGGCAACTACTAAAGGCTACCAGGGATTATCATGATATTCCTCTTAATCACACCAAATTTCTAAAAAAATCGGAGTCTAACATTTAAAAATAATCTAATCCGCTAGACACATGGGGAGGTTAATCTGGTGGGGCATACGGTTTGAAGGTTGCTTTGCCGCTTTTCTTTTTCATATTTCCATGCCGCATACTACCAATCAACCTAAAAAAGAGGTAGGGGCTGTCCCTTTGGGACAGCCCCCTGGAGCGGGTGATGGGAATCGAACCCACGCGACTGGCTTGGAAGGCCAGGGCTCTGCCATTGAGCTACACCCGCATAAATGAGAAGTGCGAGGTGGGATGTTAGAGGTGAGAAAATAATAAATGAAATTTAACCGCTTTTTGAGAGATTGAAGCCCCATTCTCACTTCCAACCTCTCATTTCTCACCTCTCAAATGGTCGGGGCGGCCGGATTTGAACCGGCGACCCCTTGGTCCCAAACCAAGTGCGCTACCAAGCTGCGCTACGCCCCGCTTAAAAAACCGGATGTACAACCGGGTACATCAGGTGGTGAATCGCAGATATATTGTAAGCTCCGGTAAACCAAAAGTCAAGTGCCCGGCGAATGTTGCTATAATATCCATGCCGGTTCAAGAAAAACCAGAAGAACTTTCGTCAGGTATAGCTCCCTTAAGCGTCAGGTACCGGCATTGATGACCGGTTCTTTTTTAGCGGTTTTTGAATCAATCAGGCCCGGCGGCC
>JAKPEE010000013.1 GCA_029552125.1 Bacillota bacterium | reverse complement strand
GTCCTTATTATAATTCAAGATTCTTGAACTTGTCAACCCCCAAATTTAATTTTGCTGTACGTTAGCTGTAGCAACAAAAAAACGGGGAGCTCACGGCTCCCCGAATCTTTCTTTCACCACCTGAGCAAAGTCCGTTTCCATCCCTATCGCCTCTACCAATTCCAAATAAGCTTCTATCACCTTTTCACTCTCTGGCCCTTTTGGTAGTTTCAATAAATATGCTTCCATTTTGCCCATTTTTTTTGCTACCTCCATGCTCATGCTGGGCATTTAGTCCGCCTCCTCCACCAACCAGATTTTATATTTGTTAAGCCCCGGCTTATCACCGGGGCCTGCACTCCCTCTCCGCCTACTCGATGAACTCCACCAGCTCCTGACCCAGTGCCTCTGCGGCTTCCTGGAGCAATTCTCCAGGAAGTATCTCGATAGCGCCGTGCACCTTGCCAACTACTTCATCGTTGTAGTCGGGCAGGGCGTCCAGCACGGCATACTCCAGGAGGTCGCTCTCTCCCTCCCAACAGCTCCACTTCTCCCACCAGACAAGGACCTTTCCGGCCCTGGTCTGGTAAATCCGGTAGTAGATTCCCCTGTCCCGGCGGTCGCTGGTCTGACCGTTAAATATTTCCGCCTCGGCCAGCAGGCGGCCCACGAACCGCACCTTCCTGGTGTCATCAGCGCCCTGGCTGCGCAGGACGCCAACCGTCAGGGCGTGCTCCCGCATCCCCTGCTGCTCGGCCCGCTTGACCTGCACGAACCTCTTTACCGCTTGGGCGATGACAGCGCTCAGACTGTCGCCACCCAGCTTCTCGGCCTCCTCGAAAACTTGCAAGTCCTCGTCCTTAACATAAATGGTCTTATTTGGCACCTGAAAAACCTCCTTATTTTTGTTGTGCCCCGCTTTAACGGCGCGGGGCGGGCCGGTCACTTAGCAGGCGGGACGCGCAAATTGCTTTAACAAATCTGGCACATCGAAGCTTTTAGCTTCTATCAACCGATCTGTTATGTCGTAAAATTCTACATGTATTTTTTTACATGTTACTATGAATGTTGCAGAGATGTTGTCTTGGTATCGATCCGTGTCGAATACGCTTAACCACCGGGCGTTATCTAC
>JAKPEE010000006.1 GCA_029552125.1 Bacillota bacterium | reverse complement strand
TTTTGGAGAGCTGGTCCTTGAAGAAGGCTTTAATGAGATTTTTTCCCTATCAGAAAAATACCTCGCCCGGCCGGTTACTTCATTTCCCTTCAATCAATGGGATGCGGAAGGTGCTGTTTTTTATTACGCCGCCATCGGAAGCCCGGGACTGGGTTTAAGTGACGGGGATTTCTATTGTCACAGCCCCGGCCTGGTCGACGCCGCTTTCAATGGGAACAGCGTAAAAATTACTCTCGAGGCAAAAGAAAAGATCGAGGTTAATACCGGGGATGTTCTCGAACCGGGCCGCTACCAGCTGGTTTACGCGATTCATTTCCAGGATGACGGCAGCTTCAGGGTAGGGGATTGCGAGATTTTAGACCTGCAGACAGGTGAAATTCTAGCCGAAGTCGATATTGCTTACTTTTAGCACCGGGTTATAAAAAGAGCGCCTCCCGCTTTTTTGAGAAGTCGATATGCGGTGATCCTTTGCCTTGCCCACGATGCAAAAAACATATGCCGAAGACGCCTTCCTTTCTTTGAGATGTAAGGCCCCCATTGTGGTCATTAATTAATAACGGCGCTGAATAAAATTGAGCGGGTCTCGGAATAACTAGTTAAGGCACATATATTATTTTGCAGAAAACAAGGTGAAAAGCATGAAAGCATCAGGGATAGTTGATATGGCGTCGGATGTAGTGAAATCGGCGGTGAGCAGGCAAGATGAAATAACGGTGGTTGAAGCTGGAAATATGTGGAATAAACTGTTGGCCAGGTATGATTCTATTGAAAACATACTGGTCTTAATGAACTACGTTAAAGACGAGGATTTGCGAAAGGAAACGCAAATCGTTCTTAAAAAAATTAGACAGCAGTCAGAGCAACTGGCAAAGTTGATGGCTGAATACTCGGTATCGACAATACCGCGGCCCGCTTCGGAAATTAAAATTTCGGTGGGCGAACCGTCATTCACGGACAGGTATATTTTCGCCAGGATATTTCAAAACATTAAGTGGTTGCTGCCGGTCCATATAGTTTCCTTTATACAAAGCACTTCTCCAAAAGTAAGAAAGATGTTTAAAGGATTTTTACTGGAAGAAATGGATATGTATGATCGGCTTCGAGATTTTGGCTTGAAAAAAAACTGGCTGCAGTCTTACCCTGAGTACGAAGGTGGGGAAAACAAATCACAGGAAAAACCTTCGATCATGGAAGTGGCGCAGATGTGGTCTAAATTGGCTGCCAGGTATAAAACGATGGAATTTACCAATCACATGGTAAATTTGGCCAGAGACCCCGATCTAACGGCAGCTATTGTCATGGGCCAGGATACGCTTAAGGAGCAAATCACGGAACTGGAAAAGATGTTGCAAAAATACGTATCTCCGTTGCCCGCAAGGCCTCCTGAGGCGGAAAAGGCAACCCGGCCTGTCGATGCCATACCGGACAGGTATATCTTCAGGCAAATTTTCAGGGGCATCCAGTCCTTTTTACCGTTACACATGGTTGCTTACCAGGAAAGCAACACCCCCGCAGTGCGGAAAGAATTTAAGAAGCTGCTAGTTGAGGAAATAAATATCTACGACAAATTCGTTTCCTATGGATTATTAAAGGGCTGGGTGTTTAAACCGCCCTCTTTCAAGGGATAACCACAGGCCACATCCCCTTTACTCAGAACAGGCTTTTGCAGAAGGTGCAGGGGCGGGGCATGTCCCGCCCGCTGGTCCCGCCGCTAGATAACGCCTTCCGCTTTAAGTCTCTCTATTTCATTCTTGTCAATGCCCAGTAAACCGCCGTAGATCTCCTCGTTGTGCTGGCCGAGCAGGGGTATGCGAAGCTTCCTGTTCCCAGGCGTTTTGCTCATTTTGTAGGGAGAACCTCCCACTTTAACCTTCCCCGAGAGAGGCTGCTCCACTTCGATAATCATTTCCCGGTGCAGTATCTGGGGGTCGTTTGCCACCTGTTCGAAGGTGGGGACGGGGGAACAGGGAACCTTGAATTTTTCTAAAGCGGCAATGGCTTCTTCGACGGTCTTATCCTTCAGCCATTCGTAGAGCACGCTCTCCACGTCGGCCATATTTTTGGTCCGCAGCACCCGGGTGGCGAAGCGTTCGTCGTCGCTTAAGTCTTCGCGCCCCATGGCCTTCAGGACATTCTGCCATTGTTCATCGGTAATCGTGCAGATGACCACGTGGCCGTCCTTGGCCTTGTAGGAGCCGAAGGGGGAGGAGCTGCTGAGCCGGTTGCCTATTCTTTTGGGGGGAATAAGGGTTTCGAAGTAATCAGCCCGGTCCGGGAAGACCATGGCCCAGATGCCGTCCTGCATGGAGATATCAATATGCTGTCCTTCGCCGGTGACGGTCTTGTAATGCAGCGCCGCCAGGATCGCGATGGCGGCATTGTATCCGCCCATGTAGTCGGCGAGAGAGACGCCCACTTTAAGCGGCCCCCCCTCCTCATAGCCGGTAACGCTCATCAGCCCGCCCATGGCCTGTCCGATCACATCAAAGGCTACCTGGTCGCGGCGGGGGCCGGTCTGGCCGAATCCGGAAATAGAGGCATAGATGATTCCGGGATTGATCTTGCTTGCTTCTTCATAACCCAGGCCAAAGCGCTCCATGACCCCGGGAGCAAAATTCTCGACGAGGATATCGCATTTGGAAACCAGCTTCCTGGCGATTTCCAAGCCCTTGCGATTCTTTATGTTTAAAGTTACGCTTTTCTTCCCCCGATTGTAGGCGATGAACTGGTAAGACTCCCCCTTGGGGGTCATGGGTGCGGCTTTTCGTTCCGGGTCTCCTGAACCCGCCCGCTCTACCTTTATGATCTCCGCTCCCAGCTCGCATAGTACAGAGGTGCAATGGGGACCGGACAGATATTGCGTGAAATCCAATACCTTGACGCCTTCTAATGCCTTAGCCATATAATATCTCTCCTTTACTAAAGTGTAAACCGGGCCGATGCTGGATGCAGTCATGCCGGTATGATCATGGGGCGCGGCAGTAAAATCTATTTCGATTATACGCTGAATCCAGGCCTAAGTAAATATTCCCCTGATGACCGTAAGCCAGGGGAACGGTAGTCCAGCGGCCTTTCTTTCAAAAGCTGGTTCTTTAAGAAAGACCTTTTGAACATACTATATTGATGTGGTAGTATTTAATAGATAATATAAACATTGCCGGGAGGAAGTGCTGGGGATGAGGATTTTGCTGAAAAATGGCAGGGTGATTGACGGAACCGGCCGGCCTTCTGTTAAAGGATCTGTAGTAATTGAAGGAGAGAAGATTGCCCGGGTAATAAAGGGCGACTGTCCGGCCGATTTCGAGGGAGAAGTGGTTGACTGCGCCGGACTGGCTATTGCTCCCGGGTTTATTGATGCCCACTCTCACAATGACTGGTTTGCGGCGCGTCAGGACCCCATCCCATATTTTAAGCCCTTTGCAGAGCAGGGGATCACTACGCAGGTCGTGGGCAACTGCGGCTTTTCACCCTTTGGTTACGAGCCCGGGACGCCTCACCTGGAGCTAATCGGTGGCGGGCTTTTCCATACCGGGGATGCCAAAGGCGATTTTAGCGCCTATGCCGGCTGGCGGGAGGCGGCGGAAAAGAAGACGCCTCTTAACCTGGCGCCGCTCCAGGGGCATGGCACCATCAGGACGGGGCTCAGCGGCTATGAGAACCGGCCCCTGACCAAAGAGGAGCTGGCCCGGCGCGATTTTATACTGGAGCAATCGCTGGAGCAAGGCGCCTTTGGGGCCTCCTTCGGGTTGATGTATGAACCGGAACGCTACGCCACGGCGGAGGAGCTGGAAGGCGCCGCGCGAATCGTAGCGAAATACGACGGAATTTTAACCGTCCATCCCCGCGCCTGTTCGGCCGCCTCTACCTCCTATAACCCTCCCTTTGGCGGCCGGCCGCATAATCTCCGGGCGCTGGACGAGATGATCGCCCTGGCCAGGCGCACGGGGGTGAAGCTGCAATATTCCCATCTCATCTTTGTCGGGGAATCCTCATGGAAAACAGTGGAGGAGAGCCTGGAGCTGATCGACCGGGTCCGCGCGGAAGGGTGCGATTTTGCATATGACCTTTATTCAATGACTTTCGGGGTTTCGGTAATCACGGTGATCTTGCCGAGCTGGTATCTCTCCATGCCCCCGGAGAAGCGCTCCAGCTTGTGGCTCAGGCTGCGCCTGGCCGTAGAGACAAGCCTGACCAAAAAGCTCCTCGGCTTCGGCTTTGAGGATATTTTGATTGCCTGGATTGGTGAAGGTTACGAGGATCTGTGCGGCAAGCGCATCTCCGAGATTGCTAAAGAGTGGAAGATGTCTGAACTCGATACCTACATTAAACTGGTCGAGCTCAGCCGGGCCCAGGGCAGGGTGAATATGTATAAATATTATAATGAGGATATCATTACCAGGTTAATCCGCCACAAACCGTCCATATTCATGACCGACGCCTGGATTGAAGAGAAGGGGGCCCAGAATGCCTCTGCCTACGGAGCCTATCCCAAGTTCCTGGCGCTTTCAAGAGAAGGCCGCGGGCTCCCCCTCGAGGAAACCGTTTACAAAATGACAGGCGCGGTGGCGGACAGGTTTTCGCTTAAAGGCAGGGGCTACCTGAAAAAAGGCTGTGCTGCCGATATCACCGTATTCAACGCCGATACGGTGGCTCATAATGGCGACGAACCGGTTCGCCCCAGGGGCATAGAATATGTCTACATCAACGGCAGGAAGATTGTCAGCGGAGGCATCGCCGATGAATCTGCCATGGAAGGAAGCGGCACTATTCTGCATAGAGAATGAGCAAAAAACAGTGACTTTAACACACATCTTAAGAACTTACCACTAAATGAGCCAAAGAGGATCATGGCCTTTGTCGCTCACCCCAGGGAGGTTAAGAATTGAAAAAACTAAACGCAGATCTACTAAACAGCAATTTTGCTTTTCCAGTTGATTTGAAGGTGCCGTCATCCTTTGGCAACTTGCCCGAGAAGGTAATCCAGTTTGGCGAGGGGAACTTTCTCCGGGCTTTTGTGGACTGGATGTTTCACCGGCTCAACGAAAAAGGCCTTTTTAACGGCCGGGTGGTGGTAGTCCAACCTATACGAGAAGGCCTTGTATCTGCACTTAACGAGCAGGACGGGCTCTATACCCTGATTTTGCGGGGGCTGCAGAACGGGAAAGCCGTGGAAACAAAGGAGATCATCAGCTCCGTCAGCCGCGGGATCAACCCCTACACTGACTGGGAGGAGTTCCTTCGCTGTGCTGAGAACCCGGACATTGAATTCGTTGTCTCCAATACTACTGAAGCGGGTATTGTCTACGACCCCGTCGACAGCATGCTAAATAGGCCGCCCCATTCCTACCCCGGTAAATTGTTGGCCTATCTCTATCGCCGTTTCCAGCACTTCGCGGGAGATCCCGGCAAGGGTATGGTGATCATTCCCTGCGAGCTGATTGACCGGAACGGGGAGACACTTAAGCAGGTGCTGCTGCAGCTGGCAGAAGCCTGGGAACTTCCCCGGGAGTTCATAGCCTGGGTTAAAGAGGCGAATTGTTTTGCAAACACCCTTGTTGACCGGGTGGTAACCGGCTATCCAAGGGGGGAAGTTGAGTCGCTGTCGCAAAAGCTCGGCTACCAGGACCGGCTTCTGGACACCGGGGAACTCTTTCATTTATGGGTCATCGAAGGGCCGGCAGAGCTTAAGTCACGGCTTCCCTTCACCGAGGCCGGCCTTAACGTTATCTGGACCGATGACCTCTCACCCTACCGGATCCGCAAGGTGAGAATCTTGAACGGCGCCCATACGGCATCGGTTCCCGCCGCCTTTCTTTACGGCCTGGAGACGGTGGGCGAAATGATGGCTCATCCGCTGCTGGGGAATTATACACGCAAGCTTATTTATGATGAGATCATCCCTTCCATCGATCTGGACACAGAGATGCTCAATGAATTTGCCGGGGCGGTGCTGGAGAGGTTTCAAAACCCCTTTATCAAGCATTACCTGCTGGACATACTTCTCAACTCGGTTTCAAAGTATGCCACCAGGGTTCTTCCTTCCCTGGAGGACTATTTCAAGAGAAAAGGGCAGCTCCCGGCGATACTTTGCTTTTCCATGGCCGCTCTAATTGCCCTTTACCGGGGCCGGGTCGAAGGCGATGCCATGAGCTGCCGCCGGGAAAAGGGCTCCTTTGTGCTGCGAGATGACCCCCAGGTACTTGCGTTTTTAAGTAATCTCTGGGCCGGCTGCGACAATTCACGGGAATCGCTGCTCCTGCTTGTAGAGAAGGTTCTGGGCAGTGTTTTGCTGTGGGGGCGCGACCTTAATAAAATTCCCGGGCTTGCCGAAAGAGTGGCCGCTGACCTGGAGAGAATCGTGCATGAGGGGATGAAAAAGGCGGTGGCCCGCGTTGCCGGTGGAGAATAGGGAAATAAGTCTTAACAGGGAACAACAAGCGGGGTTG
>JAKPEE010000152.1 GCA_029552125.1 Bacillota bacterium | reverse complement strand
TAGATTCTACTAAACGAACTACATCCATGAGGAACCTCAGTCTCCTTCCTAAGGGGATTACATTCTTGCCGAATGCGAGGTTCCTCTTCTATTCATCTATAAAAATTCCCTCCAAAAACCTACAATAACTTTACACTAACCCGGCTGCCACCAGCCGGTTTGTCGCACTAGGAACCGGTAGAGTCCGGACTCTTGCGTTCATACAGGTAATCTTCATATAGATACATCAACTCTTTGTCAAAGAGGGGCCGCTTCAAATCGACGGCAGCACTGCGCACGGCGGCCAGCAGCCCTGCTGCGTCTTCGTCGGAAAGGTCAATGCCGTATTCCAAAAATTTCATTTTAATGGCCTTTGTCCCTGAATGCTTGCCGATGATGATCTGCCTCTGCTGGCCCACCTCCTCGGGGCTGAAAACCTCGTACGTGGCGGGGTTTTTCAAAACCCCGTCGGCATGAATGCCCGATTCGTGGGCAAACGTGTTGGTTCCCACTATGGGTTTGCCGGGATAAAGCTGCCGTCCCGACGCCCGGGCCACATATTCGCACAGGGTGACAAAATCTTTGGTATTTACCCCCAGGTTTACATTAAAAAGGTATTTAAGCGCCATGGCCACCTCCTCCAGGGCGGCATTACCGGCCCGTTCACCGAGGCCGTTAACAGTAACTCCAATAAAGCGCGCGCCGGCCTTGACCCCGGCCAGGGCATTGGCCGTGGCCATCCCGAAATCGTTGTGGGTGTGCATCTCAATATCCATGCCGGTGGCGTCGATGAGGCGGCTGATTACTTCGTAAGTTTTGAAGGGCTCCAGCACCCCTACAGTGTCACAATAACGGAAGCGATCCGCCCCGGCGGCCTTGGCTTCTTTGACAAATTTAACTAGAAAATCAAAATCGCTGCGCGAGGCGTCTTCACCGTTAACCGAGATATAGACCCCCGCTTTGCGGGCAAATTCCACCGCCCTGGTCATCTGTTCAAGGACCCATTGGCGGGAGGTGCGCAGCTTATGGGTTATATGAATATCTGAAGTGGAAATGGAAATAGCCACAGCATCCACTCCGCACTCCAGCGAATGCCGCACATCGTCCACGTTAGCCCTGTTCCAGGCCATGATACTGGCCTTGAGGCCGAAGCCGACCAATTCCCGGATAACCTGCTTTTCATCACCGCCCATAACGGGGATACCGGCCTCGATCTGGTGTACCCCCAGATTGTCCAGCATCCTGGCGATGCGCAACTTCTCCCTGTTGGAGAAAACCACCCCGGCGGTCTGCTCGCCATCCCTGAGCGTGGTGTCTACCAGCATAATGTCCCCTCTGGCTAAACTCTCTTTGAACCTTTGCATTGCAACTCCTCCTGGTGTGTTTATTCCGCCCCCCAGGAGCGGACTATCTTGATTTGCTTGTTGCCGCTTACAATTCTCCGGCCCGCCGGGTAGCTTCAATCACCGCTTTGATCATGGAGCTTCTAAACCCGGTCTCTTCCAAAACCTGCATGGCGGCGCAGGTGGTTCCGGCAGGAGAGGTAACATTGTTGCGCAGCTCGGCGGGGTGAATATTAGACTCCTGGAGCATCCTTGCGGCCCCGATCAGCGTCTGCACCACTAGCTTAGAGGCCACATCGCGATTCAATCCCACGGTAACGCCGGCGTCAATTAGCGTCTCTGCAAAAAGAAATACATAAGCCGGCCCTGTACCGCTCAGCCCGGTGACAGCGTCCATGAGCTTTTCCGGAACCTGTATCGTCAACCCCAGGGGTTTGAGCAGCGCCATAACCTCTTCTCGCTCCTCTTCGCTGGCGTTTTTCCCGGCGCTCATGCCGATAGCCCCTTCTCCCAGCAGGCACGGGGTATTGGGCATCAGGCGAAAAACCTTGCTTTCCGGGCCGAGCCCCTTTTGCAAAGTAGTGGTGGTAACACCGGCGGCGATAGAGGTTACCAGTTGCCCCGGGGTGACCAGCCCCTTGAGCATATGGAGCAACCCATCAATATCCTGCGGTTTAACGGCGATCAAAAGGTGCCGGCTAAAAGGGACTGCCTCTTCCAGCGAGGCGGCGGCCTTTATGCCCAGCTCCCGGCTTAACTTCAGGGCCCGCTCCTCGTTTCTATCATAAACCCAAATTAAACTAGGGTTGAGATCCCCCTTTTTGGTGAAACCCCTGGCCAGGGCCGAGCCCATGGCTCCGCAGCCGATTAGTCCGATTTGTTCCAGTTTCATGAAGCGCCATCCATCCTCTCTCTCCGGCTAAAACTAATACAACCATCATTCTATCTAAACAAACTAATTTCTGCAACACCGCGCGAAACACGCGTTAATTGTACCGGAGGGAGATCGGCTCACTCACGATGAAATCTTACCTAGGGAGGCGGCCAAGGGCACTCTTTTAACTCATCGATTAAAGACAGGTTCCTGAATTATATATAAGGATTGACTCAGTTAGAAAAAAACCCGCGGTAGCGGGTTTTCCGGGATGCCGCATCCGGTGCATTATTCTTCCGGCAGCAGGGCTTTTTCACCCCGCGCCCCGGTGCGAATACGGATCACCTCTTCTACCGGGAGAATAAATATTTTACCGTCACCAATTTTGCCGGTGCAGCAAATATCGATCAGCAAATTAACCACTTCTTCTACCTTGTGATCGGGGACCACCATTTCCAGCTTTACTTTCGATTTCTTTTGCACCAGCAGCGGTTCCCCGCGGTGATAGTGGGTGTCACCTTTTTGAGCGCCAAAGCCGTTGACCTGGTATACCGTTAAGCCGGAAACGAGCCCTACCAGACGGTCTTCCAAGGCGATTAATTTGCTTGGTTGAATGATGCATTCAATCTTTTTCATCTATCCACCCCCTTTTGCCTGTAAATAGTTCCTAAATAAATGAAAATTTCTATTGTTTTGCTAACACTATATAATCGATCCCTTTTACTGTCAAGAAGGTAAACTAATAGTATAATAATTATATGCCCCGCCAATATGGTGTATGATCCAAACCTTCCGGCATGGCAGCAGCCGGCGGGCAGTCCGGCACTACCCTAAAATCGTTCAGAGAGCATCCGGGTACGTGTAACAAACTGCCGTGGCTAAAAAAACAGGCAATTGATTCCAGTAACCGGGGCATCCGACGGGCAGGTGCCTTATTACGGCTTATGTTAGTGTAAAGTTATTGTAGGTTTTTGGAGGGAATTTTTATAGATGAATAGAAGAGGAACCTCGCATTCGGCAAGAATGTAATCCCCTTAGGAAGGAGACTGAGGTTCCTCATGGATGTAGTTCGTTTAGTAGAATCTAA
>JAKPEE010000131.1 GCA_029552125.1 Bacillota bacterium | reverse complement strand
GTAGCCATTCATTCATGCAAATCGGAACAAGCATTAGTTGGTTAGGTTGATAGTCTTTAAACTTTTTCATACTATTTAATTCGACATCGAGATCCTAAATCTTGCCTGTTTGGGAAGAATTCTCACACAGGCTGCTAGAATTTCTTTAAATTTATCCCTGGCTGTATCGGAAACTTTAAACATGATTACAACCCCCTTAAAAATTTAGGTAATTAAGTTGCTCTTAGTTTACCTCTATCGCCCGGTTTAAGCAAGCCCGGGCCTTTTACTTAATTTAGATAAATAGATTAACATTGGCTTCTTCTGCGGCATCCAGGTAGGAAGCCACCCCGCCTATTTCCACCCCGTCAATCAACTCTTCCCGGGTAATGCCCATTACTTCCATGGACATCTGGCAGGCGACCAGGCGCACCCCCGCAGCCAGGGCCTGCTCCATCAGCGCTTCCAGGGAGTCGACATTTTTCGCAGCCATAACCCGGCGAATCATTTTAGGCCCCATCCCCAGCATGTTCATCCTGGAGAGCCCCAATTTTTTACTGCCCCGGGGCATCATCGCTCCGAACAGGCGGTCCATAAATGGTTTGCGCACCCCCGCCCTCTCGGCCCGGCGCAGGATATTCAGCCCCCAGAAGGTAAAGAACAGGGTAACCTTGCGGCCCATGGAGGCAGCCCCGGTGGCGATAATAAAGGCGGCGATAGCCCGATCCAGGTCCCCGCTGAAAACGACAATAGTCTTATCGTTCCGGCAGGGCGGGGGCGGTGCCGCGGTAGCCCCGGCGGCCGGGGCGGCGCCGCCTTTGCGGATTAACGCCGTAAAGCTCCTGCCGTCGTGTCCCTGGCGCAGCAGGGTGTTGCCGGTGCGCCGGCACCAGGATTGGATATCGGTGACAAAACCCGGATCTGTGGCGCAGACCTCCAGGAGGGCCCCTGGCGGCAACTGGTTTATCTTGTTAAACACCTGCATAATGGGGCCGGGGCACTGCAGCCCGCTACAATCAAGTTTAACAACTTCTTCGGGGGCCCCGCCGGCGGCGGCAGCGCCGTTCCGGTTTTGCCCCGCTTCTGTCTTTAGTGCACTTCCTTTTTCTTTTTGCTCAAGTTCATCGCGCATGGCCCGGTAGACCCGGTAGCCGCCGTCCAGGCTGCGCACTTGCTTAAACCCATGCTGCGCCAGAATTCTGGCGGCCAGGTAAGAGCGAAGCCCGACCGCGCAATAGACAATTAACTCTTGATCCCGGTTTAACTCATCCAGGCGCCGGCGCAGCTCGCCCAGGGGAATATTTACTGCTCCGGGGATAGCGCCAAGGTTAAATTCACCGGGCTCGCGCACATCAACAATTTGCCGCTCATGCTGCTCCGGCAAAGCCAGCAGTTCGGCGCTGCTGATCATCTGCACGTCTCCCTGCAGGATATTGCCGGCCACGTAACCGGCCATGTTGACCGGATCTTTAGCCGAAGAAAAAGGCGGTGCATAGGCCAGCTCCAGCGCCTGCAGGTCATAAACGCTACGGCCGGATCGCAGCGCTGCAGCAATGACATCGATCCGTTTATCCACACCGCTGTAGCCCAGGGCCTGGGCACCGTAAATTTGCCCCTCCGGGCTGAAGAGCAGCTTCAAAACCATGGGATTGCTTCCAGGATAATAGCCGGCATGAGATCTGGGCTGGACAATACACTGGCGGTACTCCAGGCCCGCCTCCTTAAGGGAACGTTCGCCGGCGCCGGTGCTGGCTACCGCCAGTTCAAACAGCTTCAGCACCGCCGTGCCCTGGGTGCCGTGGTAGCTTTCGCGGCGGCCGGCAATGTTGTTGGCCACAATGCGCCCCTGTTTATTGGCCGGGCCGGCCAGGGGGATTACTGTTTGCTTGCCGGTAACAAAATCTTTGACTTCGATAGCGTCTCCCAGGGCATAAATATGCGGATCCGATGTCTGCAAGAATTCATTGACCCGGATGCCGCGGCCCACTTCAAGCCCCGCTTCCCGGGCCAGGGTTGTTTCCGGCCTGACCCCGATGGCCAGGATCACCAGGCCGGCCTGGAGCCTGCGCCCGCTTTGCAGGTGGACGGTAAGAACGCCCTGCTCTTCGGCAAAACCGGAAACGCCGTCCCCCAGGTAGAGGGCAACACCCCTGGCGCGCAAATACTGTTGCGCCAGGGCCGCCATATCCCGGTCCAGGTTGGGCAATATTTGCGGCGCCAGCTCCACTACGGAAACAGAGATCCCCCGGCCGTGCAAGTTTTCCGCCATCTCCAGGCCGATAAATCCGCCGCCGATAACCACCGCGTTTTGCGGTTTTTCGCTGCGAATATACTCGTTGATGCGGTCGGTGTCGGCCACGCTGCGCAGGGTAAAGACGGCACGGTGCTCTATTCCCTCCAGGGGCGGGCGTACCGGTGCCGCCCCCGGGGAGAGGACCAGGAAGTCGTAGCTTTCCCAGTATTTTTCGCCGGTGGTGTGGTCCAGCACCTCCACCCGCCGTCCTTCCCGGTCTATGGCTACGGCTTCGCTCTTAATCCTTACCTCCACGTTAAACCAGTCCCGGAATTTTTCCGGGGTCATCACAAAAAGCTTCTCCCGTTCTTTGATGACCTCGCCAATATAGTAGGGAAGCCCGCAATTGGCGTAAGAGATATGCTCTCCTCGCTCCAGCAGGATAATATCCGTGTTTTCGCTGAGCCGCCGCAATCTGGCCGCACAACTGGCTCCCCCGGCTACACCGCCTACAATGACCACCTTATTGCCCACGGAAAGATGCCTCCTTAATTAATATGTTATATATATTATAATATTTTAATATATGCCCTAAAAATTTTTAGAATAAAACCCGGATGATCGCGGCAACCTCTTCGCTGACCACCCGGTAATATACCTCGGTGCCTTTTCGCTCCCCGTAAATAATACCGAGATCCCGCAGCCGCGCCAGGTGCTGGGATACAGCAGACTGGGAAATTTCCAGGCAGTGCTGCATCGAGGAAACATTACATTCGCCCCGCTTGAGCAACTCGCGCACGATACAAAGCCTGACCGGGTTGGAGAGCGCTTTTAGCAAGGCCGCTTTATGGGTTAAACAGGCCATCTCTTCTTTAGGCTGGGCCAAGGTAAACCCTCCCTGACACTTTCTATATTCATTATATTATAATATTTTAATATTGCAATATATTTTTTTCTTGCTTCCCAAAAATATTCAGCCTGTGCCGCGCATATAAAATAATAGCTCCTGGCAACAATTCATTTTCTTTTTGCAGCCGGACCACGGGAGGTCGGGGCATGAGGTTAACTGGCGGCAAGGTTAAAATGATCGTCTTCCCTTCCCCTTTAATTATCGCGGCGCTGCTTCTAGGTGCCGCCATCCTGCTGTGGCTGCAGATTTTCCCCGCTGCCCGGCCGGCCTCTATCTATTACGGCTACCCCCTTAAAGGAACGCGGATCATGATTGATCCGGGGCATGGCGGCATCGATCCGGGGGCCCATCACAATGGCTCCTTCACTGAAAAAGAAATCGTTCTGGCCGTAAGCTTGGAGCTGCGCCGGCTGCTGCAGCAGGCCGGCGCCGAGGTCACAATGACCCGGGAAACCGATGAAGATGTCAGCCGGCACATTCCCGGCGATCCATCATCGCGCTACCAGCGGGATATGAGTGGCCGGGTGAAACTAATTAACGAATCGGGGGCTGATTTATTTGTCAGCCTGCATATTAACTACTTCTACGATACCAGCATCAGGGGGGCCATTGTTTTTTACAATAACAGCCGCCCTGAAAACAAGCTTTTGGCTGAAGCGATTCAAAAAAATATCAATCCGGTGGTGGCCGTTAATCCCCGTCCCGATCAGTACATTCACCAGGAGATCAAAGAAGGCGACTACCTGATCCTTAACAGGGCCACGATACCGGGAGTGATCGTGGAGATGGGTTTTATAACCAATCCCGATGAGCGTGAACTGCTGCGCCAGGACCGCTACCGCCAAAAACTGGCCCAGGCGCTGCTGATTGGCATCACCGAATACATTTATGGCAGGAAAGAATCGTAGGATTCACGAATTAAAGGGGCATATTAATAGTAGTAACACGCCAGGCCCCCGCAATACGGGGGCTTCAGAAGGATGAAAACGACTTGACAACAAGAGCAGTCCACCTATTTTCAGTTGTCATCCTGAGGGCGAAGCCCGAAGGATCCCTGTCATTAACGGTTAATGGATCAATTCTATGTTGAGATCCTTCACTGTGCTCAGGATGACTAGCAAAAAGAGCAGTAATCCTATTTTCAGGGGGAGGAATAATCAATTAACGGTTACCGGTGCGGTTTAGAGGTGGACAGGCAGAGCGCCAGATATTACCTGGTGGCCATCCCTGAAGGTGAACTTGCCGCCAGGGCTGAAGCCCTGCAAAAGGAGTTTTCCCTCCGCTACGGTGTCTACCGGGAACCTTACCCGCCCCTGCATGTGACCGTGGCCGTGATCGACCTCCTTCCCGCGGAATTAAGCCGGATAAAGCCAAAACTGGCGGAAACAATTAAACCCTTCCTCCCGCTGCAGCTGATAGCCCTGGGTGAAAGTTGCTTTCCGGAGCCCTACAAATCGATTAACATTTCCATTGAACATACCGCAGAGCTGATCCGGCTTTCCACTGCCGTAATTAACCTGGTTACCGGCCTGGGCTACAACGCGGTGTCGTTCGACGGGTGGGATTATCATATCAGCCTGGTTAACTGCAATTTTGCCGCCCGGGAGTGGTCTGAAGAAGAATTTGAAGAAGCCTGCCGCCGTCTCAGCCAGGAACAGCTTTCCCTTAGCGGTGCAGCCCGCCGCCTGGAGCTCTGGGAGCCGCTGTTTCCGCCGTTGAAAGTGGTGGCTGCGTTTAACAGCCGGGAGTCAGGAGACAGGAGACAGGAGACAGAAGAAGGGGAAAAGCAAGCTTTTGGTGGGCCAAGGGAAGCCAGAAGAAAAGACTAAAGCCGGGTTCCAAGCACTCCCTCCCCCCTTGTGGGGGAGGGCAGGGGTGGGGGGGATTAAGGCAGGAGATAGAATTCAGGAGACAAAAGACGCGGGGAAGCAGGCGTCTTGCAGTATGAAGGAATTCAGAAATAGAAGTCAGAAGAAAGTTTTTATTGCAGGATAAACGGTACAGACAACTGTGGAAAGAAGAGTTCTTGATCTGACATCCGACTTCCGACCTCTGACTTCTAAAAGCCCCCTCTCCCTGACCCTCTCCCACCGGGGGAGAGGGAACTGCCGCATGCCACGCTGAACCCCGTGAATACAGAAAACTGGCCGTTAAATGGCCCCCTCCCCCCTCGTGGGGGAGGGCAGGGGTGGGGGGGATTAAGGCAGGAGATAGAATTCAGGAGACAAAAGACGCGGGGAAGCAGGCGTCTTGCAGTATGAAGGAATTCAGAACCTAGAAGTCAGAAGAAAGTTTTTATTGCAGGATAAACGGTACAGACAACTGTGGAAAGAAGAGTTCTTGATCTGACATCCGACTTCCGACCTCTGACTTCTAAAAGCCCCCTCTCCCTAACCCTCTCCCACCAGGGGAGAGGGAACTGCCGCATGCCAAACTGAGCCAAACAAAGGGCCCAACCGGCTGACGGCTGGGCCCGGGTATTAGCTTGTTACAATCTCAATCCACAAATTCCTGCGGGCAGCGCTTCTCCAGGAATTCGCACAGAACCATCCCCGATTCTTTCCAGGCCGCAGCCGCCTCCACGCCGATAAAGCGGAAGTGCCACGGCTCATAGATATAGCCGGTGATCTCTGTGGCCCCTTCCGGGTAGCTCAGGGCGAAGCCGTAGCGGTGGGCGTTCTCAGCCAGCCAGCGGCCTTCGGGAGTGCTGCCGAAGTCACTTCCCATGTAGCTAGTGGGGCTATTCAAGTCTACCGCCGTACCTAGCTGGTGTTCCGACTGGCCGGGGCGGGCGCTAAAAGTATTGGCCTTTTCTTCTCCATAGCGGGAAGCGTAATCACGGAAAAGCTGTTCCTGGGTTTTGAAACTACGGTAAGCTGAATTAACATATATTTCCATCCCGGCACCCCGCGCATCTTCCAGCATCAGGAGAAGATGTTCAAGGGCTTCCGCGCGCAAATAATATTGCCACTGGCGTTGCTCCGGGTGAATCTTTTCAGCCGGGATCTGCCGCAGGTCTGAAGGTTCGTAATACCCCAGCGTGGTATAGCGCGTCACCAGGGCCAGCAGGTAATCGCCGTCTTTAATCTGCAGAAACTGGCCCGGCGGCGGATCGGGAACCGGAGGCAAGTCCTCCTCAGGCAAATTCTCCTCCGGCTTGCCCGGATCGGTAGGATCCGCAGGCTCAAGCGTATCGCCTTCCCCGTCCGGCTCTTCTACCTCTCCCGGTTCCGCATCCATAGGCGGCAATTCTCCTTCAGCCACGCCGTTTTTATTCATGGCCGCGAAAATATAATCACGGTAGCTGTAGCCGGTTATGGCCAGGGCTAAAAGCACAGCTACCAATACGAGGATAAGTCTTCTTTTCGGCTTCGTTTTTCTGCTTTTCCTTTTTTTCAAGGCCATGTTCAGTTCTCCTATACCGTAAAAATAAATATTTATTACGGTATTTCTACAGGAATCGACGATAATCCTGCACTTACAGCAAAGTTTTACCTGGCTTTTAGCATGAACCGGCCATTGGAAAGCTATACCTCCAGTGGGTAAAGCAAGAATTTGCAGGTGATTTGAGGCTTTGCAGGTATTATGTGGATATTGGAGGGAATTTGTGGAGCTTACGCCCGCTTCCGCATACTCATTCTGTTAAAGTAAAGCAGATACGCATGGCCCATATTCTTCCGGGCGCACCAATAAAAAAGCCGCGGGAAGAATCCCGCGGCTTAATGGCAGTATAAACTGTAGTGTTACATAGACGCACTCTGGCCGGCGGAAACCCTGGCTTTCCGTCCGCGCCCGATCAGGATGCCGACTACCAGAACCACGATTAGGGAGGCGAGCCAGATTACCAGCAGCAGCACGCTGACCTTGGAGAAGCCCGGCTGCATTTCACTCTTAATCCCCTCGTTCATCTCTTCCAGGCCGGGCATAATCTGGTCGGTAATGCCGCTCTTGAGCTGTTCAATACCTCCCTGAACTTCGGTGTTGATACCGTCGATCATCAAGCCCACAGCATCGCTGACACCGGGATCCCCGCCCGGATTGGGACTGAATTCGGGGTTGGCCAGGCCGAGGCGGATCTGGCTCAGGCCGTCAATGATACCGGTATTGCCTCCGCCGTTAGACGGGGGTTCCGGGAAGGTGTTGACGCGTTTGACAATGCCGCTGTACCCTTCCGCAAAATCGGTGTTGGTAAAGCCATTCAGCAAATCATAGAGGCCGGTGGAGAAAGGACCGCCCAGGCCGTCGACCAGCTTGTTCAAACCGGGCACCATCTGCTTATCGATACCCGATTTCATCTCTTTCAAGCCGATAAAGTATAATATTTTTCGCAAATTCATAGAAGTCCAATAAAAATGACATGGACGTAACCGTTTGGTAGAATTAAGTTAGCACACAAAATACCAACCAAAGGAGGTTACGTACCATGTCAGATAAGATTATACAGCT
>JAKPEE010000120.1 GCA_029552125.1 Bacillota bacterium | reverse complement strand
TAACAGGACTACAATTACTATCTGGCGAATCTTAAACATGGATGAGACCTCTTCTCCTTTCTTGGGAGTTCGGCTGAGTCACCGATAGAGGTCTCATTCTCTATTCAACCCCTATTCACCTACTAAAAATGTACACAACCGGGAATGTCAATTGCTGTATTTGCACTGTTCCGATGTCGGAAATACCCGTTTTGTACCCCATTTGCACCCCATTTATTTTTTGAGTTTCTATTATGAACAAATCCGTCATAATCTTGGCAGCGTTTCTCTTTTGCCTTGGAATCAAATGTCATCAATATTGTATGCCGTTTCTGGCTGGCATGGCCTATGTTTGACTTACATCGTTATGGGCGCTCCGGTTTCCAATAACAAGATTTCAATCCCATCGTACCGTGGCATACAGCAGCGGATGATCGGTCGCTGATGCTGGCGCCGGAATATAAACAGGATTGATCATTTGCAGATCATGGGAGAGGAAGATGTGGTCGATATGACCTTCGCTGCCGGGGACATTATGATAAACGGCGGCAATACGCTGGTAGGCTTCTTCGGTATGGCGCAGGTTGTAATCGCCCAGCACAATCACTCTTTCCAATCCCCGCGCATGTTCCAGGAGCGCATCGGCAAAGGCCATCATGGCCATATCAGATCCATCGGGATGAACATTAAAAATGGTAAAACGTTTGCCCTCCACCACGAACTCTGCCACCGCTGTGCCTACTTCATCCTTATCACTGTACGAGAACACCGTGCGCACATTTTCCAATGGAAAGCGGGAAAGAATGGCGGTACCATAGGTGCCGGTGGTGGTCGCCGGGCCGAAGTAGCTGTAATAACCCAGCCGGCTGGCATAATAGCGCACATAATCGTTGTTGTTGAGGGATATGCGCGTTGAATCACTTTCTTGCAGCGCAACGATGTCCGGATCGATCTGGCGGATGAGCGCCAGCTGGCGCAGATATGAACGTTCAGCCTCCCCGTCATTCGCCTGCTGGATGTTATAGGTCATCACCGTCAGTGAGGTTCTGCCAGGCGGCGCTGGGTTTGTCCGCGTCGTCCACCAGGCCAAACCGGTGGTAAGCAAAAAGCAGGCGGCCAGCGCGGCCGGCAATACCGCCGGGGCCATGGATCTTCCGGCAGCAGGCTTTTCTTGCGTAGTTGACTTGCGGAAGAAAACCAGCAGCATGGCTGCGCCGGTCATCAGCAAAAATGGCAGCCAGTACTTATTGCGGAAGAACGGGCTGACCGGTTCAACATAGCCCCAGACATTGGTAAAGATGATCATAAAGATCAGCAGTACCATCGCCAGCGCCCCTAGCAGGATGCCGGCGCTAAAGGAAGAGGGCCTCACATCCTTCTGCACAGGCGTTTGCAAGAAGAAAGCAGCAGTGGTGAAGACGATTGGCAGCAGCAGGATGGCAATCAATAGCGGAACCTGCTGGGCGAAGGAAGGCGGCGAAACCACCACGGCCGGCGCATCGGGCGCCGGGGGGAAATCCACCCGGTGGAGGAGAAAGGCCGCCTGCAGAGCCAGCACAAACAGCCCATTGGCCATCCCCAGGGAGGTTCGCTTCACTAACAGCGCGTGAATCCATGCCGGGCGCAGGAATACAGCCGCAATGTAAGCCAGTGATAACAGGCTGACCAGGGAGACAATCAACACGTAATCGCCATCCACCCAGCGCGCCATCACAGAGGGGGCTGAGAAGGAAAAGAGCAGAAGCGTCAGCAGCAGCATTAACCCGAACCCGCTTCCCAAATCCAGGAATGCCTCAGCAGGCTCTTCCGCTTTTCGTAAAAGCCGGTAGCACACCACCAGCAGCGCCGCCAGCAGCCAGCCTACCCAACCGCCCGATGTGGTGAGTGAATACTCCAACCCCCGCCCCACGGTGCGCCAAAGAACCGACAGGGCCGTGGCCAGGGCCAGCGCGGCAGAACCATCTATGGCCAGCTTGCCTGCTGTCTGCCGCAGCAAAATGATCAGCAGCCAGAGCGCCATGGCGGTG
>JAKPEE010000108.1 GCA_029552125.1 Bacillota bacterium | reverse complement strand
TTAGTAGAATATAAGTCTGTCATTTATGTTCTCTTTCTCCCTTTTAAGGAAAACTTCCCAGACTTAATTCTACCTAAAATACTTCCCAAACTAAATGCCACATCGTCGTCCACTGTAGAACTTACTTTGGGAATTTACTATGGATAAAGGGGTCGGCATGATCGCGCAAATTAGCTTGCTGCTCCTGGCGAAATATGTTATGATTTAAGATACATGTCCCCCTGCTCCGCATATGGGGCCATTAGTCCGTAGGGAGGTGAAAGATTTGACGGCCAATTATGAGGTAATGTTCATTCTCCGTCCTGAAATGGAAGTTGAAGCCGAGGAAGCAATAGTGAACCATCTGCAGGCAACCATTCAAAAGTTCGGCGGAGAAGTGAGCAAGGTTGATGATTGGGGTAAGCGGAAGCTGGCTTACGAAATCAAAAAAGTAAATGAAGGACATTACTTCCTGATTTACTTCACCGGCACACATGAAATTATTCCAGAGCTGGAACATTTCTTCCGGGTAAATGATGAGGTCATCCGCTTTCTCATTGTAAAAGAAGGCGCCTAGTTCGCCAAATTTTATCTAAAGGCGGGTGTCAAGGATGTTAAACCAGATTGTCTTAATCGGTCGCTTGACTCGCGACCCTGAGTTGCGTTATACACCTGGAAATGGAGTACCGGTGGCAACCTTTACTCTGGCAGTAGATCGTCCTTTTACTAATCAGCAGGGAACCCGTGAAACCGATTTTATTCCTGTCGTTACCTGGAGAAAACTGGCTGAAACATGCTCCAATTACCTGCAAAAAGGCCGCCTGGTGGCGGTTACCGGCAGATTGCAGATTCGTTCTTATGACGACAGCGAAGGGAACCGGCGCAAGGTTGCCGAGGTGGTGGCAGATCAGGTCAGGTTCCTGGAATGGACCAAAGGCAATGAGCAGGGCGCATACCAGGGAGAAGTGCCAGGAGAAGAGATGCAGATTGAGGAAGATGATATTCCCTTTTAAGATGAAGGAGGGTTGATCATTGAGACGGGATAAAGGTCGCAAGCCTAAAAAAAAGGTGTGTTCATTCTGCGTAGAAAAAATTGATACCGTAGATTATAAACAATATGAAAAGCTGAAACGCTTTATTACCGAAAGGGCAAAAATTTTGCCCCGGAGGATATCAGGCAACTGCGCCAACCACCAGCGTCAGCTAACCCGGGCCATTAAACGTGCCAGAATTATGGCTTTGCTTCCCTTTACCTCTGAGTAAAGGAAGTACCGAGACTGATGATAACGGTGCTGGAGGCTTTTGCCCCCGGCACCGTTTTTTAGCTGCAATAACTTGCAGGAGAGAGCGATGACGGGCACGAAGTAATCCGAACCGCAATCACGGGTTGGGACGCACCTTTCCATTGTGCAGCACCCGCATAGGCAATGAGCTTGCCCGGAAGGAGTGTTCTGTAATGAAAGTCATATTAATGCAGGATTTGCCAAACCTGGGAAAAAAGGGAGAGATTAAGGAGGTAGCGGAGGGTTATGCCCGGAATTTGCTTTTACCCAGGGGGCTGGCGGAGGAAGCAACCCCTCAGCGTATAAAAGAACTTAAACATCGCGCAGCGGAGGAGCAGAAAAAGTTACAGCGCCAGGAAGCGGAGAACCGGAGCCGGGCCGCCCAACTGGATCAACAGGAGTTCATCTTTAAAATGCCCGCCGGAGAGGGGGGGCGCCTGTTTGGCTCAGTTACCGCGGCTGATATTGCCGCCAGGTTACAAAAAGAGGGCTATACTCTAGACAAAAAAAAGGTTATGCTGGATGAGCCGATTAAAAATATCGGGCGGCACCAGGTCACCATTAAATTGAGCCAGGGCATAAAAGCCGTAATTTTTGTTAATGTGGAGCAGGATAGTTAGGAGGATTTGCATGGCCCCGGAGCAGAAAAAAAATTATAGCCGGCAGTTAAATGCTTTGCTTGAGCTGGTTAACGATATTTATGGCACAGAAAAAATGGTCCTTAAGGCCGGAAAACTTGAAGCGCTGTCGTTAATCCGATCTCGCAAACCAGAGTTTCAACTGTTGGGTTTACAGCGTTTGATTTGTGAAAACCCTACGATCAAAGAGATCCCTTCAGAGCAACAGATTCCCGGGGTTATTGAAGAGTTGGAGGATGCTCTGGCGGAAATACTGGCGCGCCGTTCACTGGAAGAATCTATTGAACATAAAATTAAGACAAGAATTGAAGAGCGCCACGAAGAGTATATGCAGGAAATAAAACGGCAGGTCATTAAGGAAGTAGGCGGGGTAGAAAATCCGCAGACGTTAAAGAAGTATGCCCAGATGGAGATTATGTACGCCCAAAAGCTGTCCCGCTCTGCCCTGGATTTACTCAGGCCTGCTTCGCTAGAAGAGATTATAGGGCAGGAAAAAGCGGTAAAAGCTTTAATTTCTAAACTGGCCTCTCCCCATCCACCTCATGTAATTTTATACGGCCCGCCGGGTGTAGGCAAGACTACGGCAGCCCGCCTGGCGCTTAAAGAAGTGAAAAAGATCAAACATTCTCCTTTTGCCGCTGATGCCCCCTTTGTGGAAGTAGACGGTACAACCCTGCGCTGGGACCCGCGGGAAATAGCCAATCCGTTAATTGGCTCGGTGCATGACCCGATTTACCAGGGGGCCAGGAGAGACCTGATTGAAGGCGGTGTTCCAGAACCGAAGCTGGGTCTGGTGTCTGAAGCCCATGGTGGGATACTCTTTATTGATGAAATTGGCGAAATGGACTTGAGCTTGCAAAGCAAACTTCTAAAGGTGTTGGAAGATAAGAAAGTAACTTTTGAGTCAGCTTACTATGATGCCATGGATTCCCAGGTGCCCAAATATATCAAAATGCTGTTTGAAAAAGGGGCACCGGCCGATTTTGTCCTTATCGCCGCCACCACTCGCTCGCCGGATTCTATTTCACCGGCGCTTCGTTCCCGCTGTTCCGCGGTTTACTTTGAACCTTTGACTCCGCCTGAAATTGAAAAAATTGTCACAGCCGCGGCGAAAAAATTAAACATTGATCTCGACCCTGCGGCAGCCCAGTTGGTTAGCCGCTACACTAACGAAGGGCGGCAGGCGGTCAACCTGCTCGTTGATGCGTACGGCAGAGCTCTTTTCGAAAAACATAATAAAGGTAAAAGCAAGGCTACTTTACGCATTTCGGCGAAACTGATGCAAGAAGTATTGCAAAGCAATCGACTCTTTCCTCTGGCTCCGCCGAATATAGGTAATAAAACCGAGCCGGGTAAGGTGATGGCCCTGGGTGTTCAGGGATTCACCGGAACGGTGATCGAAATAGAAGCGATCGCATTCCCCTGTAACGGCAACGGCCAGGGAACGATACGTTTTAATGAAACAGCAGGCTCCATGGCCCGGGATTCCGTATTTGTTGCTGCTTCTGTTTTACGCTGGTTAACTGGAGTGGATCTCCATGGCTATGATCTTCATTTAAATGTGATTGGAGGCGGCAATATTGACGGTCCGTCAGCAGGTGCGGCCATATTCTTAGCTATTCTCAGTGCCATCCGGGAAATCCCTGTCCGCCAGGATTGCGCCATTACAGGAGAGCTTTCCTTGCGCGGCCAGTTAAAGCCGGTGGGCGGCCTTACTGAAAAAATTTATGGAGCCCGCCTGGCCGGAATTAAAAAGGTAGTGGTTCCTTCAGAGAATAAGGATGATATTGAGCATCGTTTCCCTGATATGAAAATTGTGCCGGCCGGCAACATTTATGACCTGCTGCCGCACTTTTTCCACGGTGACGCTATTAACGGTTTGTTTAAAAAGGAGGCGACTCTTCGTGTTGGCAACCGGTGAGAGAGTCCCCCCCCAGGCCCTGGAGGCGGAGCAATCTGTTCTGGGCTCCATGATTATTGACAAAGAAGCCATTTTTGTGGCCGTGGAAATGCTGCAAAGTAGTGACTTTTACCGTACAGCTCATCAAAAAATATTTGATGCTGTTGTCGGTTTGAGTGAAAAAGGTGAACCGGTAGACCTGGTAACCCTGGCTGACGAATTGAAAAGAGTTGGCAGCCTGGAAGATGTGGGCGGCATGTCCTATCTGGTTACCCTGGCCAACGCGGTGCCAACCGCAGCCAATATCAAGTATTATGCCAATATTGTCAAAGAAAAATCAATACTGCGCTCATTGATCGATACCGCTACTAAAATCGTGGCCGGCTGTTATGAAGCACCCGCCAATGTCGAAGAATTTTTAGATGAGGCGGAGCAACAAATTTTTAACATAGGCCGCCAGGGAAGACAGCCTGGTTTTACGCCTTTGAAAGAGGCGCTTATGGAAGCCTTTGACCGTATCGAGCGGTTGTATGACGAAAAGAAAGGTGTAACCGGGCTTTCTACCGGTTTTACCGATTTGGATCGCATCTGCTCAGGTCTGCAGGAATCGGATCTGATCGTTATCGCCGCCCGGCCTAGTATGGGTAAAACTACCCTGGCCTTAAATATGGCCCATCATATTGCCGTGAGAGAGAAAAAAACTGCTGCCTTTTTCAGTATGGAGATGTCCAAGGAGCAACTGGCCCAGAGGATGCTTTGTGCCGAGGGCGGCGTCGATGCGCAGAAATTACGTCGTGGATTTCTATCGCAGGATGAGTGGCGGAAGTTGATCCGGGCTATGGATCCGTTAAGCGAAGCTCCTCTGTACATAGATGATACCGCTTCACTCTCTGTCATGGAACTACGGGCTAAAGCCAGGCGCCTTAAGGCAGAAAAAGGTCTTGACATAATATTTGTGGACTACCTGCAGTTAATGCGCGGACCTAGCCGTGCAGAAAGCCGCCAACAGGAGCTCTCGGAAATTTCCCGGTCGTTAAAAGGGCTGGCCAAAGAGCTGCGCGTGCCTGTAGTTTCTTTGTCCCAGCTTAGCCGGGCGGTAGAGAGAAGGACAGATCGCCGGCCCATCCTTAGTGACTTGATGGAATCGGGCGGCATAGAAGCTAATGCTGATGTGGTTATGTTCATTTACCGGGACTCATACTATAATCGGAATTCGGAAAAAGGGAATGTGGCGGAAATTATTGTGGCCAAACAGCGGAACGGTCCGGTAGGGACTGTAGAGCTTTATTTCCTGGACAAATTAAACAAGTTCGCCAACATTGCAACGGAGAGTACAACAGAAGTGGGGTAATTCGTGATGGTCAGGGAAAAATATGATGTTATCATCATCGGTGCCGGCCCGGCCGGCATCTTTGCCGCACTGGAGCTTAGCCGTTGCAGGAATATTAGCATTTTGCTGGTGGAGAAGGGCGCACCGCTGGAGAAGCGGAAATGTGCCACCCAGGGTGCTTATGGTCGTTGTGCACGCTGTTCCCCCTGTGCTATAACTTGCGGTTGGGGTGGCGCAGGCGCCTTTAGTGACGGTAAGCTAACCCTTACTCCTGAATTCGGTGGGGTCCTTAATGAATATCTGGAGCGGCAATCCCTGCAGGCTTTAATCCAGGAAGTTGACGAAGCTTACCTTTCTTTTGGCGCCACACCGGAACTTTTCGGCACAGATGAAGAGATAGTTAAAAAACTACAGCGTAAGGCAGCTTCCGCGGGTTTAAGCTTGATTCCCGCCCGGATCAGGCATCTGGGCACTGAAAACTGCTATCACGTCCTGGAGAGTATGCACAGCTCTCTCTCCGGCAAGGTAGATATTCTTACCGGCACCGCTGTAGAAGAAATTGTCACCGCAGCGGCAAAAGTAAAGGGGGTTAAACTGGATTCAGGACAATTGAACCATGCGGATTTCGTTGTCTGCGGCCCCGGACGGGCCGGGGCCGAATGGATGCACAAGGAATCGGTTCGTCTGGGCCTGGGCGGAGTCAATAACGCTGTAGATATCGGCGTCCGGGTGGAAGTGCCGGCAGTTTTGATGGAACATTTGACCAGCCAGATTTACGAATCCAAGCTAATCTATTTTTCCCGCTCTTTTGATGACCGCGTTCGCACTTTTTGTATGAACCCTTATGGCGTTGTAGTGACGGAAAATAATGACGGCCTGGTTACGGTAAACGGGCACAGCTATGCCGAGACCCGCACGGAGAACACCAATTTTGCTCTTCTGGTAAGCAAAACCTTTACCGAGCCTTTCAACGAGCCTATTCGCTACGGCAAATATATAGCCAGCCTGGCCAATATGCTGGGCGACGGGGTTATAATCCAGCGCTTGGGCGATTTGCTGATGGGGCGCCGCTCTACTGCGGAGCGGATCAGGCGGGGGCTGGTTCAGCCAACTTTAAAGGAAGCCACTCCGGGCGATTTAAGCTTGGTTTTGCCATACCGCCATCTGCTGGCCATCATTGAAATGCTGGAGGCGCTGGATCGTATGGCTCCAGGGGTAAACTCACGGCATACTTTGCTATACGGAGTAGAAGTAAAATTTTACTCTTACCGGTTGCAACTGAGCCGAAATCTGGAGACTTCAATCGGCAACCTATTTGCTGTAGGGGATGGTGCAGGGGTAACAAGAGGACTGATCCAGGCTTCCGCCTCCGGGCTTATTGCAGCCAGAGAAATCTTCAGGAGGTTGGCACGGAACTAGTAAGGTATAAAATTTATAAAATATGTATAGTATATCCATAAAATCCTGCAAATGGCATGGCAACGCGCTCCTGGCACTTTTACCCGGGGGTAAAAAGTTTTTCCTGAATTTGCAGGATTTTTTTTAAGCATAGAGAATAATCTTAAACCGCTTTAAATTTTTGTTAAGGAATGTTTAAAAACCTTAACAGCAAAAACTTTGAGGCAAGACCGGGCTGCCTGAAAGGGGGGTTTTGATGAAGGCCTGGAAACAATGGCTGCAATTACGGCGCCAGTCTATAATGTTGCGCCTTAAGCGCTCTTATCGTTACAGCGAGCTTCGCAAATTGCAGTTATGGTTAAAGGGTAAATCGCTTCACTGGTCCCTGTATCTGGCTCTTACCTCTTTGCTTCTCGGCGGGGGCCTTGGCTTACACAATTATCTATACAGCCACTTCTATGTGGTATTTTTGGATGGCCGGGAAATCGGTTATGTGCGTGATGCTGTTGAAATTGAAGCTTTTATTGAAAATTTAATGGGGCAATGCAGCGACCTATACGGAATGGCTGTTGAGCCCTGGGAAAAAATATCTCTGCAATGGGCATACCGTCCCGGCCGCGAAGCTGATGCCGGTGCTGTTAAAGAAGCTTTACGCCAGCAGATTACTTTAGTAACCGATGCGGTACTGGTTGTAGTAGAAGAGGTGCCAGTGCTGCCGGTGGCTTCTGAAAATGATGTGGATACGGTCATTGAGCTACTATGTGACGCTTACGCCAGGGAAGCGGAAAATGTTGTGTTATTGGAAACCACTGTAGTTGAAGAGATAAAAGGGGAACCCTGCTGCGTTTCACCGGAAGAGGTCTACTGCCCGGAAGAGGTTGCCGAACTGTTACTGGCGGGTACTGAACCTGCCGGGCGGGAGTTCCTTTCTAGAAACACCGCCGTGGAAAGCGTTGACGACAGCGCCTTGGAGAGCGCCAGGCGCTTACCTGACATTCATGTGATTAGCGTTGAAGAAGTAACCGTTATCGAAAAAATTCCCTTTGAGACTGAATATACATATACTGACAGCCTCTGGGTAGTGCAGAGCCGGGTGGTTAGACCTGGCAAGGAGGGTTCGAAGGAAGTAGTATACCATGTTAAGCGGGAAAACGGGGTTGAAGTAAACCGGGAAAAAATAGGCGAAACCATCATTGAAGCGCCTGTCGCCCAGGTGGTGGAAAAAGGGACTGCGGCAACTCCGGCCATGGGGACGGGGCAGTTTACATGGCCTGTGGAGGGAGGCGGGCGTTTGACCCAGGGGTTCCGGGGATGGAGCCATTCCGGCATCGACATCTCCTATTCCAGCCATGCCAACCGTTTTAACACCTGTATTCTGGCCGCGGACAGCGGTGTTGTCGTGCATACAGGCTCACAGTACCCTATGGGGAATTACATAGTTATATTCCATGGGCGCTATTTTACTGTTTATATGCACAATCAGACCCATTTTGTCTCAAAAGGTGATACGGTGAGCCGTGGCCAAGCCATCGCCCTCATGGGCAATACCGGAAGAACAAAGGGTATGGATGGAATTCACTTGCATTTTGAGGTTAGAGTAAATGACGGTACAGGTGTGTGGAACTACTGGACCCAGCACCAACCGGTAGACCCTCTGAGTTTTTTTAGCAAAAATTAAGCTGGTTTAGGGGTAAAAGCCCCTCTAAACCGTTATGTGCCCTTTGAGCGAACACTGTCTGCAATCCGGGGATAGCCGCAAGATTCCAGGCAACTCCAAACTAACATCAAAGAAGGAGACTGTTCTAACCTGTAGAACGGTCTCTTTCTTTAAAAGCCTGATGTAGATTTTGACTGGCGCCGGGAGCCCTTTGGAGCTGGCATGCTCAAAAAGCGGTTTCTCAAGGCAGGATTGGTTCCGGTCCGGTTTTACTGTTATTTAAAGGCTGCCCTATTGGGCAGGGAATTTTCTTATAAAAAGCGAATTTGATTCATGGAGGCCCAGGTTTCAAAAAGGTGGATCGCGGTATGTCCAAAATTCTAGTTGTGGATGATGAACGTCCCATAGCTGAAATCTTAAAATATAACCTGGAGAAAGAAGGCCACCAGGTTATTCTTGCCTTTGATGGCGAAGAAGCCCTGCGCAGAGTTCAGTCTGATGAGCCTGATCTAATCATTCTGGATATCATGTTGCCCAAAAAAGACGGCTATACCGTCTGCAGGGAGATTCGGAGCCAGCGAGAAGTACCGATTATTATGCTTACGGCTAGAGAAACAGAGCTGGACAAGGTGCTGGGGCTCGAATTGGGCGCTGATGATTATGTAACCAAGCCATTTAGCGCCCGTGAAGTATCGGCCCGGGTGAAGGCTATTTTACGGAGAGCCAGGCAGAATACGGATCAGGCTAAGCCAGGGGAGAAGAAAACGCTAAGTCACGGCGGCCTGTTGGTGGATCTGGATGAGATGAAAGTATTCAACCGGGGAAATGAGGTTGATTTGACTTACCGCGAGTTTACCCTCCTGGTTTATATGATGCGGCGTCCGGGACATATTTTTACAAGGCAGCAACTGCTCAATCATGTCTGGGGTTATGACTACATCGGAGATGAACGGACGGTGGATGTTACTGTAAGACGGCTACGGGAAAAACTTGAACGCGAACCTGCTCATCCGGAGTTCATTCATACTAAAAGAGGTGTCGGCTATTTTTTTAAGCGGGAGCCTGTTTAAAAGCCTCCAGTGGAAAATTGTGCTGGTTTATTCCCTGCTGATATTATTTTCTTTACAGTTGATCAGTGTTTACCTGGTTCAGTCCCTGGAGCAATATTATCTTCATAATTACAAGGCTGGCCTGGAAGTTCAGGCCCGGCTATTTTCTACTTTTTTAACCCCCCGTTTTGCCGAAGGCAGCGGTTCCGCGGAGGATATTGCCCACCTGGTTCGGGAATTTGGCGAAGTTAGCGAGGAAGTAGTGGTTCTGGACCGCCAGGCGCTGGTGGTGGGCACTTCCGGATCCCAGTCCTTACTTGGGAAACGGCTTATACGGGACGAGATAACCAGGGCGCTGGCCGGGCAGCCCAGCGACACCATCCGGCTGGATCAGGGTAGCAGAGAACGGCGCTATTACCTGGCTTTCCCCATCATTGACGGTAACACCACCTATGGAATCATTTACTTGAGCGGATCTTTGAAAAATGTGGATGAAACCTTAAAGCAGGTTAAATTAATCCTTCTTACAGGGGCAGTTGTTGCTCTGGCCATCAGTGTCTTTTTGGGAATTGTCCTTACCAGAACCATTACCGCGCCCGTGCAAGAGGTGACGCACCAGGCCAGCCTGATGGCCCGCGGTGATTTTTCGCGGAAGATTAAAGTCGAGGCCTCTGATGAAATAGGCCAGCTCGGTGAAACCTTTAACTATCTGGCCGAACGCCTTAGCCACAATATTAAAGAGATATCTTCTGAAAAAAGCAAGGTGGAAGCGATTATTAACAATATGAGTGACGGAGTAATCGCTTTAGACGGCAGGGGGCGCCTGATTCAGATCAACCCTGCCGCCCGGGAACTGCTGGGGACTTTACAGTTGAACAAGCTTTCGGTTGGCGATTCAGGTTTTACTCTGCTTAAAAAATTACTTGGCATTGAAGAGGTGCGGCGCTTTGTCCGGCAGGGCAAGCCGTATACTGCAGAAATTTCGAGAGATGATCCTCCCTGTGTATTGCAGCTTAAACTGGCCCCGTTTAAAGAAGAAAAAGGCCGCATGAACGGAACCCTGCTGGTAATGCATGATGTCACCGGGGAGCGGGAGCTGGCGAAGCGGCAGCAGGAATTTGTGGCCGATGTATCGCATGAACTGCGCACTCCTCTGACAACGGTAAAGAGTTATGTAGAAACTTTACTGGATGGAGCGGTTGAAGAGCCGGCGGTAAGAGAAAAATTTTTAAAGGTTGTGGAGAAAGAGACGGAACGCATGGTCAACCTGGTGAAAGATTTGCTATCTCTTTCCCAACTGGACTACAGTCAGGTGGAATGGCATAAAACAGAAGTAGAACTGGGCGAACTGGTGCAAGAGGTGGTGGAGCAGTGCCGCCAGAAAGCGGATATTGAACTGCCTGAAATTAAAATGGCGGTGCCCTCCGGGTTGATGCCGCTTTATGTGGATCGGGGCAAAGTGACCCAGGTCTTTTCCAATATTCTTAATAATGCCATTCGCTATACACCACCCTCCGGAGAGATTAAAATCAGCGCCGAAGCTGAAGGAGAGATGGTTAAAATATTAATTGCCGATACAGGGGTGGGCATTCCTCCGGAAGATTTGCCGCGGATTTTTGAGCGTTTTTACCGCGTGGAAAAAACGCGTAGCCGGGATTATGGTGGTACAGGGCTGGGCTTGCCAATAGCGCGTAAAGTCGTAGAGGCCCATGGAGGCAGAATCTGGATTGAAAGCAGCCCCGGGGTAGGAACCTCTGTCTGGTTCACCCTGCCTGGGAGGCCGCGAAAAGGAGGCCGCCCTGTTGAGTGAGCGTGCAAAAAGTATCTTACTGGCTTCTCTGGTTTTGCTGAGCCTGTTTTTAACCTATCAGCTCTGGTTTGTTCAAAAACCTTTAGAAGTGCTTACCGAGGATTCTTACGAACCGAACTATTTTGAAGAAGCTCGGTCTCTCACCGGAATTGTTACGCCGTGCCGGGTAGTCCTTCTTTGGGGAGGCACCTTTTATCAATTCAGATATGGCCAAAAGGCTTTCACAACTCTCTGGAACGCGGTTTCAGGTTTATTGCAGAGAATTCCAGCACCCGAACTCAGCCGGATGGAGGATGCCCCTTTTACAGATCCCCCTGTTTTAGCACTGTCATTTCAACCGCCCCTGCCTTCGGGGCAGGGTAGTGTCTGGTTAAAAAATGATGTCCAGCGGGAACTTAAAGAAGTTATGCTGATCACCAATGGCGAGCATTGGCGGTTAAAGTTCAACACCACGGCAGGAGAAACTTTTGAAGGACCTATCTCCGATATTGAAGCCCTGCAGATACAGAAAACGCTAGAATCCCTGGATTTGAGCGAAGCAATCCCTCAGCGGGAGTTAAATTCAGAAGAGCTAAGCGCGGCCCTGGGCCTAAATATAGAGGTTGCCGCACCAATTTATGTGCCGGACAGACCGGTTCACCTGGAAGAGCTGGTATTTAAAGAAGAAGAGCTGGACCGGGAGCTTCTGGTAAGAACATTCTTTGTCGATCGCAGTCTGGTAAGGGTTGTCACTGAACGGGATGGCTCCCTGATTTATACTGACGGAGAAAAAGGCCTCCGTTTAGGTTCGGGCCTTACTTATTCGCACCCGCAGCTGGAGCAGTCCCCGGCAACTTACACTTATCTTGCTGCGCTAAATTCAGCCTCCCGCCTGTTGGGCTACTATGGGGGATGGGCGGAACACTTGCGGCTGGAAAGCCTTCTCCTGCAGAGAAAAACAGGCCAGCTTTCTGAACATTATCTGGCCTGCTGGCAAAGTTACTACCAGGGAAAACCGATTATGGGCGATATAGTAATTAAAATGACTTTTAACGATAGCGGTATGGTCGAATATCAGCGCCGCCTTTACGAGGTGGCTTATAGTACGGGTAATACTTATGCCGTCCCAGGATATCTTGAAGCTCTTCTTGCAGCGCTGGATTTATTGAGGGAAGAAAACACTGATTACAGGGAGACAACTCAACCCCTAATTTTGGAAGAAATGATGCTGGGGTATGCCCTTAAGCAGGAAACGTTACGCGCCCTCCCGGTATGGTTAATCCGCATCAATGGGTTAAATCTGGAGATTGATGCCAGCGGCGTTGAAAGCCCGAAAGGAGTGTCTCCATGAACCTGGGAAAAGCCAAAACTATTCTTATTATTGCCTTTCTGGGCCTGAATTTATTTCTGGGATATCATCTTTACTGGCCTTATCTGGGGCAGCTGACAAAAACTGTTGTTACTGCCGCCGAGCTGCAGCAGGCGTTGGCCTACCTGGCAGCGAATAATTATAATTTAGATGCAGACATTGGGCGTTATGTCCAGAAAAGTACCTTTCTAACGGTAACGCCGGCTCAACAGGGACCGGAAGGAATAAGAGACTTATTTAACCAGGCAACGTCGAGCACAAGTGAAAATGGGCTGACAGTTTACCGTGATCCAGACCGGGTGATGACCGTCCACCCAGGTGGACAGATACAAGTGGAGTTTCAACCCGGCCTGTTTGTAGTCGAACAGAGCCATACACTGGAGGAGCGGGAACTGTCCCGGCTGGTTCAGCAACAGTTAAAGGAAAATTTTTTCTTGCCGGAGCAGCTTCGTTTTGATTATATTGAAAAGGTAAGGACTAACGATCACCGGTTGATCTTACATTTTTATCGAGATATCGGGGGGATGCCCCTCTTTGCCTGTTATACTAAAGTCTTTTTGGAAGAGGATTATATTACAGCCCTTGAAATCTATTGGTTGGATCCGCTGGAGCAACCCCGTGAGGGAGAAATGGAGGTGATACCGGCGACCGATGCCTTAATAAAACTTGTAGATGAACTGGGGCCGGGCTTGTTGCCCCGTACTATTACCAAGGTCGATTTAGGCTACTTTAGCCGGGAATATAATGCCGAAATGTGGGAAGTACCTCCCGTATGGCGTATTTTGATGGAGGATTACAGCGTCTATTATATCAATGCTTTTACTGGAAACCTGGAGGCTGATTTATAAATTCGGTCTACTGTTAGGAGAGAAAGATGGACACAATAGTAATCGGTGGAGGCAATAAATTACATGGAAAGGTCCGCATTAGCGGGGCCAAGAACGCTGCAGTGGCTATTTTGCCAGCCGCGTTGATGTCCACGGGAAAAATTAGTCTAAGCAATTTGCCGGATATTAATGATGTGCGCACGTTGATTGCTATTTTGGAAAATTTGGGTGTAGCCATTCGCCGGCGAGGTAGAAATGCCGTGGAGCTTAATCCGTCCCGCCTGCGGGGATATTCTCCCCCCTATGAACTGGTAAAAAAAATGCGGGCTTCCTACTACTTAATGGGCAGCCTTTTGGCCCGTTTCGGCCGGGCTGAAGTGCCCATCCCGGGAGGCTGTGATCTGGGCCCCCGGCCCATTGATCAGCATCTGAAAGGTTTTGCCGCTCTTGGCGTGGATATCGAGATTGAGCATGGGCTAATCAAACTGGCGGTGGCCAAAATGCGGGGCGCACATATTTACCTGGATGTAGTTAGTGTAGGGGCGACCATCAATTTAATGCTGGCGGCGGCTGCGGCGGAAGGTAGGACTGTTCTAGAAAATGCGGCCAAGGAGCCCGAAATTGTTGATGTGGCCAATTTTCTCAATGCCATGGGGGCTTCAATCAAGGGGGCTGGCACTGATGTGATCCGTATTGACGGGGTTAGCCAGTTCGGCAGTGCCGAACATATGGTTATTCCCGATCGCATCGAAGCGGGAACCTATATGATGGCTGCCGCAGCCACAGGCGGGGAAATTGTCGTTGAAGATGTAATTCCCAAACACCTGGAAGCGGTAACCGCCAAGCTCAGGGAGATGGGGGTAACTGTTGATGTTGAACCGGAGCGAATTTGGGTAAAAAGAACGGATCACTTGCTTCCTTCGGATATAAAAACATTTCCTTATCCCGGTTTTCCCACGGACCTGCAGCCTTTGTCTATGGCTTTATTAACAGCAGCTGAGGGAACCAGCATTATTACTGAAAATGTATTTGACGGACGCTTTCGCCACGTGGATGAGCTAAAAAGAATGGGAGCCCAGATAAAGGTGGAAGGGCGCACCGCCGTGGTGGAAGGCGGTCAACCCCTGTCGGCGGCTCCGGTCGCGGCCACAGACCTGAGGGCAGGTGCAGCCCTTGTGGTGGCCGGCCTAATGGCACGGGGCGAAACTGTTTTAAGCGAAGCCGAACATATTGATCGAGGGTATGAACAATTTGAAGAAAAGCTGCGCGGGCTCGGGGCTTCGATTAAGCGGGTCCGGAGCCGCGGTGGAATAATGGTGCGAAAGCCGCTTTAATATGGACATCTGGTTGTTGCGACACGGCTCAACCGAGGCCAACGTTGAAGGGCGCTTCCAGGGGCAGCTTGACTATCCGCTTTCTGAAGCGGGCCGCCGCGAAGCAAAGCTTTTAGCCCGCAGGGTCAGCAGCGCCGGGCTGGAGCTTTTGTTCAGCAGTGATTTACAGCGAGCCTGGGAAACAGCGCAGTATATTGCCGCCGCAACCGGGTTGAAGCCTATCATAACTCCTTTGCTGCGCGAATGTTCCTGGGGCGTGGCCGAAGGTTTGACTGTGGCAGAACTAAAATCTTACTGCCGCCCTGTACCCGCCTCCGGCCGATTCAGGATCCGGGCGGGGCAATGGGGTGGTGAAAGCGAAAGAAAGCTTCTGGCCAGGGCGAGACTTTTTTTGAAGAGGACTTTAGAGGGCTATTCCGGCTATGATCGGGTGGCAGTAGTCAGTCATGCCCGCTTTATTAATGCCTTACTGGCGGCTGCACTGGGCTTAAAAGCCTGGCAGCACTGGCCCTTTGCGCCGGCACCGGCATCGCTGTCTATAATCAGCCACAAAGCTTCGCCGGGCCGTTTCCGCCTGGAGTTGTTTAATGACCGCTGCCATCTGCTAGGAGGAAGCGATCTAGGTTCATCTCAATCTTAATTCATGTTTGAGGAGGCAATTCCACATATGGATTATGGAGACGGTTATTATAGCAAACCGCGCCGGGGTGGATCGTTTTTAGGCTATTTAGCCATGGGCCTATTGGGTGTACTAAGCGGGGCGTTACTGGTTTACGCCCTGTTTAACTTTTATATCATCCCGGATCTTACAGCGCCCCCTGGTGCTGATGACAGCCCCCGGAGTGAAGCGCCGTCCCAACACCGCGATGATCTGCCTGCCGTGGAAGTGGTTAACCGGATTATGCCGGCAGTGGTCGGCGTTAACAACTATGTCTATGTTTCCAGCTTTGGGCAAAGAGCCCTGGTTGAAGCAGGTTCGGGATCCGGGGTTATTGTCAGCGCCGACGGTTACATCATTACCAACCAGCATGTCATTGACGGGGCTGCTGAAATCAGGGTGGTACTGCCGGAAAACGGCACAGTGGTCGCGGAACTGGTCGGAGAAGACGTTCTAACCGATCTGGCTCTGTTAAAGATCGAACGTACAAATTTGCCCTTTGTTCCCCTGGGCGACTCGACAACATTGCAGGTCGGAGAAACTGTGCTGGCTGTCGGCAACCCGCTGGGCTACTTTCAGCAGACTGTCACCGCAGGCATCATTAGTGCCGTGGATCGCCAGGTTCGCATTCCTGACAGCCAGTATGCCTATACTTTTCTTCAGACCGATGCAGTCATAAACCCCGGTAACAGCGGCGGCCCCCTGGTCAACCTGAGCGGGGAAGTAATTGGGATCAACTCGGCCAAAGTGTCAAGGCTGGGGGTGGAAGGAATTGGCCTGGCCATTCCTAGCAGAACGGTGAAGCGGGTTATGGAAGATTTGCGCCGCTATGGCAGAGTAAAGCGCCCCCAGCTGGGTGTTATGGTTGAAGACTTGTCTCAGGTTACCGGCGACACCGCCGATCAGGGGGTCCATATCCGCGAAGTAATCGCTGGCAGCCCCGCTGCCAGAAGCGGTCTCCAGGCCGGCGATGTCATAATCTCAGTTGACACCAAGCAGATTCGATACCTGGCTCAACTTTTTGATGCCTTGCTGGATTACTATCCGGGAGAGGAGATAGAAGTAACGGTTAAGCGTGATGATGCAGAACAGCGCTTCAGCATCATTTTAGGTGAAATGCAGTAACCCAATCACGGGGGTAAAATGAGGTCTTTAATGATTTTTCTAGACGGGGTCGGCCTGGGGGCTCCTGTGGCGGACAACCCTTTTGTTTTTACTGAAACGCCTCATCTCAAAGCATTGCTGGAAGGCAGGCCGTTATGCTTTAATGCGGCCGGTTTTCACGGTGCAAGAGCTTCCCTCATCGGCCTGGATGCAGTAATGGGCATAAAAGGCTTGCCGCAAAGTGCCACCGGACAGGCTTCACTATTTTCCGGCGTAAATGCGCCCCGGTACCTTGGCTCCCATCTAAACGGCTACCCCAACGAAAAGCTGCGCCGCTTGTTGGAAGAAAAAGGAATATTTAAACAACTTGCTCTAAAAAATTACCGCTGCACCTTTGCCAACGCTTACCGGCCTCCTTTTTTTCAGCTTTTGCAGCAAGGATTGCCCGGTTGCTGCTACTCCTGCACTACTCTGGTAACTTATTATGGGGGCCTGACCTTCCGCTCGCTGGATCATTTGCGCCAGGGCCAGGCCATTTATATGGATATCGATCATAGCCTGCTGCGAGAGCTGGAAAAAGGGGTGGAGCCGGTTACCCCCGCGGAAGCCGGACGCAGGCTGGTTGAATTAAGCCAAAACTATGATTTTACCCTGTTTGAATATTTTTTAAGCGATCTGGTTGGACACAGCACCGATCATGAAGAAGCGCGCCGGGTGGTAAAAACACTGGATTGTTTTATTGGTTCTGTGGCGGAAAGACTAAATCCGGCAGAGACTTTGCTTATTGTAACCAGTGATCATGGCAACCTGGAAGATTTAGGCCATAGGGAGCATACTATAAATCCTGTCCCCGCCCTTCTGGTGGGGGATCATCATCTCCGCCGGGCTATTGCTGCTAGAATGACTGACCTGACTCATGTTTTGCCGGCCATTGAGACGGCCCTGTTATGGCCGGATAGATCTTAATTTTCGGTAAATTCTTAGGGGGAGCGTAGAAAATGTTTTTAAAAACCCTGGTTGTAAGCATGTTTGGCACAAACTGCTATCTGGTCGGCTGCTCGCAAACCAAAGAAGGAGTGGTCATTGATCCCGGTGCCGAAGGCAAACGAATTATTAAAGAAATTAAGGAAGCAGGCATAAAAATTAAGTTCATCATTAATACGCATGGCCATGTTGATCATATCGGCGCAAATTCGCGTTTAAAAGAGGCTTTAGGTGCGCCAGTTTTATTGCATCGCAGGGACCTGGAAATATATCAAAACCCGGGCTTCGGCCTCGGCCTGGTTGTGGGCAAGCAACCGCAGCCTGACCGGTTCATAAAAGAAGGGGACCGGATAAATTTTGGCCGCCTGTCATTACAGGTTATAGAAACGCCCGGGCATACCCCGGGCGGGGTAAGTCTCTATATGCCTGGAGCAGTATTTTCCGGCGATACCTTGTTCGCCGGTTCTATCGGGCGAACGGATCTGGCTGGGGGATCATTTCACGAAATAATACAAAGTATCAAGAAGCGGTTGCTGGTGCTGCCGCCGGATACTGTTGTTTATCCGGGACATGGTCCTGCCTCCACCATCGGCGATGAAGCCCGTTCCAATCCGTTTGTTTGCTATTAGGGCAGCAGCTCTTGCCAGGGAAGCCATGGCCACCATAGGGTTGGCTTTCCAGAGCAGGCTTCCCCCGTGCACAACTCGGGTTCCGTACCCGCAATAAAATACTCTTCTAGTTCTGGTTCGCCGCACCAGGGACCGTGAAGCAGGCCAGATTCCGGGCAGATGGGTACGCGAACAATACCTTCCGGGACCGGAAAATCGCGTGGTTCCCGCCCCTGGTGTGCTTGCTCCATAAATTCAGCCCAGAGGGGAGCCGCCAGCCGGCCGCCGGTGGTTCCCAGAGGGGTTTCATAATCATCTCCGATATAGAAGCCGGCCACCAGTTCTGGCGTATAGCCGATCATATGAGCATTTTTACTATTTTGAGAAGTTCCTGATTTGCCTGCTGCGGGCCGGGTTAAAATGGCGGCAGCCTGGCTGGCTGTGCCCCCTTCTTGCAGAACCCCTTTGAGCATATCTGTAATCAAGAAAGCTATTGTTTCATCGATAACTTTTTCCCTTTGCACTTTATTTTCTAAAATAGTATTCCCCCGGGCATCCACTACTTTTCTAATAAATAGCGGTTCCACCCTGTAGCCCCCGTTGGCAAAAGGAGCGAAGGCTGTGGTAAGCTCCAGCAGCGTAACTTCCACCGTACCCAATGGTAGAGAAAAGTGGGGTTTCATGGTACTTTTTATACCGAGGCGCGCAGCCATTTCCGCCGCTTTCTCCCGGCCTATTTCCAGATGGGTCTTTATGGCGGTTATGTTGCATGATTCGACCATCGCTTCGCGTATGGTCAGGTTGCGGTAGTGGAAAGCGCCGCCAAAGTCTGTCGGTTCATAAGGCTGATCAAGTCCGGGTTCAAATAGCGATATGGGTTCGCAGGAAAATGTATGGGCCACCGTAAGACCGCTTTCCAGGGCGGCGGCATAGAGAAAGGGTTTAAACGACGAGCCGGGGGAGCGCAGCGATAAGGCCCGGTTCAGTTTAGTTTCATTGTACTCGCGCCCTCCGACCAGTGCTTTGATATAGCCTGTTTCAGGATCAAGGGCCACCAGGGCCCCCTGGGGCTGCCGTTTCCCCTCCTGGTCCGTGCGTAGCTGGGGAATGGCCGCTACGGTGGCCTGGGCCAGCTCTTGCAGCCGGGGATCAAGGGTAGTGTAGATTTCCAGGCCGCCGCGATAAATGGCCGTGTAGTCGTGATTAAAGTAATCGGCCAGCTCTTCATTAATGATATAATCCAGAAAATATGAGTATTTTTCTTCATCTGTAGGTTGCCTGAAATGCAGCTCTTCCTCCTGCGCCGCATCCTTTTCGGCCTTACTGATAAAGCCTGCAGTTTGCATCATGCTAAGCACGGTTCTCTGTCTTTGCAAGGCTGCGGCTTCATCAATGAAAGGAGAATAGTACTGTGGGCCCCGGGGTATACCGGCTAAAAGCGCTGCTTCGGCCAGAGTGAGGGATTTAGCACTCTTACCAAAATAAGTTTGCGCGGCCGACTCAATTCCATAGGCAGCATGGCCATAATAAATGGTGTTGAGATATTTCTCCAAAATTTCTTCTTTGGAATAGTTTCGTTCCAGGTGCAAAGTATAGATTGCTTCTTTAACTTTACGTTCTATCGTTCTTTCATGAGATAAAAACAAATTTTTGGCCAGTTGCTGTGTGATGGTGCTCCCGCCTTGCGTGGTCTGCCTGTTTTTTAAATTGCTGATTAAGGCCCGCCCCATTCCGGATAAATCAAAGCCGTGATGCTGAAAGAAATGCCGGTCTTCAGCAGCAATGGTGGCCATAATAACATATTCTGAAATATCGCACAAAGGCACTTCCGTCCGGTTTTCCACATAAAGCATGGTTATCAAATTGTCATTAAGATCATAGACCCGGGTTGTCAGGGCGTACTGCGGCTCGGGCAGAGCATCCATTTCAGCGATGGTGTATAATAAGTAGCCAAAACTTCCCGAAATACTCAAAAGTAAGGCGATTAACAGTATCAGGAAAAATCTTAGATATGTCACGGTAGGCTCTCCCTGGTTGTTTTTACTCTAGCTATATTATGTTACCTAGGTGCCGGTTTTATAACCACAGTAACCGTATCCGGCCATTTTTATATATATTTTAATTTCGATTGGCAGGAAAACCCCTAGAAATAGAGAATAAAAGCTCTAAACATCCTGGCTCAGGCTTTCTTTAGAATAAAAAAGCTTCAGAAAGAACATAATTTTTTTAGGAACCCGATTTTATCGGTTTAGATAATCCCCATGGGTATTTGTTCCGCCATCAACCCCTGCGGTAATAGCAGAGATCATGTTCAAATCCTGGAGTTACAATATGGTCACCTTGGGTTCAGTTTTTTCTAAGCACCGCAGTTGTTGTATGGGTTGGAAACAGGCTGGCGAAAAAGTGCTTCACTTATTGCGGATCTTACTAGGTTCTGGATTGCCTGGGCCGGGGCGCTAGCGCTTCCCCTGGCTTATCTCTACCGGAGCTGGCCATCAGCATCCGTTTGGTTCTCATTAACGCGCCCGACCTGGCAGGAGGCATCGTTTTTAATAGCAATAATCTAGACAATCTGGCTTTGCTGGCTCTAGTTGATGGGGCCAAAGGGCGCGGCAGTTCACTGCCGGAGTAAACCCGGGACATGGTGTGACCGCCTCCCTTAGCATCATCAGCCATAGCCTGGCTTCTGTGGCCCTGCTGGCAGCACCGCTTTCCCTACCCTCGGTCTGGCCGGGCAGCTGGCACATTTTCAAATATGAAAGAAAAAACGAGCCTTTGTTTATTGAGCCAGGCGCCTCCCGTTCGGACAGACCGGCGCTCTCCACCGCCTCCGCGGTGACGCCATATTTGTCTTCAAGCGCTAATTGTGGGTGCGGAGGTTTTTTAACAAATTCAACTGACTGGCTGGCAGTGAAAACGGGATGGGGGCGTCTTTCGTCGACTCACTATTTCTGGCGATAAGCACTACGCGCCCGGCGACAGGACCACCTTTAGCGCGGTTCGTTTAGGGCCTCTTGATATGACAGCGGCCAGCGTTTTAGATCAATAATTTAATAAAAAACGTTCATTACATTTTGGGCAGACCTTTTTATCTTCCAGCCGCCATTTTACTGTTTCTCAAACTCAACCTACTATCAGCAGTTTTCGTCATTTTGATGACTGCAGCACTTGGGCTGGTTTACAGGTCGCAGAGGGAGTTGATCGGGATTGGCTACGGCACATTAGCGGTTGTTACCGGGTATGTTGTCGCCGTATATATTTAATTTACAGTACCAGTGTCAACTAAAATTAGATAAAGTATAATATTTTTCGCAAATTCATAGAAGTCCAATAAAAATGACATGGACGTAACCGTTTGGTAGAATTAAGTTAGCACACAAAATACCAACCAAAGGAGGTTACGTACCATGTCAGATAAGATTATACAGCT
>JAKPEE010000099.1 GCA_029552125.1 Bacillota bacterium | reverse complement strand
TATGGAACCCGGGAGCATATACCAGGAAATTGACCGGCATCCCCTGTTGCTGCGCTTTCTTTTTTATCCCCGCAAATGGGACCGGCCGGCCCCTCCCGGGGCGGAAGATCTTCTGGTTCCCGTGGATAAAGACATTGCCGTCGGCTGCCGGCTATACGATAGCGAGGAAGGCCGTCCCTGGATCCTGCTCTTTCATGGAAACGGCGAAATAGCCGCCGACTATGACCAGATCGCTCCATTTTACCACCGGATGAGAATCAACCTGGCCGTTGCCGATTACCGGGGATATGGGAAAAGCGGCGGCAAGCCTGCTTTTGCGGACATGGTTAAGGATGCCCCGATTGTTTATGAAGCGATAAGACAAAGACTGGCAGAACGGAACTGGCAGGAGAAACTCTTTGTCATGGGGCGTTCCCTCGGGAGCATCTCCGCCCTGGAACTGGCCGCGCGCTGCGCCGGAGCGATCCCCGGGTTGATCATTGAAAGCGGCTTTATCAGTATAACAGGGTTAATCAGGCACCTGGGCCTTCCCGCTGCGGGCCTCGATCTGGCCGGGATTGAAAGGGAGGCCAGGCAGATGGCAGCCCGGATTAACACCCCTGTTTTGATCATTCACGGTGAAGCAGACAGCCTGGTCCCCTACAGCCAGGCTGAAGATCTCTACCGCTCCCTGGGAAGCGCTTCAAAGCGGCTTCTTCCCATCCCCGGGGCGGAGCACAACGATATCATTTTAACCGGCCGGGAGCGATACTTTGAGGCTGTTGCAAAATTTGTCGAAGCGCCGGGCCGCTCTGCCGCGGAAAGCTAAACCCCTGCGCAAACCATCTTTTAAAACCCAAAACAACTCATTCCAGCCCGGAAGCCGCATTTTATCAGTCTAAACATCGCCAAGCTGCAGATAATAAGGACAGCATTAATCCTCTTCCGTGAACAGGGGTGTGGAGATCATGGAGCGCCGGCAGCTTATCTTGATGATGACCATTGCCGCCCTTTTTGCTTTGATGAATATTTTTTACACCGGGCAGCTGCTCCGGGCAAAACAGGAGGCTCTCGATGCGCGAAAAATGGCGCGCGATTCGGAGCAGTATCAAGTGCAGTTGATGAACATCACCATGTATGCTCCCTTAAGCGCCGGCGCCATCGGCGGCCACGATTTTTCAGGCGATCCCTCGATAACCTACAGCGGCGAAAAAGTAGTGCCGGGAAAGACCGCCGCCGCCGGGCCCAACATACCCCTGGGTACCGAGATCTACGTGGAAGGCCTTGGCTGGCGCAGGGTCAATGACCGCGGCGGCGCCATCGGCCCCAACGACATCGACCTGGCGGTGGCGACCAAGGAAGAAGCCATCGCCTTTGGGCGGCAGCAGCGCCTGGTCATCCTCAAACTTCCGCGAAATGACAAATAAAAAGTGACCCTGCCGGAGAACATAAACCGGTTATTTTTACTTTTTTTAAAAAAACTCTTGACCAAAATCGAGATCTGTAATATACTACATTACAGGACTAATGCACTATAGTAGAAAAGACGGGCGATAGTATAATGATTTTTTCAGGCAGTGAAATGAAACCCATCTACCTCCAGCTTTCTGAATGGCTGGAGACGGAAATCCTGTCTGGAAATATCACTGCAGGCGAAAAAATTTACTCCCAGTACCAACTGGCTGAAATGTTCAACATCAATCCCGCCACGGCGGCAAAGGGCTTAAATATACTGGCTGATGAAAAAATTCTATACAAAAAAAGGGGTCTGGGCATGTTTGTTTCCCCCGAAGCGGGAGAGATCATTCTCCGGAAAAGACGCGAACAGGTCCGGGCTCGCTTGCGGGAACTGGTTAAGGAGGCTGATCTTTTGGATATTTCTGAATCCGAGTTGATCACCATGATTACGGCAGCGCGAAAGCGGAATAAGGAGGAGAGGGCATGAATGTGATTGAATGCCGGGGGCTGAGCAAGCGTTTCGGAAGAACAGTGGCCTTGCATGATCTGTCTTTCTCGATTAAAGAAAATACCATCACCGGCTTGGTCGGGCCGAACGGCGCCGGCAAAACCACCTTGCTGAAAATCGCAGCCGGTTTCCTGAGAAAAACAGCGGGAGAGATTAAAGTCTTTTCCAGTCCGCCCTTCAATAACTTGAAAGTATCGGCCAACACATTTTTTGTCGATGACAACATGGCCCTGCCGGCCACCTTAAATCTCTCTGAAACACTCGACGCCGCGCGCCGCTTTTACCCAAACTGGGATCACCGGCTGGCGCTGCGCCTCTTTGATTACTTTTCCTTAAATCCCCGCCAGTTGCACAAAAACCTTTCCAAGGGGATGAAAAGCACTTTCAACATGATTGTGGGCCTTTCTGCCCGCTGCGCCTTAACCATCTTTGACGAACCTACCGTCGGGATGGACGCAGCCGTGAGAAAAGATTTTTACCGGGCGCTGCTGCAGGACTACCTGCAGCATCCGCGCACAATCATATTTTCAAGCCATCTTCTTAAAGAGATCGAAGACATTCTGGAAGAAGTCCTTCTCCTGAGAGAAGGACAAAAACGCCTGCATTTGCCGGCAGACCAGCTTCGCGAGTATGCGGTGGGGCTGAGAGGCGAGGAAGATACGGTCAAACGCTTTACCGCCGGCAAGGAAATTTACAGGCGGGAGCAGTTCGGCAAAAACAGCATTTTTGCAGCCGTGCGCAACAGCTTTACCAAAACGGAGCTGCAGGAGGCCTGCGCGGCAGGCCTGGAAGTTCTGCCCGTCTCCGCTGAAGATCTCTGCATATACCTCACCTCGCGGAGCAGAGGAGGAATCGATGATGTCTTTAACAGAAACTAGCCTGTGGGATGCTGTTAAAAAGCAGTATGTTTTCAAGCTCCAGTCTTATGCCAACTTCTTTGTATCTCTGGTCATAGTCCAGCTCGTGGCCTTGCTCTTTTCTGCCGGCGGCATGGCGGGAACAAGTGGCATCGGCTGGAACAATATACTGGTAGAGGTAAAACTATATTCGGGAACAGGCATATTTATTTTTACAGTCTTGTGTACTTTGGCCAACTCAGTTATCCTGACGCTCCCCTTCTACCGCAATATTGACTTTTCATTTGTTGGCAGCAGGCTCAGCGGCAACATGGCCAATATCGGTTTTCTGGTTACCGCCGGCCTCTTTGGCGGGATTACAGCCACGCTTGGTTCGATTCTGCTAAGAAATATTCACTATTACACCGGGGGCGGCGGGGAGATCCTGAAGTCATTTTTTATGATCACGCCCGGTGAGCTTGTCACCGGCATGGCGGTAGCAGTACTGTACCTCATTCTCTTTAGCGCAGCCGGTTATTTTGCCGGCCTAGTGGTACAGCTGCACAGATCCCTGCTTGTACTTTTTCCTGCCTTGATTGTGGGCCTTATTTTCTATGAAGCCGCAAACGAGCAGATCAGGATATTTTCCCGGTTAATTGAATTCTTTGTATTCGAAAGATCGCCGTTCCACTTTTCTCTGAAGATCATTTTAAGCGCTTCGCTGCTCTGGATCGGCGCCATATTGCTGTCAAACAGAAAAGAGGTCCGGTGAGGACCGCCATTTTTACAGTGAAATGGAGTGTTGGAGATGCAGCTTAGAATTTATAAATCTACTCTTATCGTTTACGGCGCCATCCTGCTGGTGTCGCTGGCGCTGTTTTATCTCTTGCCCAAAGATGCCCTGGCCGATGTGGTCTTTGACCCGGAGAAAATGGCTGAAAGCGAAATATACCTCGAAGCGGCGTTAAAGGGAAAACTGGACCAGCTGGAAGGTGTAGAAATTCACAGGCGGTGGAGCTTTGATTTTTACGGCGATCGCCTGGAGGCCGTTTCAGATGACGATGAAACCTTTCTGCAAGTCTACGTAATAAGAACCCCGGCCGGCACCGGTGAAATCAGCGCAGTTGAATACCGCAGAGACACCTTCGTGACGCACCGGCTCAATCCTTATCAAGTCACTTTGAGCGGAAACAGGCTGCACATTCAAAGCCCGGGGCATTACGAGTTTAAATTCAAAGGATTTAACAGAGATTTTACGGTTGGTCAGTTCAGCGAAAAAGAAGCGGAGGAAATTCAATACCATTTATGGCTTTATCATGATATTCAATTTGCCCAGGAGCTCTGCCTCTATATCCCCGCGGATGTGAACATTGAACATGACCCTGCCGGAATTTCTCTGGTAGTTATAGATGAAGAATAAGAGGGCGGATCATGTCACTCAACAACCACCGCCGTCCCCGAGGCGGTCACCATGAGCATGTTGCCTCCCTGGCCCAGCACCTCGTAGTCAAGATCCACGCCGACAATGGCGTTGGCACCGATAGCGGCAGCCCGCTTCGACATTTCCGCCAGGGCCGCTTGCCTGGCCTCTACCAGCTCTCCCTCGTAAGCCCCGGCACGCCCTCCAAAAAAGTTGCGCAGGCCGGCGGAAATATCTTTAATGACATTGACCCCGGCAATTACTTCGCCGAAAACAATACCCCTGTATTCAACGATCTTTCTTCCTTCCACGCTGGGCGTTGTGGTTACGATCATGCCTTTGTTTCCTCCTTTCACCTGTTATTATGAAAATTCGCCCAGCTTTATCCCGCTTCCTGCTATCCAAACCATATTACCGGCGGGAAAAGTATGTGCACAGGCGGATAATTCGCTGCCTCTCTGGTATAATGGACCAAAGATGAGCACCAATCTCCTACTACGTCCTGCCTTTGCTGAGGTGACCGGGGTGATAACGGCAAAAAAGGAGGCGAACCCGTGAGCTGTCTGAACAGCATCAAGAAAGAACTGGCCCGGCTGGCCGATCCGGAAAAAGCCAAACATTCGCAGCGCTTTTTCCAGGCTTTCCCCGGGGGCTACGGTGAAGGAGACCGCTTCCTGGGCCTAACCGTCCCCTTGCAGAGGAAGGTCGCCGGAAGATACTACCGGGAAATAACCCTGGACGAGCTGGAAGCGCTGCTGCGCGATCCCTTTCACGAATGCCGCCTTACGGCGCTCTTTATGATGCGCCTGCGCTTTGAAAGGGCGCGCACCGCGGCAGAGAAAGAAGCCATCGTTGAACTCTTTCTCCGGAACCTCGACTGCATCAACAACTGGGACTTGGTGGATTCCTCGGCGCCCTATATCCTGGGACCATACCTGGCGGAGAGCAAGAGCGATCTGCTCTGCAAGCTGGCCTCTTCCGGCGAACTGTGGAAGCAGAGGATCGCGATGATGGCTACATTTTATTTCATCCGGCAGGGCCGCTACCGGGAAACCCTCTGCCTTGCGGAAAAGTACCTGGACCACCCTCATGATCTGATCCATAAGGCAACCGGCTGGATGCTCCGGGAGATCGGCAACCGGGATCAGGATG
>JAKPEE010000097.1 GCA_029552125.1 Bacillota bacterium | reverse complement strand
TCAATATAGCCCAGATCCCCGGTATGGAAGAAGCCCTCTGCATCGATGGCTTCGGCTGTCGCCTCCGGGTCATTATAATAACCGAGCATCACGTTGGGACCGCGGCCGATTATTTCGCCAATCCCGTCCTCGTCCTTGTTGATCACCTTTATCTGAACTCCGGGCAGCGGCAAGCCGGCCGCGCGATTGTTGAAATATACATCCCGGTTGAGAGCCAGGATGGGCGCGCATTCCGTTAAGCCGTATCCCTGGATGCAGGCTATACCCAGGTCCTGCATATCGCTCAATATTTTCGGATCCACGGGAGCGCCGCCGGAGATAAGCATGCGCAGCCTGCCGCCAAAATTCTCATGGACGGGGGCAAATATTTTGCGGCGCAGGTCAATCCCGAAAAACAAGAGAAACTTTGTAAGTTTGCGCGCAAATTCAAATTTGCGGGCCATTTTGGGGGTCGCCTTCGCCTTCTTCATAATGGCGCGGTGAAACATCTCCAGCATGAGCGGCACCACCAGCATAACGGTGGGCTTGCTCTCCTTGATGTTCTGCTGGATATGCAGCAGCCCCTCGCAGACGGCAACTGTGGAGCCGCGGTAGATCTGGCAGAGGAATCCGCAGGTGCATTCATAGGTGTGATGCAGCGGCAGCACCGAGAGGAATGTGTCTTTGCTGTCAATGTAGACCATGGAGCACATGCCTTCGAGATTGGCGCAGATATTTCTTTGGGATAGCATTACCGCTTTGGCCTTGTCCGTGGTCCCGCTGGTAAACAGCAGAATAGTCATCGCTTCCGGATCAACAGGCGCATCAAGAAAGCTGCGATCCCCCTCCGCAAGAAGCCGGCGTCCTTCCGCCAGCAGATCCCAAAAATAGAGGATGCCGTCACGGCCCTCCAGCCGATCCATGCAGATAAACTTCTTCACACCGGGAATTTGATCAATGATGCCATCAACCAGATTTTGCTTGGCCGCAGAATAAATTAACACGCTTACTTCGGCCCGGTTCAGCATGCCGGCAATCTCCGGCCCCGGCAGCTCTTTATCCAGGGGGATCACCACTCCCGTGCCGTTGGTTACGCTGAGGTAGGATACATACCACTCGTAGCGGGTTTCGGCAAGAATGGCCACGCGGCTGCCGGCGCTAACCTGGTTGAGAAGCGCCGTGCCGAAGGCATCGACATCATCCGAATATTCCTTCATAGTAATACTAGTATAAGGGCTGCCGGGCTTTTTCTTTACCATGAACGCGGGATGATCTCCGTAGAGGTTCACGCTTTGCTGAAGCATGTCCCGCAAATCGCGAATTTTTCGCACCTCATACAACGGTATATGTTTCATTGGGCACCTCCAAAAATAAAATAAAATGAAATAATCGAGTATTAATTGCTTAACTATAACTGATCTTGAGATGACTTACAAGTTTTTATTTGCCATGGAACAAAATTCCACCTGTATTAAGCGGGAGTTGCGGCCGGCCGCAGCAGTGCTTTCTGATCAATTACTCGCCGGCCCATGCCATTCAGCCGGCTGCAGCCGTCTGCCTGGCAAAAGATTCGCCGTCACTGTAGGTCACAACAAGGCGAAGGAGGTCAAAATCTTCTCCCGCTTCAGATATGGCGTCAGCCCGCCATTCTATCACTTCATCATCCGGCCCCTCACTTCTCTGAAGGGGCAGCCTTTTTACAACCCGGCCGCCTTTGCAGAGCTCCAGCCGGGATTCGGCCAGGGTATAACGCGGCCGGGCGTACAGCTCTTCCGACAGGCAAACGTTTACGTGGTTTTTTTCGAAATCAATATAACTTTGAAGAGAGCTGTAACACTCATAGGACAGCTTATCCAGGTTGAGGTGCTCCACATCACCGGCCCGGATCACATCCTCGTCCAATATTGAGATGTAGTATTCGTATTGCAGCTGGGGAGCAAAATCTGGCCCCACTTCCTTGAACTCAACAGGCGGGCTTCCAAGACCGGGCTGGGATCGCAAATAAACATGGCTCCACTGCGGTTCAGGGTTGAATTCCAGGTTCAGGAGGGCATGAAAATGGCCGCCGGTACCCTCCCGCGCTTCCAGGGCGGTATATTCTTCTTCTCCCTGGCGGCGGTAATTGATGAAGACCTTGCTCCCGGCCCGGTAATCCTTTAAATACCATCCAATCCTTACCGAGGCCTGCCCCGGGCCCGTTTCAACAACTTCTATTTTTCCGGGTTCCCACCAGCGGGCCTGCTCCTGCATCATGTGGACAATATGGGATACTCCGCTGAGTTCGGCCTGCATCTCGGAGCGCAGGGTATCAATGTGCCCCTGCATCCCGGCCAGGCGGCTGTTCAGCCTTGTAATTGCAGCAAGGTTAATGCAGGCAAGCAAGATAGCGGCGGAAATCAAAATAACGATAACAACAGTTCTCTTTTTGTCCATGACAAACCTCCCGCAAAAATAGGGGTTATTTAAGTTTATCACAATACCATCTTTCCGGATCATAACATAATATTCTTAATAGTTCGAGTTCCGGGTTGCCCGAGAGAAGACAGGGAACCGCCCCTGTCACTCCAGCCCGCGGGAAGGCTCACGGTGAAGAGGGCAGCTGCCGGCCGCTTCTCGCCGCCGTGGAGTCCCTGATATTTTATTTGGCTGATGCAGGACCCAGCCCACGTCTCCCCTGGCCGGTAATTTTTTTCTTGCAGCAGGAGATTGCACATAAACAGTAGAATCAATGAAAAACATTCTAATATATGGAGGGATTATCTTGACTGTAACCGTTGAGCCTCACAAGTCTTCCCTGGGCATGGATGCGAATATTGCCTGCCTTATCGCATACCTGGGCGGCATAGTGGTCGGCTGGATACCGTATCTCGGCTACGTGGCTTTTCTTGTCCCGCTGATCGTGTTTATCCTGGAAAAAGAGAGTAAGTTTGTCCGCTTTCATTCCATGCAGAGCTTCGTTTTGAATATTCTCAGCCTAGTTATCAGTTTATTGCTGACTCTTATCGGCAGTTTGATTGCTCCTTCGCTTATTTATTCGCCTGGTTCAGCTCTGGCCGTCATGGGCGTGATCAGCACTATCGGAATAATTATCTCTATCATCATACTTGTGCTGGCCATTATCGCGGTGGTCAATGCCTTTCAATACAAGGAATACCGCCTGCCGGTACTCGGCAACCTGGCAGCCAAGCTGACTGAAGTAGGCGAAGGAATGTTTCATAAGGATACAAGCGCCTGATCTGGCCCAGACTTAAACCAATCTTGAAGCGGCATTGGAAAAAGGTGACAGGAGACGGTTCCTGTCACCTTTTCTACGTTTCGTAGACAGTTTCGCCAAATCATAGGTTGCATTGATTGTCTCCCGGTCGTAGAATTTAGTTGACGCAGCTCAAAATATCTTGTCAAGGGAGGCGGTTCTGATAAAGCAAAATACAATCGGCGGATTTATCGCGGCCTTGAGAAAGTCCAGGGGGATGACCCAGCAAGAGGTGGCTGACCGGCTGAATGTCTCCAATAAAACGATCAGCAAATGGGAGCGCGATGAAGGGTATCCGGAGATAACCATCATTCCGGCGCTGGCGGAGTTGTTTGGGGTAACCAGCGACGAGATTCTGCGCGGCGAGCGTATCCCGCCATCAGATCAGGAGACGGAGAAGCACTCGGCCAGGGTTGAACAACAGGTCCGGCGAATCGTCAACAGCAGCATCACCAGGTTTATAAATTATTCATATCTTGCCGCGGCGCTCTCCCTGACCGGGCTGCTCTGCCTCTTCACCACAGCTTATGCCTTCTTCCGCCCGGTGCTAGGATTTGGCATCATGTTCATCTTCGTCATCGCCAGCATCACCATCGAGCTTTTCATGCTCAACACATGCCGGGCCGCCACCAGGGAGCATGAAATCACCGGCGACAACCGGGAGATGCTTGTTCCGTTGTGGAAAACAGTAAACCGCTATGCATTTGCCCTTTTCATGATCAATATCGCCGTGGTCATACTGTCACTGCCTATTATTCTCATCCGGGACAGCCATTACGTGGAGAGCGTTATCACCATGAAATCATACCTTGAGCTGCTCCCGACCCTGGTATTGATCATCGCCCTGCTCTGCGCTTTTATGCTGAGTATTTTTAAGGAGAAGCTTTTCTTAAGCGAAGAGGCTTCATCCGGAAAAGCCTATTCCGTTAAAAAAATGCGGCGGATGAACTTTGTCCAGGGCGCCGCCCTGGCCGCAGCCCTGATCATCTCGCTTTGCGGCGCCTTGTATCTTAATGAGAACATTTTTCTCAGATACGCCTGCCTCACCGGCTTCTTTGCCCTGCTTGGATTGGCCATTTTAAGCATGATTTTGCCGGTGGCGAAAAGCAAGGACATATACGAACGCTGCATCCTTGTGGCAGCGGGGATCAGGAATCTCCTGTACGGTTTTGCGCTACTATACGCGTTGAGCGGTTTGACCATAATATATCCGGCCCATGGAGAGAGGCAGATCCTATATAGATTAGAGCCGGTTGCACTTTGGATTCTCCTTGATGCAACGGTGCTATACCTGCTGGCCCGCTATTTTATTTTGAAAGGATATCGCCGGAACCGGGAGAGGGAGCAGAAAGAGCGATAAATAAATCCAATGTCAAAGACTTGATGCAAGGCGGGCGCCAAGGTCATAGGCCCGCGCGCAGTCCCGGGGAAATATCCGCTCATGTCGCGCCTTTCTCTCAGCCGGATCAAACATGTCCGCATCAACCTTGCTGTAATCGGTAAATTGCAGGGTCTCGTGGCTCGTGAGGGTGTAACAGCTGCCGCCGAAGATCATCTTCAGCAGCCTCTCGTTTTCGGCGAAGACCCGGTCATAGCCGGTATCTTTTAGCGAAGACTCCGGGCAGTTCATGGTGTAGATCCAGGCCGTATCCATTTTCCCGGGAAATAGAGAACGTTCACTCCGGCTGTAGCGCAGGTAGGGAAAAAGCAGCCGCTCCAAAAAGGAGCGCATCCCTCCCGAAACCTGGCCGAAATAGATGGGCGATCCCAGGATCAATGCGCCGGCTTTTTCGATGCGCTGCAGCACGGGAGCAAGATCATCCTGCAGGGCACAGCGGCCGTAACTTGGGCCGCCCCTGGTTTTACAGGCAAAACAGCTGCTGCAGCCCCGGTAATCCAGTTCATAGAGATGGATCAGTTCAGTGATAGCGCCCCGGTCCGCACTCCCCTGCAGCGCCTGGCGCAGCATGGCGGCGGTGTTCCAATCTTTCCGGGGGCTGCCGTTGACCGCGATTACCTTCAATGAAAAGCTCCTCCTTCTGCCTTCTATGATTTATGCTTTGATCGGCTGTTG
>JAKPEE010000088.1 GCA_029552125.1 Bacillota bacterium | reverse complement strand
TTTCATGGCCCGGGCCGCCATCATCACCTCGGGAACATACATATCGCCCGCCTTAAACCGGGCCCCAACCACGTTCATCCCCTTAATCAGGCCCTGGTTGATAATCTCCACCGGGGCAACGCCTTCATCAATCGCTTTCTTGGTCAACTCCGCCACCCGGTTAAAATCACCCGAAACTACTCCGTTGGCCAATCCTTCATAATCTGCCACTTGCGGCAACCTCCTTTTTTAATTTTTTAAGTTCGGATAGTTAAATTAAATATAAAGTTGCTAAAAACAGATCTGGCAAACTTTTGTTAGCTGTTGCCACCGGTAAAGGCGCCAGGCGGCAACAGCCCTTTGTCTTTATACCAGCATCTTTATCCTGTAAGCCGGTTTCAGGCCGATTTGCTTTTCTGCACCGGCACTGTGCTGTCATGCCCAAGCCCCTTGGGTTCACCATAGATGGATTTAAACAGGCAATATACCATTAACAACATGATCAACATGAAAGGAAAGCCGCCGACAACAGAAGCCGTTTGCAGGGATTTCAAGGCGGCATTGCCCCGGTGAACAATAGAATAGCGGCGATGCCCAGCTGGAAAACACCCCAGGTAATCCGCAGGGGCAGGGGGGGGTTGGTGTCTCCTCCCGAAGTGAGCATCCCGTTGACGTAGGTACCCGAGTCCGACGAGGTGATAAAGAAGACGGCCACAGAAAACATGGCTATAGCAGTCAGAACTCCTGCTCCCGGCAGGGTGTCCATAAGCGCAAAGAAGCCGCTGGCCTCGCTGGCCGATACGGCATCGATAATTTTGCCGCCGGCGTTGCCAAAATGCTCGGCATAAATGGCCGAACCACCGAAAACACTGAACCAGACCAGGCTTACGCCGGTAGGAATCAACAACACCCCGGTGGCATATTGGCGCAGGGTCCGTCCCTTAGAAATACGGGCAATAAAGGCCCCGACAAAGGGCGCCCATGCAATCCACCAGGCCCAGTAGAAGACCGTCCAGGCATCTGCCCAGCCTGCGGTTCCTTCAATCATGGGGTCGAGCCGGAAAGACATGCCGATGATGTTTTGCAGGTAATCGCCGGTGGAATGGACCAGGGTGTTCAAGATAAACAGGGTCGGGCCCATGACCAGGACCAGCAGCATTAAAAAGCCGGCAACAGTGATGTTAAGATTGCTGAGAAACTTAATACCACGATCAATGCCGGTAATTGCTGAAATAAGCGCCACAGCGCCTACTACGATTACAATGGCGACCCACAAGCCGACATTACTGGGAATGCCCAAAAGGCTTTCCAAACCGGCACCGATCTGCATGGCCCCCAGGCCCAGGGAGGTAGCCAAGCCGAACAGGGTGGCGAAAACCCCGATAATATTGACGACAGTGCCCCAGCCGCGATCCAGGTTGTCCCGGCCTAATATGGGCTCCAGGGTGGAGCTCAACAGCATGGGCAGCCCCTTGCGGTAACAGAAATAGCCCACGGCGGCCCCCACTATGGCATAGGTAGCCCAGGGGTGTAGGCCCCAGTGATAAAAGGCAAAGCGCATGGCCTGCGCCCCGGCTGCCGCCGTATTGGCTTCACCGGCAGGCGGCCAGATATAATGCCAGATCGGTTCCGATACCCCCCAGAAGAGCAGCCCGATGCCCATACCGCAGCTAAAAAGCATGGCAAACCAGCTGATGTTGGAATATTCCGGTTCATCGTCGTCTTTGCCCAGCTTAATATTTCCCACCTTGCTGAACAGCATATAGAGGACGACAACAACAAAGATGCTGGCGCCGAGGATAAATGTCCACCCCAGGTAGGTGACCATCCAGGTAAAGACTTTGCCCGTTACCTCGGCGAATGCCTCTGTGGCCACGATACCGAGTATGACAAAAATCGCACAGATGATAATGGCAATAATAAAACCGGGTCGCGTGTAAAAGCTTTTTTCTTGCACAATCAAACCTCCTTCTAGAATTTAGTGCTGTATAAAACAACAGGCCGCACTATTCCCCCGATCTATCCCTCCCTTCCTGTACTGCGCATGTCTGAGGTCTGATGGAATAAGCATATTTCTTTTATAATAATTTGCAATATTCATGCCATACTGTCGGAGGTTTAGAAAATGCAGCAAAACATGAACATGCCGAAAATTAAAGAAGCCGGCTTTAATCTTGCACGCGGCTTCTTTTATCAATTTGAGAATAATTTGTTAGATGGGGGAAGGGTTAGTCTTATGGAAAGGGGGAAAAACCTTGTAACTCAATTTTTTCTCAAAATGATAAAATTTCTCAAATTAAGAAACGCTCATATTGAATTTTTTTAATTTCCTGTACAGTGTGGCCCGGCTGATACCCAGGGCTGCCGCAGCCCTTTCTTTACCGCGGGTTGTAGTGCCATATTTTTTCAACGCTTTGATAATAAAATCCTTTTCGAGGTGATCCAGGGAATAGGTATGGCCCGGTTCGTCGTCAGGGCGGTAGTTGATAATTTTCGCCGGAAGGCTTTCGGGAGTAATTTCCGGTCCTGTTTCAATATTTACGGCGTACTCGATTGCATTTTCCAGCTCACGGACATTGCCCGGCCACGGATAGCGGTAAAGGAGCTCCCGGGCACGCTCCTGAAACCGGACGATTTTTTTATGTAGCTGTTTATTGTACAGGTCGAGGAAGTAATGGATGAGCAGGTTGATATCTTCGCGCCGTTCCCGCAAAGGAGGGATAAAAAAGGGGATTACATTTAAACGGTAAAACAGGTCCTTGCGAAACTTGTTCTTTTCGATCAATTTTTCAAGATCCTGGTTGGTAGCGGCGATAATGCGCACATCCAGGCTGCGGGTTTTAACTCCTCCAACCCGTTCAATTCTCTTGGTCTCAATCACCTGGAGCAGTTTCACCTGGGAGCTTAGGGGCATATCGCCGATTTCATCAAGAAAAATAGTTCCTTCGTGGGCCAGCTCAAATTTACCCGGCTTGCCGCCTTTACGGGCGCCGGTAAATGCTCCTTCCTCGTAGCCGAAAAGCTCCGATTCCAGCAGTGTGGCCGGTATGGAGGCGCAGTTAACCGTGATAAAAGGTTTGTTGCGGCGATAGCTTTTTTCATGAATCGCCCGGGCAAAGAGGCTTTTCCCGGTTCCGGTTTCGCCCCGGATGAGAATGGTAGAGTCGGTGTTGGCCACACGCTGCATCGTTTTCTTGATCTCGATCATTTCGGGGCTTGTTCCCTTGATTGCCTCAAAGGTGTACTTCTTCTCTTCACCGATAATGCGTGTGGCCAGTTTTTTCAGTTCTTCTTTGCGGCGAAAAGAGATTACCGCGCCGCTGACCTTATCGTTTTCATACATTAAGGTGATATTGCAATAAAGCAGCAGCTCAACCTGGTCTTCGGCCACATACTGAATTTCCTGCTCATAATTGCTGCTGCCAGAGGCGCCGGGGCTGCCCTTCATTAAGTTATGCGGATTAAAACCGGGAAACAGTTCGCCAATGGGCCGGTTGCAGACATCCGCATGAAGTCCGAGCATATGCAAAGCAGACTGGTTAATGTTGGTAATAATGCCCTCGGCATTGATGGCGATGATCCCTTCATGCACAAAGTCAATCACTGCTTTGACCTGGTTAGCCAGGCTTTTCACTTTCATGCCCATCTTTTTTTCATTAAGAGTAATGGCGATAAAATTGCAGAGGTTGTTAAGGAACTTTTTCAGCTTTTCTTGTTCAGTCAGCAGTTTTTGCCTCTGGCGCTCATTAAGGGCCAGGAGAGAAATGCTACCGATTTTATCGCCCATGTAGGAAATGGGGCACATTAAAAAGGCGAGTACACTGCAACGTTCAAAATTATCACACTGGCGGCAGTTGGCGCTTTGCCGGGTATCGGAGACAAAGATAAATCTCTCTTTGGGAGAAAGAAGTAATTTTTCGGTGGTACAACCTTCACGGTATACCGTACCCACTTCCGGTTCAAAAAAGCCGGTTCCCGCAATTACTTCCAGATCTCGATCAATTACCCCCAGTTCTACATCCACTACATCGGCAAAAGCTGCGGTCATCTGCTGTAGAAATGGTTTGATTTTTTTTAGTTCCTTCACCTGTAGGCGCCCCCTTGCGCTTTAATGTAAAACCAGGTGGCTCAAGGTCTTGTTTTACAGGATTAGCACTTTCTGGCCGCAGTGGTCTAGAAAACGTTTAAAATCAGCGAACGAGAGCGTAAGCGTAGCAGTATTGACGTTGGGATGAAAGTTTACCTGATCGCTTTGCAGCAAATCTTTATCCAGGACCACCTCTACTTCTTTATTCATGTCATTAATCAGCCCGAAAGGCGAAACGGCCCCGGTTACAAGGCCCAGGTATTTTTCCAGGCGGTTGGCTGAAGCAAAGCTGAGCTTTCCCGCTGCCGTTTTCTCCGCCAGCTCTTTCAGATCAACACGCTTGCCCTGTTCCAGGACCACGAGAAAGTGCCTGGTACCCTTACTGTTGCGCAAGAAAAGGTTTTTACAGTGAACTCCAGGTATATCCCGCCAGTATGCTTTGGCTTCTTCTACGGTGTAAACCGGAGGGTGCTCATGACGAATATAGGCTATGCCAAGTTTCTCCAGCAAATCATATAATTTCTTCTCTTTTTCCGTGATCATCGTGACACTCCTGTTCTGATAACCCCGCGGCCAGACGAGGATAATTAAATTTTTAAAATATTAACATGGTCCCCCCGTACTTGTCAAAATGCTTGGCCTCAGCCTTCCGGCTGAAGTTGCCTTAACTGCAACCTTCCAAAGCGTATTAGCCATTGATAACCGGCTCGTCCCCGGCCGCCACTTTACCCTGGCCGGGCCAGTCACGGGGATGAACAATCCGTACCGGAAAATTGAGTTTGTCCAAAAGTTGATTGTATTCCTCTTCCGTAAGCTCCCGGTTTTTCCCGGAGAGGCAAACCAGCAGCGCTTCAATGACATTGGTTCCGAAAGAGCGGCCGTTCATATCGGGGGTGGTGGTCACCAGTGTTTCAAGATTGCGCTCCTTTAACAGTGCAATGTTTTCCGGAGTAATCGTATTAGTAATAATAGTTTTACCGCTCAAATCCAGCGGCATAAACTTATAAATCAAGGGAAAGTCGCCGGCAATAATATCTGCTGCGTCAAAATAGCGTTGAAAACGGGGTTTGTTAATCTCCTGCTTCTCCCCGGCCGGGTAGATAACAGAAAACGGGAGCCTGCTAATCAAAGGCAAAAGCATCCTGGCAAAAAAGGAAACCGTTTTTAACGAGGTTAGAAGTATCGGCACTCCCAGGACAAAGGGGAAATCCCCGTAAAACATCTGGCATCCTGCTTCCTGCAAAGCCTGGGCCATCCCGAGGCGGTCAAGGACGCAGAGCAGCAGCACTTTTTTTGATTCTCCAAGCAGGTCTGTATGTGCGGCAAGGTAGCGTATCACCCGCCTCTCCAGAGTTTTTTTAATTCCCGCGCCATCGACAATGGGTGTTTTTTGAGCAGCCTGCATAATGCGGCGCGCATCCCTCAACTGGTAACAGCGGTCTATGGTGTAAAGGTTTAAACTGATCCCGCCCAACCCAAAAGCATCAACCTGCCCGTCCAGCTCTTTAATCATTCGAATCATTTTAGCCATATCCCCGTCAGTACCAATCCGTTCAACCCGGCATTCCTGGCCCAGCAAGGTTACATTAACACTGTGGTTCCTGGAGGAAGAGCCAAGGCTAATACCGACAACATGCTTCATTGGATATCGCTCCTTTATCCTAAAGTCCGGAAGCCAGAGGTTAAAAATCTTGGAAAGAAGGCTGCCCTCGCTACCGCTTATGAGTAAATTCACCTGGAGCCGCCGTTTTCCTGCGAGACCCGGCCAGGGGCGAGCTATAATCGCCGCTTAAATGGTGAAATAGCTTTAAAGGAACAGGTAGCCCCACATTTCAGTTACGGCCCGCTGGGCGGCGAAAGAGGTGATATCGTTTTGGTCAAGGGGGGGCGACACTTCCACTACATCCATACCGATTAGCGGAAGGCGGGCCAAATGCCGCAGCAGTTCAAAAAGATCCCGGGAAGAAAACCCGCCCGGTTTTGGGGTTCCTGTTCCCGGTGCCATAGCGGGATCAAGAAAGTCGATGTCCAGAGAAAGATAAACATGCCTGCACCGGCTCAACCCGGCGCATATCTGGGCGGCGACGGCGCTAATGCCCTGCTCATAGAGAGTACGGGCGGTGACAATATTGGCATGGCGGCCCTGTAAAAACTGCAGCTCCTGCACTTCAAAGGAACGAATCCCGACAAAGAAAAGATGTTCCAGCTCGATGCCGGGGCATTCCAGGGATCGCCGGTGAGTGCAGCCATGCGAAAGGCGGTTGCCGCCCAGCTCTTCACAGAGATCCAGGTGGGCATCGAGATGGATGATGCCCAGAGGCCCCTGGAAAACCGCCGCCGCCGCTTGCAGCAACGGAATGGTCACCGAGTGATCTCCGCCGATAAAAAAAGGCATGGTCCGGCCAAAGAGCCGCTCCGCGGCGGCAGAAACCTGCTCAAAATACTGCTCCTGGGTCAGCCCTGCCGGTTCGATGTCCCCCAGATCCCGCACCCGCAGCTTTGTCAAAAGCCGCCCCTCTTCCGTCGTCGGAGGAATATGCGTCGAGATGCTCCTGATCCGCCCGGGCGCCTGCGCCGCCCCCTTGCGGAAAGAGGTAGCCCCGTCAAAGGGAAGCCCCAGCACAACGGCATCGGCCTCTTCCAACTTTAGGTCCGGATTATGTAAACCGTTCCAGATCACGTTATTTTCGCTCATTAGCAAACACCACCTTAAGTTAGATACTGTTTTTGGGCCTGGCTACTTGTATTATTCATCATGCCCTTACGAATCACCTGCCCTCAGCAGCGGCATCATAAATTAAGGCCTCCAGAAACCTTGCATCTGGCCACTGAACCCATCGGGAACCAGGTTGCTGCCAGCGGAGGTATAAACGCACTATCTTCTCTCTTCCCGGAAAAGATCTCCATGGTCTTTCTTCGTTTCGGATGGGGCTCAAAACTTAACAGTATGCGTAACCAAGTGAAAGCGCACTTAGACTTGCTCCCATTACCCGGCGGCGACGCCAGGCCGATTGTTCATAAATTCGATTTGGCCTTGCCGGTGGCGGTTAGCAGCGATGCGGAGATGGGGCCGTCCCAATTACTTTTTGGGACGGCCCCCTGAACAGCGCGTCAAGCTCATTTTAGAAAAGACACCCGGGGTGGTTAACAGGAATGAGGACCAGGCTACTTAGCCAGGTGGCCGGTTTTAACCTTTTCAGCGCCGTAGTCTTCTCCGGTTCCGTTTAAAAGATCCCGGAAAAGACGCAGGTAATGCAGGGCATTGGTGGTAGTTAAAAACTCGCGGCGCACCTTTTCCCGGCCGGCAGCGGCAAAATCTTTGGCCACGGCAGGGTTGCGCAGCAGCGTCAGCGTTTTTTCGGCGCACTCTTCTACGGTTTCCACCAGGTAGCCATTTACCCCGTCCTCGATCTGCCGCCTGATCCCGCCCACGTTGCCGCCGATGACCGGAGTGCCCTTCCACAAGGCCTCTGCAACGGTCAACCCAAATCCCTCACGCAGCGATTTCTGTAAGATTACATCGGAAATGGTTTGAAAGGCGTTGACCTCAATATTGGTGACCCCGTTAAAGTTGGTGACCACCTTAATGTCATAATCTTCTCCGGAGCGGCGCAGGGTATGGTAAAGATAATCCCACCCTTCCGGATCATCGGAAGCCATGGAGCCGACCAGGGCCAGTTGCACGCTGGGATACTCTTTTTTGACCATTTTATAAACTTCAATTACCCCCAGGGGATCTTTCCAGGGATCAAAGCGCGATACCTGGGTGATCAGCGGGCGGTTTCCGTCTACACCGAAACGGCAGACAATGCTCCGGGCCTGATCGGGCTCCAGTAAAATGTTTTTCGTACTTAAGGGATCGATGGAGGGCGTGATGAAAGTAAGGCGGTTTAACTGTGCCGCCTCGTTGACAAACTCGGGCATGGTGAAGATGGTGGCGTCATACTGCTTGACATACTGGTAAATAAAATCCCAGTAGGCTGGATTGGGCGTGGAGGTATCAATATGACAGCGCCAGATCCAGCGGGTGCGCCAACCTTGCTTAAGATAATTTATCAGGGCCACCGGCTGCGGGTCATGGACAACAATGATGTCATAATCCCATTCTTTCATATACAGGGCATTATCGAGGTTATAATCACGGAAAATATCTATTTCAGTCTGAGTCAGCTCACCTTCCTGGCCCTGAAGCCGGTTATGAAAAGTCTTGGTAACCTGGTAAAAGTCGGTGCTGCCGCGGATAACCCACCAGTCCAGGTTTAAACCCAGATCTTTTAGCAGCGGCACCAGCGAGTGCAGCTTTTCGGCCACACCGCCTCCGAAAGAGGTGGCATTGATCATGGCGATGCGGGCGTCTGACAGCTCCGCGGCGAGGCTTTTTAACTCTGCAGCAACGGCATCGTCCATAAAGGGAAGATAGTCATGGAGGCTCTTTGGTGTAACATGAACAATTTCCATTAATCTTGATCTCCTTTAAGCGGAGCATTTTTCCCGGGGCCGGGTGCTGCCCCTGCTCCCTTATTTTTGGCCCTTTCCATCCTGATAATACACCGGCGTGGATTGCTCCCGGGCTGCCTGAAAGCATCGACCGCAGCCGGCAAAATAATCCCTCCGGCTGCTCTGCTGTTCCTTTTGGCTGCGGCATGGCTGAAGCCAAAATGGTTATACTACCTGGTATGGAACAGTTGGGACCTTCTATTCCGGAGCTGTCCGGCGATAAAATTAATTTTAACGTTTACGCCCATAACCGCTCCGGAGTTACACTCCAGTTAAAACAAAAAAATCGGCTTATCGAGGTGCCCATGGAACAACGGCAGCCTCACTGCTTCAGCGCCACGGTGGAAGGCCTGGGCCGGGAACCGCTGTACCGGTTTGTCCTCGCGGGGGAGGAGGGAGCATACCCGGATCCATGCTCCCACTACCAGCCGGAAGGGGTGCACGGATTTTCGCAGGTGGTGGATCATGCCGCTTACTGCTGGGCAGATCAAACGTGGCCGGGCATAAACTGGCCTGAAACGATCCTCTACGAGCTGCACATCGGCATATTTACTGCGGCAGGCACTTTCCGGGCCGCCGCGGAAAAGCTGGACTACCTGCTGGAACTGGGGGTCAACGCCGTTGAATTGATGCCGGTGACCCAGACCCCCGGACGCTGGAACTGGGGCTACGACGGAACAAGCCTCTTCAGCGTCAACCATAATTACGGCACGCCGCACGACTTTAAGTATTTCGTAGACTGCTGTCACCGCAAGGGGCTGGCGGTGCTGCTGGACGTGGTCTACAATCATTTCGGCCCCGAGGGCAATTACCTCTCCCTCTTCGGCCCATATTTTACCAGCAAATACGACACCCCCTGGGGGGCAGCAGTAAATTATGACGACGCAGGCTGCGCCCTGGCTCGCAAGATGGTACTGCAGAATGTGCGTTACTGGATTGAGTATTATCACCTGGACGGGTTGCGGCTGGACGCGGTACACGCCATTTACGATCACAGCCCCCGCCACATCCTGCAGGAAATAGCAGAAACGGCGCAGGATCTGTCGCAGAAGCTGCAGCGGAAAATCGTGATCGTTGCTGAAACGGACGAAAACAACGTGCGGGTGATCAATCCAATCGAGGCAGGGGGCTACGGCATTGACGCCCAGTGGATGGACGACTTCCACCATACGGTACACACCATCCTCACCGGGGAGAACAACGGCTACTACCAGGATTACGGCGATTTCAAGGGGCTGGAGAAAGTTTTCGTGAACTACCTTTACACCGGCGAGTATTCCCGTTTCTGGAAGAAAAAGCGGGGCACCGACGGCTCGGCCAATCCGGGACAACAGTTTGTGGTGGCTCTCCAAACCCATGACCAGGTGGGCAACCGGGCCCGCGGAGAGCGGCTGGCCCAACTGGTTGATTTCCCTTATCTCAAAGCGGCGGCGGGGCTTTTGTTCACGGCACCGTATATTCCCATGTTGTTCATGGGCGAAGAGTATGCCGAAGAAAATCCCTTCTTATTTTTCACCGATTATATCGATTTAAAGCTGAAGGAGGCGGTCTCCGAGGGCCGCAAAAAAGAATTCGCCGGCTTCGGCTGGGATAAAATACCCGACCCGGAGGATGACCGCACCTTCGAGGCCTCCAGGCTTACCCCCCGGGAAAAGTGGAAGCCACACCAGGAGCAGATGTTTCGCTTCTATCGCGATTTGATCAGGCTGCGCCGGGAGCACCCGGCGCTGCAAAGGCCGGAGAAGAAAGGCCTGGAGATCGAAGCGGATCCGCAGCAGCGGCTGGTGCGCATCAAACGGCGCGGCGGCGGGCGGATCGTAGAAGCTTATATCAACCTGGGCAAACGAAATATTCACCTGAAGCCGCTGCCCGGCCGGGTGATCTTTGATTCGGAAACACCACGCTACGGCGGGCGCGGCTACGACGGCGCTCCAGGGGCAGCCGGCCGGCTTTGGCCCGGGCAATTTCTGCTGCTGGAGCTATAATTGCCGCCATGGTTCCCGGCGGCCGCCACAGTATTAGCCGGCCCGGTTTATGCTTATTTCCTGAATAGATCAACGATCATGATCGCTATTCCGGCCGACAACAGGATCAGCGAAACCACAAAAGGAATCCCCAGGTTCAAGCTCAAGTTCACTTCACCGAAAGTAGGAGCACCAAAAATTACGTACCAGAACTTGGAGTACCCTGACCATGAAGCAAGACTTGCGGCATAAATTCCCGCCGTAATGATAATGGCGGCCAGAATAAACGCCCCGCACAAGGATATAAAACCTCCAGCAGCTATTCTTCTCACCGAAAGATGCCTCCCCTATAACCGTATTTTTTTGAACCTGTTAAAAAGTATTTCGTAAAGCCTTCTCCAGATCCTCCCTGAAAATGCCGGCACTCCCGGTATCAAAATTCCTGAACCTGTTTCTTCCGGAAAACTCACTCAAACAAACAGGGCCGCCCTGACCGGGCAGCCCTGTTGTTCCCGGAAAGAAGTTGCCCAAGGAAATTTGCCGCGCTGCTGCTATTAAGCCGGTCAGGAGCTGACCCCCGCCGGCTCAGGCTCTCCCAGGCCGGCAAAATATGCTTCAACCTCCGACGCGGTCATGGCGTCAATGCGCCTGATCATGGCCGGGAACAGGGGGGGATAGAGATCATAAAGGTATTCGTACATGCGGTCGACCATATGCTCCACGTTGGGGACCACACCCCATACTCTTTGGAGATGATCCGTGGCCATGAAGAGAGCCTGGCAGTAATCCTGCACCAGGGAAATGAGCTGCTTCATTTTGGAAACCAGGGTCATGTTTTCATTGCCGTTAACAGTATAGAGTTCTTTTGCCTTCTGCACAGCCACCTCTTTCCAGCGGTTAACCTCTTCAATCTCCCGGTACGCCTCAGACAAGTCCCCTCCGTGTTCGGCCATATATTTTTCCAGCCCAAAACGCAGATATTCAAGGCGGTTATCGATGAACACCTTCAGCGTCTCCACCAGGCCGACAATATACCGCGGATTTAAATTTTCCGGATCGCGATTAAACAGCAAAGCCGCGGGATACTGCTCAATCTTTTTCAATAAAGCTTCGCAGAGCAGGTAGCCGTCCAGGCAGGGACGCTTCTGCCGCCCTTCCGTCGGCCGCCAGCCCCAGTTGCAGGCCCGCTTCATCAAACGCAGGTACATGATAATCTGCGTATCCAGGTTTTCCTGCGCCAGGTCGTAAGCCGTTTCGTTAAAACGCTCCCCGTGGGCGGAAATGTTCACCGACAGGTTAAAGTTGGCCACCAGGGTGTCGAAGATGCCGCAGAAATACTTGCCGTTTTCCCAGAAGATATGGGGGTAGTTATACATGCCGCTTTTTTCAAGGGAGTATCGCCCGACCCCGGTGACACCCAGGGGAGGGTAGTGGCCGTCAGCGCGCAGCACCAGTCGGATCTCCGGAGCCCAGCTAATCCGGTCAAACTGTAACAGCGGCAACTTTTCCACCCCTTCGGCGACGAGGACCCGGTCAATATACTGATCCGGAGTGACAAAGTTCACGCGGTATTTTTCCCGGTCTTGTTCCAGGATATCCTGCCAGGCTCTGGCCATGATTTCAATGGCAATATCGCCGAAGTCCATTAGCTCCAGGTCCTGGATATAGACCAGCACCGCATCGGGAGGGGCCTGGTTCAGTTCCCGGCGCAGCACCGCCTTGTATTGTTCAACGGCCTCGTCCATGTCAATGGGATACGATTCGATCTGACCGCTCAAGTATTCGTTGAAAAAGACGGCGTAATCACCCAGGCGGTAGCCCTGATTTTTTACTGCATCCCGCTTCATCCGGGTAATGGGGCGCCAGATTTCCTGTGAGATAGGGAAATTGCGCGGTAGAGCCAGCAGATTACGGCTCCCGGCCCTGATTAAGAAAGGTTTATAGATATAGTCCCCTTTACCGATCAGGCTATAGCGCGTTTTCTGTTCAGAGAGGTGGGGGAAGATCAAGTAATCGATATTGGCCGCGGCGGCTCCCTCCAGCTTGTCAGCACTGTAGGAAGCTTCCGGGGAAAAAAGGCCTTTATACTTGGGGTAGGGCACATCGATAAAATTGTGCAGATACTGCATATTCCAGACTATTTCCTGGGTAATCTCTTCTTTTTGTAGCAGGGACACGTGGGTATGATGGGCGTGGCCATAAATAGGGTAGAGCCGCCCCGAATGAAAATGGCCTTTGATTTTATGAAAAATCTCGGGGATGACCTCGTTGATCTGCTGCAACAATTCATTGGTGTATTCCACGCAGATGGGTGCGCCCAGCTTTTCCCCCAGCTGGAGGCCCAGGGTGTAAACATCCCGCCCTTCATCTTTTCTTTTTTTAATGTAGTTTTCATCCAGGATGGTATTTTTCATAGGGTTGCCGTCGTCGAGATAAGAAAGCAGCTTCCCCGGCAAATCCCAGAGCAGTTCATGGGCGTGAAACGCCAGGATCACATATACATCTTTCATGGTTGCCGTTCTCCTTTTATAAAAATGGTTGTCTCCATCTAAACTTGATTTTTATGCTATTTTCAACTCCCAACTTTAACCGCCAACCGCTATGCCTTACCATAGAGCCCCCAGGCCACTGCGGTTTCCGCCTGTCCTTGTTATCCGGGGCTAACAGTACTTGCTTCTTCATTCTGTTATTTTTTCTCCGGAGCAAAGAAATTAAACTGACCAAATCCCGCTGAAAATGATCAATGATATCTGGGTCGGCGGAGCTAATCAAAAAAAAAGGCGGCCCGGCAGGCAGCCCAATGTTGAGGGAGTAAACATCCGGCATAAAAAAATGCCGGAAAGCTTAGATGCATTTTAAAAGTTAATCATCAACCATGACCACACAAGCATATTCTGCATCTTGGAAATGGTTTTTACAACCGCGAAGATCTGTTTTTGATTCATTATAAGCATAAGCAAGAAGGATGAGATTATTTTAAAAAAAACAAAATTCCACTATATGAAATCAGTTTCTATATTTATTTGTAAATGATTTTATACTGCCCCCACAGTGATGTCAAGAGAATAAATGCATCCTTTTCGCCTGTTTTAAACCGGGCAGCTCTACGCCTGCCTGCCCAATTATCTTGATCTTCTTCCTGGCTCATGAACTTAGCTTGGCTGACCGGGCATGCACCGGCTGGCGGTGCTACTTCGCCGGCAGAATGTCCCATCTTTATGCACAGTAACAAAAGAAAAAAAGGGCTGTCCCTTTTAGGACAGCCCTTTTTTATTGCAACCGCTCATGGCAAGTTGCTGTAACCCAGTTTTCGGGAAACACGATTGGCTATATCGACGACGATATCGACCAGTTCATTTTTCATATAATAGGTAGTGATGCGGTTGCTAGGCCCGGAAATACTGATACTGGCCACAGCTTTTCCTTCATGGTTAAAGATGGGCGCGGCGATGCAGCGAACGTGTTCTTCCATTTCGCCCCAATCCAGGGCATATCCCTCCTGCTTAATGCGTTTCAACTCTTTGAGCAGCTGATCCTTATCCGTAATGGTTTCATCGGTATAGCGGACAAAATCTACCTGGGAAAGCACTTGTTCAAGTTTATCCGGCGGCAGGAAGGCTAATAGAGCTTTTCCCGAAGCAGTGCAATGGACCGGGCCGCGGTTGCCCGGCTGGGCAAACATCTTTACAATAATAAGGTTATGTGATTCCACCTGGTCAATATAAACCACATCGCTTCCGTCCAGAACCGCCAGGTTGGCAGTTTCATTACACCTCTCCACTATCTCCTCCAGGTAGGGGCGGGCCACGGTACGGATATCGGAATGATAAAGTGCCGCATTGCCCATCTCCAGCATTTTCAACCCGAGCCGGTATTTACTGCTCTCAGGATCTTGAGTAACATACCCCCGGTGCCCCAGTGTAGTCAAAAGCCGGTGGACGGTACTTATTTTCAAGCCCACTTTCTCCGACAGCTCGGTTACAGTCATGGGAGCGCCTTCCTGCGCCAGGACCTCGAGAATATTCAGAGCCCGCTCCAGGGACTGGACATAGCGGGCTTCCCTTTCTTTTAGCTCCCCTGCCATATGAACAATGCCCCAATCGCTTCTTAGATTTAATCCTGCACGGCGATTATACTTAATTATAAGATTATAAGCGGCGGCGTCAAGCGGTTTGCCAATTAGTCTTTTAGGCCCCGCTGTTTACTTTCTCTTTAAATAAAACCCGGTTCATTGAAGAGGGCGCCTGATCAGGCCCCTGCCCGTCAAGAACGGGTTGCCGTAAGCGGATTCTCAGTCAGGTGAATAGAACGTTTAGCCCTGGCTGCTTCGGCCAGTTCGCGGCGAAAATCAGGATGAGCAATACTGATCAGCGCATCGGCTCTCTGGCGAATACTTTTCCCTCTCAAGTCCACCGCCCCGTATTCGGTGACGATGTACTGCACATCGTTACGGGTTGTCGTGACCACAGCCCCTTCGGTTAAAGCGGTAACAATACGGGACACCTGGCCATCCTTGGCGGTAGAAGGCAGTGCGATTATGGCTTTGCCGCCTGCAGCCCGGCTGGCGCCGCGGACAAAGTCGGCCTGCCCCCCGACTCCGCTATATTGAGTGTAGCCGATGGATTCCGCACAAACCTGGCCGGTTAAGTCAACCTCCAGGGCAGAATTTATGGCGGTCATTTGATTGTTGCGGCTGATCACAAAAGGATCGTTGGTATAATCTACCGGGTGCATCTCCACCACGGGGTTGTTGTGAACGAAGTCATATAGCTTGCGCGTCCCCATGAGGAAAGTGGCAATCATTTTACCCGGATGAAGTGTTTTGGCTTTGTTGGTAATTACCCCGGCCTCGTATAACTCTACCACTCCGTCGGAAAACATCTCCGAGTGGATACCAAGGTTATTTTTGCTGGTTAGAAATTTTAAAACAGCGGCGGGGAGGGCTCCAATACCGATTTGCAAGGTAGCGCCGTCTTCGATCAGCGCTGCCACATGCTCCCCGATAGCCTGCTCTACGGGTCCTATTTCAGGCGGAGGCAGCTCGATTACCGGCTCGTCAATCTCAACAATATAGTCCACTTCAGAAACGTGAATAAAAGAGTTCCCCAGGGTGCGCGGCATACGGGGATTGACCGCCGCCACCACTCTTTGGGCGCATTGCGCCGCCGTACTGGTGTAATCCACTGAGACACCAAAGCTCATATAACCATGCTCATCGGGAAGGCTGACATTAATTAAAGCCACATCCACCGGCAGATAGCCATCGCGGAAGAGGCGGGGCACTTCAGAAAAAAACACGGGCGTAAAGTCAGCCCAACCCCGGTTTACCGCTTCCCGTGTATGGGGGCCAACAAACAGTGAATTGTGGTAAATGTGCCGCTGCAACTCCGGCCGGCAAAACTGGGCCGGACCCATCATTAAAAAATGGTGCACCGTCACGTTTTCCAGCTCCGCCGCCCGGGCCACCAGCGCGCTGCTTAAAGTCAGTGATTCGCCGGCTGCATGGGATAAAGTAACATTGTTTCCTGATTGTACCGCCTGCAACGCTTCTTCAACTGTGGTCAGCTTTTCTTCATAAATTGCTTTCCAGTGCATTTATAACCTCTCAGAACTATGACTGATGGACTCTGTGTAGCTTAATGCCCCATTATTGCTCTGCACTTGGCTGTATATACGGGAAGTAACGGCTGGCATGGAAATAATAATTCCACAAAAAAGTGAAATCCCCTTGTTCAACCTGGTAAAAACGTGAGGAGGGCAGGCCGTAATCTTCTCCTATGGTTTGAAAGAAACTGCCCTTTTTTCTGAGAAAGGCGCCCATATTCCAGGCTTAAAACGTGAAGGCATACAATCAGTTCAAATAAAGGTACAGTTTTATAATATAATTTGAATTGAAAATATGAACAAGGGAGAGAGGCAGATGATCTGGAAGGAAAAGGGGCCGCAGAATACAGAAAAGACAGTGGAAGCAGCTTTGCAGCGGGCACAAGAGCTCGGAATCAGGTATATCGTGGTTGCTTCAAACAGCGGAGCCACGGCGGAACTTCTTGCCGGCAAAGGGCCGCAGATCGTATGTGTAACTCACCATGTCGGCTTTACCGGCCCAGGCGAGGATGAACTGGGGGAGGAAAAACGGAACAAACTGAATGAGCGGGGGGTTAAAGTACTTACAACCACACATTTGCTGGCCGGAGTGGACCGGGCGCTGCGCTTCAAGTTCCAGGGTGTTTACCCGGCGGAAATTATCGCCTCTACACTACGCCTTTTGGGCCAGGGCTTGAAAGTCTGCGTGGAAATCAGCGTGATGGCCCTGGATGCGGGATTGATTCCGTATGGTGAAGAGATTGTGGCCGTGGGCGGCAGCGGCCGCGGTGCCGATACCGCCTGCGTGATCCTGCCGGCTCACTCAAACAACTTTTTTGACACCCAGGTTAAGGAAATTATCTGTATGCCGCGGGAGAAATAGCCGTTTCTCCGTAGTGCCGCAGCCCTTACTATGAATTATCATATAACCGCAAACTTTTTCTACTGGGGATACGGGCACTCCGCTCAAGCCTTTGTTTCACCGGCACATCTTCTTGTCATTCCTTCACAGCAGCTTACTTTTTCAGCGGTAAGAGACAGGGTCTCCTACGATGCCCCTTGGGCGTGGGCATGGGGGTCTAGCCATAAAAGCAAGGGCTGCCCCAGCGACTCTAAGGGCAGCCCCAGACAGTACAGTGGAATAGGGCGCTAGCCGCAGGCCCGGTCGGCCAGCTCGAGACATTCATCGATGGCACTCAAACCGTATTCCAGTTCGCTTTCGTTTATGGAAAGAGGGGGAGCGATGAACATATAGTTCCAGCGGAGATAGCAGTAAACTCCTTTTTCTTTCAGGCAATTGTTGATTTGGCCTATAACACCGGGATCGGGGCCATTCCAGGGCGCCAGCGGTTCTTTTGTTTCACGATCCTTGACCAGTTCAATGGCGGCAAACAGGCCGATAGAGCGAACATCGCCTACGGCAGGGTGCTTCTCTTTAATCTGCTGCAGGCGCTGCTTGAGTTTATGGCCCAATTGCTCCGCATGATCAATGAGCTTCTCTTCACTGTAAATCTGAACAGTGGCAACTCCGGCGGCGCAGGCCAGGGGGTGGCCGCTGTAAGTCAGGCCGCACCAGAGCATGTGATCATCAAAGTAGCGGCCAATCTTTTCGTTGACCACCACGGCTCCCAGAGGGATGTACCCCTGAGTTATGCCCTTGGCCATGGTCATCATATCCGGGATCACGTTCCAGTTATCCACGCCAAACCATTTGCCGGTACGGCCCCAGCCGGTCATCACTTCGTCGGCTACCAGCAGGACACCAAATTCGTCGCAGATTTCGCGTATGCGCGGCAAATATTCAGGTGGCGGCACAAAAACTCCGTTGGTGCCGGTGACCGGTTCAACAAAGAAAGCGGCGATGGTCGCGGGGTCTTCATAAAGCATAACCTCGCGGACGTGTTCAGCACACTCCAGCCCGCAGCCGGGGTATGACTGGCCGAAGGAGCAGCGATAACAGTACGGCTCAAATACGTGCACTACGCCGGGGATGCCCGGCTCCACCGGGGGGCGGCGGGGATCTCCGGTCAGGGTGATGGCGCCGTAGGTGGCCCCATGATACGAACGGTAGCGGGACAAAATTTTAAACCGCCCGGTATACTGGCGGGCGATTTTAATGGCATTGTCATTTGACTCAGCGCCGCCCAGGGTAAAAAGAACTTTGCATAGATCTCCGGGAGTATGCTGCGCAATCAGCTCCGCCAGGCGGGCCCGGGGCTCGCTGGCGTAGAAGGGAGCAATATAACATAACTTTTCGGCCTGCTCTTTGATGGCCGCGATGACTTTAGGATGCTGGTGGCCGATATTGGTATTGATCAGTTGCGAAGAGAAATCAAGGTATTTCTTCCCTTCCCTGTTCCAAAACCAGCATCTTTCTCCTCCGACAATTTCCTCGTATGTGTTTTTGTTCTGCACAGCCCACGAGCGAAGCACATAACGCCGTTCCAGTTCTCCAATATTCGCCAAAACCGCACCTCCTAGCTTTTATATGATTTTTATGAATTCCCCCAACTACCTGAAAAACAACCGGCTACGCGGGAGCGGCACGCCGTGCCCCTGCCTCCGGTTTTGCCACATCTGGCTTTTCTCCCGCCTCCTGTACTCTAGCTCCTTGTCCTCCTTATCCCCCGCAAATATACGGAATTACCGTAATTACATCGCCGCCGGAGGGAATATAGTCCAGGGGAACGGGTTTGCCGTTCACCATAAACTCCGCCGTGAGCGTACCCTGCCGGTCTACCAGCTCAAAACCCAAGATTTCAGGTTTTTCACGGGTGAGGTACTGCGCCAGCTCTTTTAAGTTAAGAGGTTCATCCGCCAGTTCCAGGGGAATTTCCCCCGTCTCACCGGGTTTACGGTAAGGCGGTAATAACTTTAGCGTTATTTGCACGGCCAAAACTCCTTCTCTGTTAGCCATTCAAGTTTAAACGGGCCAGGGTTTCTGGAGTGGGAATTCCTTCTTCCGTCCATCCTCTCAAATCATAGTATTCCGACAGCATCTTGCCAAGGTGCGGCAGGCTGCCTGCTGCGGCACCCTCGCGCCGATCGTGAACCAGCAGGCGCGGCGAGAGGGTGTCGTCTTTGCGACTGATACCCAGTTCTACGTTGATCAGGCGCTTTAAATTAAACAGCCTTTCCCCGGCTTCCCAGAGCTCCTGCTCGTTCATCTCCCACCCGGTAACGCAGGAGAACCAGCGGGTAATATCCGCCGCTGTGGCGTGGCCGCGGATGAGAAACTTGCACAGGCCCAGGGCATTAAAAATGCCCATAAAATCCTGCATTTTTTTGGCCAGGGCCGCTTTACCGCCGCTGCCGTGGGGATCATATTCAGCGGGCAGCCCGATCAGGGAAGCAGGGAAAGCCATATTTTCGTTGAAATAAGTCAGCCCTTCCAGGTGGCAGGCGCCGCGGTTGCCCGTGGCGTAAACCACGGCCATGCTGGTAAAGGCGCGGGGGTCGTGGAAAGCGAGCTCCAGCCCCTTGCTCTCGGCAATAAATTCCTGGGCCAGGGGGCCGAAATGAGCCGCTGCTCTTTTTACCCCCAGGGATAGCTGTGCCCCCAATCCTTCCCGCCCGGCAATCAAAGGAATCAGTTTGAGTATGGCCTCGCCGTTGCCCCACTGTAGATCCAGACCGCCGGTTTCCGTTTCATTAATCAGGCCGCGCTCGAACAACTCCATGGCAAAGGCTACCGCCGCGGCGGTAGAAATGGTATCCAGGCCGAGGCGGTTGCAGAGATCGTTGGCGGCAATAATATAGTTGGGATCGTCATTTAAACACATCGCTCCGAAACCGGCGATTGTTTCATATTCGGGACCGTGAGCCACGGTGCCGCGGTACGGCCCTACTTCCACTTTCATGTCCTTGCCGCAGCGGATGGGGCAGCTAAAACAGGCATAGTGCTTGACTCTCAGGCCCGCCTCGGCCATACCCTGTCCAGACACTCTGGCCGCTCCTTCCGTCCAGGAGCCGCGGGTCCAGTTGCGGATGGGCAGGTCGCCCAGCCTCTCCACCAGGGGCACCCCTCCGGCGGTGCCGAAATCGGTCAGTCCCTTCGCCTTCTCCCGAATGCGCGGCAAAGACTCTTTACGCGCCTGGGCCAGTCCCCCGGGGTCGGCTACCTCCGGTATGTTGCCGGAGCGGCGCGCGGCCACGGCCTTCAGGTTCTTGGCGCCCATGAGCGCACCGAGGCCGCAGCGCCCGGCGGCGCGGGCATCAACTCCGTCGATAATAATTGCCGCTATAAGCGCACCGTTTTCACCCGCCGGACCGATGGCGGCGACACGGCACTCCTCAACCAGTTCTTCCTGGATTAAGTCCCGGGTCGCGTAAACATCTTGCCCCCACAGGGAAGCAGCATCCCTGATTTCAAGGCCTGATCCATTTAGGTACAGGTAAACCGGGCGTGGAGCGCGTCCGGTAATAATCAGGCCGTCATAACCGCAGGTCTTGAGCGCGGCGGGCCAGTACCCGCCTACCGTAGCTTCGGCCCAGATTCCGGTGGCCGGCGAACGGCCGCAAAAGACCGCCTTGCACGCTGTGGGTACACTATGCCCGGTAAGTACGCCGGTGAAAACCAGCAGGGGAGCCGCTTCGTCAAAGGGATCAATTTTATGATAGCCCCGCTCGTAAAATATTTTCGCCGCCAGGCCGGAGCCGCCCAGGTAGCGGCGGTAATACTCGCCGGGCAGCACTGTTTCCCTGCTCTCCCCGGAGCTTAAATTTACCTCCAGTACTTTTCCATAAAAGCCATAATTCATGCCTATCGCTCCTTTTTCGCCGGATACCGCAATTTAAGTATAACACCGATTCAGACAGTTGAGAAGAGTGGCAATTTCGGATTTGTGCACTCGAAAAGCGTGATTATTCATTTCAGCAAGTACCCCATTTAACCAAGCAGGCGGGACAGCTCTTCAACGCTGCGGGCCAGGTATGTGGGCGAAGCCTGGGCCAGTTCCGCCGGGGAACCGTAGCCGTAGGTTACGGCGATGGCATCGATTCCGCAGTTGCGGGCTCCGCTGACGTCGTACTTGCGATCACCAACCATGACTGTCCGGCCGGGCAAAGGGGAGGGTAACTGTTGCAGGGCAAAGCGGATCACTTCTGTTTTGTCGGTCCTGGTACCGTCCAGATTGCTGCCGGCAACCACCGTAAAAAAACCGTCCAGCTTAAAATGCTTCAGTACCTGCTCCGCAAAGAAAGTGGGCTTGGAGGTGGCCACGGCCAGATCCCGGCCCTGTTCCCGCAGCCGCTTCAGCATGGCAGTGATACCGGGATAGACTGCATTCTCATAAATGCCGCGCTCACTGTAATACTCCCGGTAATAGGCCACGGCCTGCATGGACTGCTCCCGGTCAAAAGAGAAAAATTTCTGGAACGACTCATGAAGGGGCGGCCCGATAAAGGGAACCAGGTCTTCGGGATCCGCCTGCAGGCCGAATTTGGACAGGGCGTACTGCACCGACCGGGTAATCCCTACCTTGGGGTCCGTCAGCGTTCCGTCCAGGTCAAATAAAATTGTCGTATATGGCTTCGCCATTGGCCCTTCCTGCTTCCCGGCCATAAAATTTCGAAAGCAATCTATCAATTCTGTAAACGTTCTGTGAAAATATTTCGCCGCAAGGGGAAAGGTTACCTGCCTCTCTGGGCTTGGATGCCAGACACCTGAAGTTGTTAATAATACTGCGGTGGCGGACAGACTGCGCACTCTTCGGACGCCTGGCGTTGAGCAGCGGAATAAAAAAGGGGGCTGTCCCAACTAACTTTCAGGACAACCCCTTTACTTAAAGATAGTTATTTAGAGGTGGTAAATCGGTTAAGTCAAGTCAATGAGTGGAGGTCTAATGTGACTCAGCTTGGCGAAACATGGAGGAAAAAATTTACTTAAACGACCCCACAAACCTGGTCCCAGGTAGCAGAGAGGATCGGAAACAAAGCGTTCCTGGCAGTCCACTGAACAGAAGTAATAGGTATTACGGTCATAAGTGCATTTTGCTTTTACATCTTCGCCCTGCAACTTTTTTTTACAGACGGGATCATAATGCATTGCCTGAAACCTCCCGGCTAAATTTTGTGAATAATATGTTCGTTTGATGCATCATTATACCATGTTATAAATTCTATTAAAATTACGGGATTTATTGCCTGAATTATAAATATCACTGTAACAGGGGCCATGTGAAAATATTAACTCTTGTTTAAAGCTTTGTCAGGCCAAATACCATGCCAGATATGGGCGACGAAGATATAAACATTCTTTATTGCAATACCAAAGTATTATTGCTTTCGTAACCAAAGATTTTCACTCTTATACCATCACTCTTATACATAAGGTGGAGTGAAGCCCTGTTGCCGGGCTTAATAATTGCTAATTATCAAGATAAATATTACTTATGCTCGAAAAACAGAGGGCTAAGTTGAGTCTCCATAAAAGGACTTTAAATTATTATAGATATGAGTTTTTTGCAGACCTTAGTCCTAGAATTATGATAGATATAATATAGTTTTAAACGCCGTTTGAAACTGGTTGACAGGAACTGCCTAAGCACATAAGATGTAGGCTAAATCAGACTATTTTATCAATAGAAGATACTTTTTTAGGAATGTTTAGGTTATTTTCGAAGGGGTGATGTTAAATTTATTAAATTTTGAACAGCAACTGAAGCTATTGGACTAAACCCCGAAGGAGGTGCAATCCACAGAAAACAATAGGCGTATTCAATTAAGTGCTATCCATAACATTAAATTGGAGAGACTGCACTCTCTCCTTTTTTTTGCTAGATAACTGCCTGTAGGTCGGCTACTGATTAGCTCCACTCCACTCCATTACCTTTTGCCATTGCGCTTCGCTGACCGGCACCACTGAAAGGCGGGGCAGCCGCACCAACTCCCAATCCGGAAACAAACCGCTGTCTTTAATCTCTTTAAGGCTTACCGGCCGGGGCAAATCCCGCTTCCAGGCTACATTGACCAGGATGCCGCCGTGCGGTTGCTCCGGGTCGGGATAGGGCAGCCCGGTTACCATGGCCACGCCCCTAACAGCCCGTTCTGAACCGGTATGATAAATCAGGACCAGGTCACCCGGTTTCATGTGGGCAAGATTTCGCCGGGCAGCGGGAGCCCTGACCCCATCCCATTCCGTCTCACCATCCCGCTTCAAATCCGACCAGGAATACTCGCCGGGCTCGGTTTTCAAAAGCCAGTACTGGGCCATGAATGCCTACTCCTTTGGCCAGGCGCGGCAGAAGCTGCCCCGGCGCAGTTTACCCGATTAGTTTTTCCATCTGCTCCGGCTTAAATCCAACGACCAGTCGTTTTCCATCTGTCAGTAACGGCCGGTACATTACTTTCGGATTGCGGGACAGCAATTCCGCCGCCTCCCGTTCCAAAAGATGGTCAAGGCTCACTTTTAGCTTCTTCAGCTCACGGCTCCTGGGATTTACCAGTCCGGTGACGCTTATCCCGCCCCGCCCGGCCAGGTCAAACAGTTCCTCCACGGTAGGCGATTCTTTGAGAATATCGCGGTAGTTTACTTTCACCTGGCGATCCGAAAGCCACGCTTTCGCTTTATGGCAGGTAGTTCACGCCGGAAAGCAATAGAAATCAAGCACTGTATATTCCTCCGTTTAAACTACTGCCCTGGCTTTTTCCCGAAGACGGAAATTTTCCCGGACAGCTTTAATTTAGGATGAGGTGCAATTTAGGCTGAAATCAAGGCTAGCCGGGACGGGGGGACAGGCTATTGTTTAAGCATGCTGTCCCCCGCCAGACGGTTGGCTAAGCAAATGTTATTTCTTTGGAGTTTTCCCATAGGCCATGAATATTGCAATAGCTTACCGCAAGAAGCTGGCCCGGTTTTTCCAGCGTTATAGTGGCCGTAACGGCTGGTTCACATTTGGCGCTGCCCTGGTTGGCCCCGGCCACCGATTCGCCGTGAGCTTCAAAGAGATAGCTGCCCAGGTGCACAATAAATTTTTCTCCTTCGGGCTTATAAAACAATTTAATGTAGCGGATATGGTGCTCTGTCGTATGGGGGTGAGGAATTTCCGCTCCTACACTTACGTGTACCGCTACCGGTTCTCCTTTTTTAACCGGTTCTTTCAGTTCAATTACTGGCACATGCTTTTCAGTCTTCCAGTCTGCCGTTTGTAGATAATCGCCCAGCGTTGCCATACTATTCTCCTCCTTAATTTTATAAAATATGCTCTCCCCAATATATATCCTCATCAAGTAAATAAGGCAGGGTTACTTTCTACAACCTGGAAGAGCATTGATCGCACAACCCGAAGAAATCCATTTTATGGCTGCGGGTGACAAAATTGGTTAACTCGTCTACTTTCCGGTTTATGCTTTCATCCACCTCCAGAGGAAGATCTAAAACAGAACCGCACTTTTCGCAAAAAAAATGGTAGTGCGGTTTAACATTGCCGTCAAAGCGGTCAAAAGTGCTGCCGCAGGCAATTTTCGCCACAAGGCCCTGCTCGACCAAAATATGGAGGTTGCGGTAAACGGTACCCATGCTTAAATTATGAAATTCCGGTTTGAGCCGGTCATAAATCCAGACTGCGGTAGGATGAGTATCCGTTTCCCTCAGCAAATTGAGAATTCGTTCCCTTTGCCTGCTTCTTTTGTATCTGGGTTTATCAGTCATTTGCGTTTTCTTCTCTCTTCTCAGATAATAATCGGAACTACTCTTAAAATAAATTATATCTCCGCTTCAAACTTCAGTCAATCCTTTTATTTATTTTTAACTGGCTTAATTGAAACAATAAGTATTGACACCTCTGAAAAAGGGTTTTATAATTTAACTAAGATTAATTCCGATTATTAGTTTGTGGGTCTTTCCCCTCAAGCTAAAAAATTGAACGGAGAAAGGAGTTATAAAAACATGAATTTGAAGGGAACGAAAACCGAGAAGAACATCCTCACCGCTTTTGCCGGGGAATCCCAGGCCAGAAACCGCTATACTTACTATGCCAGTACGGCCAAAAAGGAAGGCTACGTTCAAATATCCGCCATCTTTGAAGAAACAGCAAACCACGAAAAAGAGCACGCTAAGCGGCTGTTTAAGCTTCTCCAGGGGGGAGACGTGGAAATCCAGGCCTCTTTCCCTGCCGGGGTCATCGGCACCACCGCAGAAAACCTAGCGGCCGCTGCAGGCGGGGAAAACCACGAGTGGACCGGCATGTACCCTGAGTTCGCCAAAATAGCCAGGGAAGAAGGCTTTGAAGAGATTGCCAAAATCTTTGAAGCCATTGCCGTTTCAGAAAAGCAGCACGAGCGGCGCTTCCGGGCTTTGTTAGCAAACTTGAAAAACGGCAAGGTCTTTAAAAAGGATGCTCCGGTGAAATGGCTCTGCCGCAACTGCGGTTATGTCCATGAAGGTGAAGAAGCTCCCGAGACCTGCCCCTCCTGCGACCATCCCCGGGACCATTTTGAGCTTCTGGGCGAAAACTGGTAAATATTCTTTAAAAGGGGCGGCCTTAGGTTCAATTGAGGCCGCCCCTTTTGCTTATTAAGTAATGGCTGTCTTAAACTGACACCCGGGGCGTTCCCGGGGTTATTATATTTGTGCACCGGTTTTCCTATCCTTTATCTAACCGGGGCATAACTGGCGTTCCAGGTTTTAAGCCCCGGCTGCAGCGCGGTAAAGCCGGCTTCGCGATAAATGCGGATGGCCGTGGGATCGGAAGACCACAGGTAAAGCTCACTTTGTGGAGACAGTCTCCGCCAATATTCCATAATGCCCTGTACCAGGGCCCGCCCATAACCGCGACCGCGGAAATCAGGATCAGTCAAAACCTCATCCAGCCGGAAAAGGTTATCCATCCGGCGCAGCGCTCCCAGGCAGACCGGTTGATGGGCGACATAACCCACCAGCAGGTGAAATTGTTCCGATTGCAGCTGCTTGCTTAGCACTTCAGCATTCCAGTCTCCGCCGTCATTTTTGCAAATAATGTTTCTTACGGCATCGGCCATCGTCCTGACCCGCTCCACCTTAAGGGATTTACATGGAGCTAGACGGGAGGGGTATTCTTTAACATATATAGTATCGGGAGAATAATTTATTTCAAAGCCTCTCTTTGACAAGAGCGGAAGAAGCCGCCTGTTCTCCTGCGGCTGGTAAGAGGGGTAAACCCGTGGAATAAGACTTCTAACCCGGTAAAACAGGATTAATTCTTCCAGAGTTTCTTCCAGATTCCCTGACAGGTTTATAAAAACCGCATGATTGCTGTCTTGAGAGTGGGGGTTGGCGGTATTATAAAACAGCCTGAGATCAGGTTTATCAGTTACAGAAGCAAAAGCCCGGGGAAAATTTACCTCAAAGTCAATAATCTGCTCCAGTGCAATCATTCATTTCCCCCCAGGGAGCGGTTTAAAACGGTTCCATCAATTCTATTTTGCCCCGCTAACCCTGTTTATGTAACAAAAAGCAGCGCTGATTCACTCATAGAGGCCTCTTACTTCCCGGCAATGGGGATAATTAGAGCAAACATAAAAACGGTAACCGCGCCTGGAGGTACGTAAGACCATGGTGGTAGAACAGCGAGGGCACGACGGCGCTCCGGATTGCAGCGCTTGCCGGGCGGCCATCTCTACTTCTTGCTTCATTTTTGCCTTTAACTGTTCCAGGTCAGGCAGCTCCGCTGAAAAAAACGTGTCCGGCTCTTTCGCTTCATTTTTGGGGGCCTCCCGATCGCTTTGCGTATCGTTGCTTTTAACTTGTCCAAACTCATTATCACCGGCTTCTTTACCGTTTTTATCTTCCACCTGAGGAGGCGCAATATCGCTAATTGAGCCGGTAAAAAAATCAATTCCCGGCGTCTGCTCCTGCTCAGAATGCAAAAAACGGAGTACAGCCGGCCTGGGTAACGGCTCAGTTTCTCTTGACTTCTCCTCATAATTTTCGATTATAAACTTCCGGGCGATTTCTATCGGTACCTGTTCTTCCGATGGACTAAATTCAACCTGGGGTTGTCGCAGGTCTTCCGGAGGCTGTTGCTCTTCTTCGGGTACGGACTCGTCCCATTCAAATGCCAGGTGCGTTTTCTCTACTGTTGCCGGTTCCGGCTGCAAATCCTCTAGTTTTAAGACCGCCTCCTGTGGCGAATCTTCGGCATGGTTTTCGCTCTCCGGGTAGTTCTGTTCAGGCTGCTGCTCCGGTGCAAATTTTTCTACCGGGGCCGTTTTTTCTAAATTTAACCAGTTGCCCGGGAACCTCCCGTCCAGGGACTTTGACCCGGCAGATTCAGCCGCCTCCAGAAGGCATTCACGTAAATCTCCGGAGCTGCAAGGGTTTCCGATAAATAAGCGAACCAGGGGCAGTTTAGCCGCCTCAAATACATCATCAAGAAAATACTCCCGGTCCCGCCAATCATCGGTTATATCAGTTTCCCCTGACAGAACCACGGCAACCAGCGGCTGCAGCGTATCCTTATCGCACATTAAGAAATCAATCTGGATCCCGTTAAGCTTCTCCATGAAATGGTCGGCTTCATCTTGCGGGACAGAAATAATATCCGCCAGGTATACCCTGGGGCAAACGGCAAAAGTATCTCCTACCGCCGACAGGATCATCTTAAAATAAGTAGCCTGTTCCGGTGAAAGGAAATGGTCCCGTATACAATAAGGCAAAACCTGCAAGTCACTTTCTTTTCTTCTTCCAAATAAGCCCCGGCGGCCGGTCTTTCGGCCCATGGCGATCACCCCTGTTGTCAAGCAGTTCTATTAACCCGCATTATCTTCCGTGTGGTTCTTATATAATTCCACTTAAACAGGCGATTTTCCTTGTTCCTGGTAATAATTTGTCACTTTTTGTATGTAAAAGCCCGGCTCCAGAAAATCTGAACCGGGCTATACTTCTTAAGTCTATTTGATTTGATATGTTTATTTCCCGACCAGTTCCAGGGCGAGGTCTTTGGCCGATGCCGCATCGGGCGCCCAGCCGTCGGCCCCGATCTCAGTGGCAAAATCACTGGTCACCGGCGCACCGCCCACCATCACCTTCACCGAGTCCCTTAAACCTTCTTCCTTCAGCACCTCAATGGTGTCTTTCATGGCCAGCATGGTCGTGGTCAAAAGGGCACTCATGGCCACTATGTCGGGCTTATGCTCGCGCACCGCCTCGGCAAACTTCTCCGGGCTGATATCAACGCCCAGGTTAATCACGTTCATCCCCGCACTCTCCATC
>JAKPEE010000015.1 GCA_029552125.1 Bacillota bacterium | reverse complement strand
GGACACTTTGGCGGCCAGCAGGCGGGCCATGTGTTTTAAGAAAAGCAAAACGGCGCCGGACTTTTCCATGAGCTGGCGCTTCTGCCCGGCGGTAAAGGCGGCCAGCCCGATCACGCCGATACTTTCGCCGCCCAGCATGATGGGGCTGCAGATCTCTCCCAGCTCCTTGGTGGTGCCGTTTAAGGAGGAAGGATCGTACTGGGGGTCGCTTTTGGGATCAGCAACAACATAGGCCTGGCCGGTCCGCAGCGTCCGCGCATAGAGGAATTCTCTTTCCCCCTGGCTATATACCTCTTTCCGGCCGATTTTCCCTCTATAGCGGTTGCTGGCGCCGACGACAGTCAGTTCATTATCGACAATCTCCACCTCAATACCCAGCGCGGCCGAGATAGCATCCGCCGCCTCCTGAACTGTTGTTTGAATCCGGCCCAGTCTGGACATGGGGCACCCCCCACTAAGCGAATAATATAAAAACATATTGAAAAATTTCGACAGAAAAGCACTTTGCTCCTGCACCCGCAGCCTCTTCATTAGTAAAATTAAAGTGTACTGGACTCTAATTATTATGATTTATAAAGGGCTGCGCGTTGAGTAAGCCCCGGGAGAAGATCGAAGTCCTTGGATGATTTATGAATGCTTGTTAAAATATTAGCAAGCATAACAACTAAACTGGAGGTAGAATTATGGAACAGTATGTTATTACACCGGCAGCAGGCAAGCGCCTGATTGCCAAGGGTATAGCCATGCATCCTGAAATACAAAAGGTTCTTCATGGTAGCGGGACCATGGTTATAACGGCAGGGACAACAAATGGTTATGTAGCTGAGGAGATACTTGCCATTATTGGCGGTATTGAAGAGTTTCAGAGAAATCGTTTTTTCCGCGGCATTACAGTTCCACCTTCTTTCCCGGTCTCCGCTGGTCCAGGGGCCGGTGGTGATGGTAAACCACACGGTGATGTTGGCGATATTATTATTACTGATGGGGTTTGGCAGAAAGATAAAATGTTTATTGATGTTGTGGACAGTTTAACGGAAGGCGATATTATTATTAAAGGGGCCAATGCTCTCGATATGAATCGAAAACGAGCAGCTATTTGTGTCGGTCATCCTAAAGCAGGAACGATTGGCATCGCCCTACAGGCTACAATAGGCCGCCGGGTACGATTAATTATACCGGTTGGCCTGGAAAAACGTATTTTCGGTGATATCGACGATCTGGCAAGAAGATTAAACTCTCCAGGTATGTCTGGCCCCCGGCTCCTGCCTGTACCGGGCGAGGTATTTACTGAACTTGATGCCCTTCAGTTGTTGACTGGTGTAAAAGCTGAACTAATTGCCGGAGGCGGTGTTTGCGGCGCTGAGGGTAGTGTTCGGATAGCCGTGAGTGGTGAAGCGGGGCAATTAAAAGCTGCGGATGATTTACTTAATTCTATTTTGGCTGAACCCCTCTTTTCTTTGGATTAAGCATTTAGTAGCAATGCAGGATAAGGTTTTAAACCCTGGCAGATCCGATGCTGAATCCGTTAGCCAACGGCACTTTTGCAACCATATCCAGCCATACCATCACGGTAGTCGTTTACCCTGATCTACCCTTCAAGCCGGGTAAACTGCCCCTTTTACGGGGCAATCGCTGAAGCAGGCGGCACCCGGGATGTTTAGCGCGTGCCCGGAGGCCTGGCCTTTGTGGAATTAGCTCACTCAGGCCAGCGCTTCCTCTACGGCCCGGAGAGCATGAATGCGGGTTGTATCAAATAAAGGGACTTTGCTTTGCTGCTGGCTGACTAAAAGCCCGATTTCCGTGCACCCGAGAATAATCCCCCGGGCTCCCCGGCGAACCAGCCTGTTGATGAACCCGCCGAACAGCTCTCTTGATCCGGGCAAAACCTTCCCCCGGCACAGCTCTTCAAAAATAATACGGTCTGCCGCGATACGGTCCGCTTCTCCGGGAACAATCACCTCAATACCCCTGGCGGCAATCCTGCTTTTAAAGAATTCCTGCTCCATGGTATATCTGGTCCCCAGTAAACCTACAGTGGATATGCCGGCCGCGGCAATCTCACCGGCCGTGACCTCGGCAATATGCAGCAGGGGTATGGCCACACTTTTCTCGATTTCTCCGGCAACGCGATGCATCGTATTGGTGCACAAAATTAAAAAATCGGCTCCCGCTTTTTCCAGGCTTTGCGCAGCCCGAATGAGCACCGCCGCCGCCCTGTCCCAGGCGCCTTCGCGCTGACAGTTTTCTATTTCCGCAAAATCGACACTAAAGAGTACACATCTGGCGGAATGATGTCCCCCCAGCCTGGATTGTACCTCCCGGTTGATCAGCCGGTAATACTCTTGTGTCGATTGCCAGCTCATACCGCCGATAAGTCCGATGGTTTTCACTCTTATCTCCCTCCGCCAGAAACGTTTTGATCTAAATAAAGTAAAATTTACTCCGGCTATCCAGCCGGAGTTTTCGAAAGGGTAGGGGTAGGCGTCAATACAGCTAAGTAGTAGTGGCCAATGTTTTAATATAACGACAGGGGCTCGTCATCATCGATTACTTTACCGTCCTGCGCCAGGGCGGAGCGTATATCTTTAGGTACCCGGAACATGCCGTGGTGTGTTTCGCCGTCATAAAACTTAAGCGGTGAAATCAGGTTGTCCAGGCGGCGATCTATCTCGGCCGCGCTGACGCCCAGCGGGTCGAGGTGCTCCGAGGCCAGCAAAAAGCCCCAGTTGGCATTGAAAGAAGGGATATAGGTATGATACGAAAAAACACTGGCAAAACATTGCTGCAGTGTCTTGCGAATGGAGGCATGAGCTTCCAGCAGGTCTATGCTGAAACATCCGGCCTGGACGGTCAGGATGCCGCCCGGGGCGAGCCGGTTTTTGACCAGCTCAAAAAACTGGCGGGTAAAAAGCAGGCGCGAAGGCCCTTCCTCCTCCGGCTCGGTCAGGTCGCTGTAAATGAGATCATAGCGGTGTTTCGTGTCCTCAAGATAGCGGCGCGCATCCATATGCAGCACCTCCACCCGGGGGTCGTCAAAACAGTTGCCATGCCAGCCAGGCAAGTGTTTCCGGCAAAGCTCCACCACTTCCCGGTCAATATCGACCATGACCACCTGTTCAAGGCCCGGATGGCGGCACAATTCCCTTAATACCGCTCCTTCTCCTCCCCCCATTACCAGGGCACGCTTCGGATTCCGGTGTAATACCAGCGCCGGGTGTATCAGCGCTTCATGGTAAATATGCTCGTCAACCGCGGCTGACTGAATCCTTCCGTCCAGGATCAGGCAGCGGCCAAAGATAAAGGTGTCGATTAGATCCACTCTCTGATAAGGGGTTTCTCCACTGTAGATGTGCCTGCGCACGGCATACATGTAACCGTGATGCGGGCTGGTGTACTCGACATACCAGTTCCATTCCTGAGTGGCCATGGCTGTCAGCCTCCTTCATTAAAGTAATGGAAAAGTAATGGCGCCTTTGCCGTTCCAAAACACTGCGGCATGGTGCGGCCCGGCCGCTTCTCACCAGATAATACACCTTTGATAATACACCTTTTCCGGCAATAAATGAAGACACCGGCTGAACCAAAATGGCGCGCACCTAAAAAAAAGGGCAACCGGTCTTGCCCTAACCCGGTTGCCCCTGTCCCGTTACCCGGTTGAATTACAGGGAGGCGGCGACCTCCTTAAGGGTATCTTCCAGGCGGTTCAACACTTCATCGATCTGTGCTTTCTCGATAATCAAGGGAGGCTCAAAGCGAACGGTATTGGCGCTGATCAAAGTACCGGCCACGAGCACTTTACGCTTAAACAGGCCCGCCGCTACCTTGTAACCGATTTCCGGAGCCTGGAAATGCTGCCCGATCAGCAAGCCCTTGCCGGTAATACTCTTGTAAATCTGGGGATATTGCTCCGCTAAGGCCTTTAATTTTTCGATAAAGTAAGCACCTTTTTCCGCCGCCTGGGCCGGCAGATCATCCCTTAAAGTTACATGAATGGCCGCTATGGCCGCGGCACAGGCCATGGGGTTGCCGCCGGTGGTAGTGGTATGCATGAACGGATTGGGTTCCTCGAATACTTTCCAGATCCTGCCGTTGCCCATGAAGGTCCCGATAGGCATCACTCCGCCACCCAGCGATTTGGCCACGCAAAGAATATCGGGCACTACTCCCCAGTGATCCACGCCCCAGAGCTTTCCGGTCCTGCCCATACCGGTCTGCACTTCGTCGGCGATCAGCAGGATGCCGAAGCGGTCGCAGATCTTTCTCACCTCGGGCCAGTAGTTGTCCGGCGGAACAATGGCGCCGGCTTCACCCTGGATCGGTTCGGCAATAAAAGCGGCAATTTCAACACCGACAGCCTCGCATATTTCCAACTGCTTCTCCAGGGCGGCCGCATCGCCAAAGGGGACATGGAATACTTGCCCGCCGTAGGGCTGCAAGGCCTTGCGAAAATCCTTTTTGCCCATGACATTTAATGAGCCCAGGGTTTTGCCGTGGAACCCGGCCACCGTGGAAATAAAGTTAGGTTTTCCGGTATAAAGCCTGGCGATTTTTAAAGCCCCTTCAATGGTTTCAGTACCGCTGTTGACAAAGAAAGCGTGGTCAATATCGCCGGGCGTGATTTGTGCGAGCAGGTTGGCCAGGACACCACGGAGAGGGTCCATGAGTTCCTGGGTCGGAATACCCGATTTGCCGGCTTGCGCCTGGACCGCCTCTACCACCTCCGGGTGGGACCAGCCCAGGTCCAGGGCGCCGTAACCGCCCAGGCAGTCGATATATTCGTTGCCGAACACATCGTAATAATAGATCCCTTTGCCGTACCATTCGGTACCGGCATAATCTCCCGCTTCAGTTACCGATTTTCGATACTCCACCCATCCCTTGTTAAAGTGATTGACAAAATTGTCCACTGTTTCTCGCGAAATCTCTTGTGCGGTTTGCTGCTCGAGCTCTTTTTGCTTAATAATATCAAGCCACCGCTCTGCGTACTTGATGGATTCGCCATATGACGCCATTATGTCGACTCCTCCCTTGTTATAATCTTATACAGGTATGTATTCAAAAATCATGCCAAGGCTTTGCCGGTTATCCCTTGATTCCGGCAGGGTGTCGTAAAATTAAGGAAGACGGCGCCCCATGCGCCGCCACGAATGGCTGGCAGAAGAGTGTAGCAAAAAAAATTGAGGGCTGGAATACAGTTGCAATGTCCCACTTTTAAGACAAATTTAACTCGGCCAGCTTGCGGTAGAGGGTAGCCCTGCTAATGGCCAGCTCACGGGCGATGGCTTTTTTGGCTTTATCAGAGCGGCCGTAACGCTCCAGGTATTCTTCCAGCACGGTGCGTTCATAATCCCGCAGCTTCTTCTTCAGGGATACACTGCCCGCGGTGGCCTCGGCACCGTAATTCTGCCGGATGCGGGGCGGCAGGTTGGCCGGAACCAGGGTATCGCCGGCCGCCATGTTGACGGCGTATTCCACCGTGTTTTCCAGCTCCCTGACATTGCCGGGCCAGTGATAGGCCATT
>JAKPEE010000141.1 GCA_029552125.1 Bacillota bacterium | reverse complement strand
GGAGAGGAGCTAGGGGGATAGGGTAGTTATTATTTCCCTGACTCTTAGAAGGACTCCAGAAGCGCATAGGAGGCCCGTAGAGGCGTCAGAAAGGCCGGGTAAGTTCAAACCATTACCCGGCCATTTTCGTGCCCTTGTAGGGCAAATATGAGACCCTAGAGGCCATTCTAGGGGGGAAGGGAAAGGTTTTTTTGACGCTATAAAAAAAGCGCCCGGACGGAAGCCCTGGGAGGCTATCTAAGGGAGGGGACACCCGTTTTTTATAGCCCTTACCGCCAGACCGGCCAGCTGGCGCTATGAGTGCGGCCGCAAATTTCGTCAAGGGGGGGATAAAGCCTGGGGAACGCCCTGGTTAAGAATAGCCCTGGGCTTCCTGTACAAAAGGGGGCCGTTTTGTACAGCCCACAAAGTACGGGAAGGTATTGACACGACAGGATACGTAAAGTAAAATTAGGGCAGATAAAGCAAAGAGAGGATAGGTAATGGAGAAAGCCGTTTGCTACGTTAGAGTTTCCACCGAAGAACAAGCCCGAGACGGAGTATCCCTGGCGGCCCAGGAAGAAAGACTTGCGGCCTATTGCAGGATGACCGGGCTGGAGATAGTAGAGGTAATCCGGGAAGAAGGGGTTTCGGCAGGCAAGCCCTTGGCTACTAGGCCGGGCGGAGAGAGGCTGTTGCAACTGGTGGCCCGCAAGAAGGTTAAACACGTAGTGGCCCTGAAACTAGACCGGCTTTTTCGGGATGCCGAGGACGCCCTGCACCAGACCAAGGCGTGGGATAAGGCCGGGATAGCCCTGCACTTGGTGGACATGGGCGGGCAAACCCTGAATACGGCAACAGCCATGGGCCGGTTTTTCTTAAACATGATGGCTGCCTTCGCCGAGCTGGAGCGGAACTTGATTGCAGAAAGGACAGCCACTGCCCTGGCCCATAAAAAAGCCCACCGGGAAGCTTATGCCCCTACTCCCTATGGCTTTAAGCGGGTGGGGGACGCATTGCTAAAAAACGCCCAGGAGCAGGAGATAATAGCGCAGATATTTGCCTGGAAGGAGGCCGGCTGGAGCTTGAGGAAGATTGCCGGCGAATTGAACAGGCGGGGGATCCCCACCAAGCAAGGCGGCCGGTGGTATGCTTCCACGGTGAGATATCTTTTGCAAAACAGCCTGTATCAGGAGGTGGCCTAAATGGCCGAAAGGCTTTTGACCCTGGAGGAGGTGGCGGAACGGCTGGCCGTTGCCCCAAAAACCATTCGGGACTGGCTAAGGGAAGGGAAGTTGAAGGGGTTGAAGGTCG
>JAKPEE010000137.1 GCA_029552125.1 Bacillota bacterium | reverse complement strand
CCAGCCTCCTGCGCACATAAATCTGTGAAGGCAAGCGGTCATAGTCCAGCAGGACTTCCTCCGGGGGCAGCAGCCGGGGGTCACCCGCCTGATTACGGGACTTTATTTCCGCGTGTATGGTACAGTCCAACTCCGGAATATAAGTGGCGCCGGGTACGTTTAAGGGATAGATGTAGTAAGGCGTTCCCTGCCCACCCCGCCGTCCGGTTAATTCTATGGTTTGATAAGTGCGCAGGGCCATAATGTTCCCGGGCAGGACGGCCTGCGTGCCGGCAGCGCCCGCCCCGGCCAGGTCCATTAAGGCTTCTGTATGAAAATAAGCAAGGTTTCGCCGGTGCCCGGCCAGGCTCTGCCAGGCACAGCGCAGCACCCGGCGCCGGATGGCCACCGGGAGGCGCCCGAGGCACTCCAGGCTCAGGGTAATTCTTTCAAGATTCTGTTTCAAAAGACAATCCTGATAAGCCTTTACTGCTTCCTCCTCCAGGAAGGCGTCTTCCTCCCTGCAGATTTCACCCAGTCTGAGCAGGGCCGGAACAAGACCCGGATTATAATCCCTTTCCAGCTGCGGCACCAGGTTCAGCCGGACCCGGTTCCTGAGGTAAACCAAATCCAAATTGGATGAGTCCCGGCGGAAAGGCAGGTTCATTTCCCTGCAGAAGCGCTCTATTTCAAAGCGCCTGACTGTCAGCAGGGGCCTGATATACAGGTTTTCCCGAACCGGGACAATGCCCTTCAAACCCGGGACACCGGCGCCCCTCAAAAAATTAATCAGGATGGTTTCAGCCTGATCGTCGGCCTGGTGGGCCAGGGCTATCCTTTGCGCCCCCACCTTGCCGGCTGTATCAATTAAAAACCGGTAGCGCACTTCCCTTGCAGCTACCTGCCTGGACAGTCTTTTCTGTTTACGGTAAGCAGCAACATCCACCGCTTCGATGGTGCAGGGCAAACCGTAGCTTCCGGCCATACCGGCCACAAACCGGGCGTCCTCATCTGATTCGGCACCCCGGAACTGGTGGTTTAAATGGGCTATGTGCAGGGATATCTTCAGCTCATCTTTTAAATAGTTTAAGATATGCAGCATCGCTACTGAATCCGGCCCGCCGGATACAGCTGCAACCACTTTAAAGCCCTGCTCCACCATCCTGTGGCG
>JAKPEE010000020.1 GCA_029552125.1 Bacillota bacterium | reverse complement strand
TCCTTGGGGTCAATCTTGCAAATCCGGTGGGACCAATTCAGCAAAATCCCCATTTAACAGCCTCTTCGTGGGGTAAAAGGTTCTTCCCACCACCCCAAAAGCCTTAGATATCAGGTGTCTTCAAAGATCGCAAATGGCTCGTAGAATTATGACATATATATGGCAGAAGGGGCACATCTTGTCTCTTTAAGAAGGATTTATTAAATAAATAGCGAATCTTGGAAGATTAATAGCAATAACTACTACAACAAGGGTGATCAGGCTTGCTAATTCAAGATTGGCACTACCAGTTGATAGGAACAATTCCTGAAGCTATTGCCATGGTGGCCCTTGGAACGGCATTAATAAAGCAGAAATATAGCTGGAAGAAGATATTACTTGCCGGATTGATAATTGGTACAATCGGATTTTTCATACAGCAAACACCTATAAAGTACGGTGTTCACATACCGATAGGAATTATTACCTATATGTTAACCTTGAACCTAGTTTTGAAGTTGAACATTTTGAAAAGCGCTACTGCTTCCCTTATTTCTTTTACGTTGGTAATTTTAGCTGAAATATTAACGGTGTTGGTGCAAACCAGATTGCTAAATTATTCGGAAGAACAGCTTCTAAATGCTAATGACCTGTCAAAATTTTTATTTAGCCTGCCGCCGTTATTGATCATTATTGCCCTGGCGGTCATTATGCAGATCATATTACATCGCAAAAAGGAGGATAAAGATTAATTCAGACAACTGGTATCATACAGTATCTGATAAAATTGGCGATATTCTTGAGCTGACTGCGGAAAAGCGCCAGGTGATTAGCTACGGGCTGTCAGTTCTTGTAAGCAATCTTATAGGTTTGATCGTGGTGCTGTTTATCGCCTACCTGATCGGCGCTTTATCTTCCACGCTAGCAATGGTGGCTGCTCTTCTTTTGTTGCGGCCCAACGCGGGCGGTGCGCATTGCAGCAGTTCTTTTAACTGCAATCTTTTCGGCTTTATTTTCATGCCGCTTTTTGGTTATGGAGCAGCCTGGCTGGCAAAATGCCCGGCTGCGGTTATTTATACATACTATCTTACGGCGGTTATATTGGCATGTTGGGGCATTTTGCTTAAGGCACCTTACTTTACGCAAATGAAACCCCGTGCCGAGGCCAGGCGCAAGAAATTAAAAGACAGGTCTTTGATTATTGCGTCGTTAATATCAGCCATTTCTTTAGTGGCCTTGATTTTACATAAAAACGACTTGGGTATTGGATTCGCGACCGGCTTGTTATTTCAGGGAATTATGCTTCTCCCCCTGGGGATAAGAGCTACTCAATTGCTTGATGGCCTGTTTAATAATATAGTCTTTAAGAAAAGGGGGTGAAACGATATGAAGAAGAAAATTATAGTCGCCCTTGCTTCAGCCATAGCTTTTATCGCTGTTTTTGTCGCCCAGGTCAGTGCTGCTTCTGCTTGCCTTTGGAGATTCTACGATCCAGAGTTGCCGGAAGGATTAAAGTAAAAAGCAGGGGAAAGTTGCTGTCCCAAAAGTCAATCGGCAGGAAGCAATATGTCTTCCTGCCTGATTAATAATTATAGGGTGCTATATATGATGTATTCGAAGAGAGAAAGACAAAGAAAAATTGCGGAGATGGCGCCGGTCGTTAGAATATTCGCCACCATATATTGTGTAATTTCGTTAATATATTTATTTCCCTTAGAAACAACTTCATACAGCACTTTTAGTATTATGTTGCTATCCCTTCAGATAATTGGCATATTGGCTATATTATTTCTCTTTACAATTGGCTTCGAGCAATTTAGGGGAAAGTTTACCGGTACCCGGGCAAATGAACCCATTATTTTAGATTATGCAACTTTGCTGGGCAGTTTTATCTTTTTATCTGCAATAATTTTTGTTACCGGCGGGAACCAAAGCCCTTATAAAATTCTTTTCCTCCCCACGATCCTCTTTTATACCGTCCGCTTCGGCCAGAAGTGGGGTCTTGCCGCTTCCGGCATAACCGCCTTTACTTTGGCAGCAACCAACGTGGCAGCTTTTGCCCAGGATGAAGCGTTAAACCTGGAACTCGACGTTGTCTTCGTCGGGATATATTTTTTGACTTCCTGGCTGGTGGGATCCATGGTCGACATGGAGCGCGCCATCAGCGACCGCCTTTCCAGGCAGGTAAATGTGGATGACCTGACCGGGTTGTATAACCGCCGTTTTCTACAGGAGGAGCTTAAGCGTAAAACCGAAGAAGATAATGCCGCCTCCTTTGCCTTAATCATGATGGGCCTGGATTACTTTAAATATTTTAACGAAACCCGCGGCCACCAGGCGGGCGACCGGCTCCTTGTGGAAGTAGCGGGAGTTATCGTGGATACGGTAGGGGAATCAGGTAATGTTTTTCGTTCCGGCAGCGATGAATTTGCTGTTATTGTAGATAAAGGCAGCCGGGAGGAAGCGCTGGCCCTGGCGGAGTCGATACGAGAAAATATAAAAAATAACATTGTCATATTAGATAAGGAAGGTTATTGGGATTACGACTTAACCGCTTCCCTGGGTCTTGCATTTTATCCGGCAGACGGATCTACCAGGGAGGATCTCCTTAATAAAGCCGAACAGGCTCTTTACAAAGCGAAAGTAATCAGCGGGAACAAGGTTGAAACCTTTTTCTCTGTCCTGGAATTTCTCAAGGCCCAGGTCGATGCCTCGGAGGAGGAGATGTTCAACAAGCTAACCGCTTTCCTGGCCATCATCAACGCCAGGGATAGCTACACCTATGGCCATTCAGAGAGGGTGCTGGTCTACGCCAGCATCATTGCTACGCTTATGGGGATGCCGCCTCCGGCTAAAAAGCATTTACAATACGGAGCCTACCTGCATGATATCGGCAAGATTGAAATCGACAGGACCATCCTGAACAATCCCAGCAGCTTAAGCGATTCTGAATGGGAGATTATGAGCAAACATCCTCTCTGGGGGGCTAATATTGCCAGGCAGATCAAGGCCCTCAATCCCGCCATCCCGGCAATTCTGTACCACCACGAACGCTATGACGGCAAAGGTTATCCCTTTAATATGTCGGGTAAAGAGATACCTCTCGAAGGAAGAATAATGGCCCTGGCGGATTCGTTTGACGCAATGACGATAGAACGACCTTATAGAAAGGCAATATCATATGCTGAAGCAATTTCCGAGCTGGAAAGAAACAAGCAGGTCCAGTTTGACCCTGAAATAGTTGATCTGTTCACCGATTTTTTGAAGCGGTATCAAAATGTGGAACAGCTTTTGACGCCAAAGATAAGAGAAAATTATTTGTTCTAGCCCTCTATACCATTTCCCGCTTATCATTTATACATGCAAGGACTTGATTTTGCAAAATAGAGGAAAGATGCCGGGATCTGGCGAAATTAATTCAGGCCGGTTATATATGTTCATGATCATCACTGGCCGTACAGACAGTGGGTAAAAATGAGGGAGGGCTAAAAGTGAAGGAAGTAGTCGTTGTCAGCGCCGTGAGGACTGCAGTGGGCACTTTTGGTGGCTCTTTACGGGATGTTCCGGCAGTAGATTTGGGCTGCATCGCTATCAAATCAGCATTAGAAAGAGCCGGCCTTGACCCCGGAGAAGTGGACGAGGTCCTGATGGGGTGTGTTCTTCAGGGCGGATTAGGTCAGAATGTCTCCCGGCAGGCGGCGATTAAAGCCGGCATTCCTGCAGAGGTTCCTGCTGCCACTATTAACAAGGTTTGCGGCTCAGGTCTGAAAGCCATTACTGCGGCTGCCACGGCGATCCGTGCGGGGGAAGCCGATGTGATCGTAGCCGGCGGGACAGAGAACATGAGCGCCGCTGCCTATGCCGTGCAGGGAGCGCGCTGGGGGCTGCGAATGGGCGATGCCAAAACTGTTGACCTGATGATCAAAGATGGTTTATGGTGCGCTTTTGGGAATTACCATATGGGAATTACCGCTGAAAATATTGCCGAAAGATTTGGTATTACCCGGGAAATGCAAGATGAATTTTCCCTGAAAAGCCAGGAAAGGGCCCGCGCCGCCATCGAGAGCGGGCGCTTCAAGGATGAGATTGTCCCCGTAGCCGTGCCGCAGCGGAAAGGCGACCCCAAAATATTTGAAGTGGATGAGCACCCGCGGGAAACCTCTCTCGAAGCTCTGGCCAGGTTGCGCCCTGCCTTTAAAAAAGACGGCACCGTTACTGCGGGGAATGCCTCCGGGATCAATGACAGCGCTGCCGCTGTTGTGGTCATGAGCCTGGACAAGGCCAGAGAAAAGGGCATTGAACCGCTGGCTTTCATCCGCAGCTATGCTTCTGCAGGCGTAGATCCGGCGATCATGGGGACCGGACCTGTGCCGGCATCCCGCAAAGCTTTGCAAAAGGCCGGATGGACAGTCGGGGATCTCGATCTTGTTGAAGCCAATGAAGCTTTTGCCGTTCAGTCTCTTTATGTTTTAAGGGAGATGGATTTTGATCCGGATAAGGTTAATGTTAATGGCGGCGCCATTGCCCTGGGCCATCCCATCGGCGCCAGCGGCACCCGTATATTCGTGACGCTGCTTTATGAAATGAAGAGGCGGGGCGCTCACCGCGGACTGGCCACCCTCTGCATAGGCGGCGGCCAGGGAATCGCCTGCACCGTGGAAATGCCCTAATATCAGAAATCAGAATCCGGAAGACAGAAGCAAGATATCGCCATTAATAAATGGGGGTGAGCCTCGCCCCTACTTGTCACCTGGGCGGAGCAAGGGATCCCCAAATTGGATTCCGCCAATATTTGAACTCCCCCTTTGCAAAAGGGGGTCGGGGGGATTTTATTTTTTTTCAAGGAAAGCCCCCCCAACTTTAGCCGGTTGCCTTCAGGGATGCGATTTGCTATAATACACCTGCGAGGGCGTGTGGCTCAGCTGGGAGAGCGCCTGGTTCGCATCCAGGAGGTCAGGGGTTCGAGTCCCCTCACGTCCACCAAATCAAATACCATCTATTGATAAAAGTAATTTTATCGACAGATGGTATTTTGTTTGCCCAAAGATCCAGTAATACCGGGCAAATCTGCGTTTGCAGGGTTTGGATTGTAGCAATAGTGGGGTAGATGATAGAATACAAGAACGGCCTGTGATTTCTTTATAGCTGTTCAGAAAAAATCGGCCATGGACTTTGCAACGTTTTGATTTCAGAAATGGACGGAGTGGAGGCTACACGCCTGATCAAACGAGATTTTCCCGGAACAGCGGTTTTGGCATTAACCACATTTGATGACGATGAATCCATTCCCGGTACCATAACCCACGGTGCTTCGGGGTATTTTCTGAAGGACATCAGCGGGATAAAACTGGCCGAAGCCATCCGTGATACTGTGCAAGGAAGCGTCATTTTACCGGGACTATTGCCGCCAAAGTCACAAAGCATATCGGCAGGCAAGGCAAAGCGGAAACATCGCTGGAGTGGAATGTGCGTGCGAGCGGTGAGAAATTATGAGGTGTAAGTATGAAAAAATAAGAATTCTTGGGGACCACAGGATGTGGATATGGTTTATCTTTATATCCGTAATAATTAGCTTGTTCGTCATGCTGTTTTCCGGCAGTCTGCAAATTAAGCGGAATATGCGTGCCGATGCGCCGCTTGACGAATTTAAGTCATATATGGACGAGCGCATTCCCGCTCTGATGAAGCAGTATAGTATTCCGGGCTGCAACATCGCTCTTGTTAAGAACGGCGAAATCGCATGGACACAAGGCTACGGTTATGCTGATATGGCAAGCAGCAGAGCGCTGACGGTCGACACAGCCATGAGTGTTCAATCCATTACAAAACCTGTTACAGCTTGGGGAGTTATGCGGCTTGCAGAAAAGGGTCTCATCGACCTGGATACTCCGGTGTCGCAGTATCTAAAAAGCTGGCAATTTCCGTTGACTGACTATCCGACAGAAAAAATTTCGGTACGGCAGCTTTTAAGTCACACTTCGGGGATGCCATTGGGGGATTTCACCAACATCTATTCCCCCGGCGAGGTGATGCCCTCCAACCGGGATGTGATGACCGGGGAAGCGGTGCTGATGCGTGAACCGGGGACAGGATTTTCGTATTCTAACACAGGCTATAACCTATTAGAAATATTAATCGAGGATGTCACTGGACAAAGCTTTTCAGAATATATGCGCACGGAAGTTTTACTTCCGCTGGGCATGGAAAGCTCCTTCTTTGACATAGACACGGCGGCGAAGCCTTACCCACCCACGGGGTATAACCTCAGAGGGGAACCGGTTCCTGTCTATCTCTATCCCTCAAAGGCTTCAGGCGGTCTGTTTGCCACAGCTCACGATATTGCCCGCTTTGCGGTAGCGGGCTTGCAGGAAAACCCTGTTCTAAGTATCGAGAGCATTAATCGAATGTATCAACCTGAGAGCCATAAAATCGGCATTTACGGTTTGATATTTGAAGCGTATGGATTTGGTCACTATATCGAAAAGCTGCCAAACGGTGCGCTTTCAGTTTCTCACGGCGGCCAGGGCAATGGCATCATGACGCATTTGCAGGCTGTGCCGGAGACAGGTGACGCCATCGTGATTCTCACAAACAGCCAGCGAAGCTGGCCTTTCATTGCCTATGTTTTAAGTGACTGGGCGCAGTGGCGAGGCTTTCCTTCTGTCGGCATGGGAAGGATTATCTGGGGGCACTATGTACTTTGTGTCGTGATCGGCATGATGGTCTCGGCAAGCCTAATGGTGATGTTGAGGCTGGTCTTGGCCTTTTATCAGCAAAAAAGAACTGGATTCAGGCTGCTTCGAGTTAGCGCAGCATCTATTTTGCTCGGAATTCTAATCTGGTGCGCTTGCCAGGAATACTTATTTATAACTTCGGTTTTTCCGGTTCTGTCTGTGTGGCTTGGGGGAGCGGCATTCCTGTTCTCTATAGTACTGCTGTTGTCTGTGGCTGTACCCGCACGTCCAAGAAAGAATGATATACTATAATGATGAATTTGGCATCGGTGTGTTGCTTCTATTTGTTGCCTGATATATTGCTGCGGTCACTTATCAGATGTTTATGCTGGTCAGCAGATATTTTTATATTTCAGCCGTTCCAGGTGTGCAGGCATATAGTCAGCAGATGGCGAAATCTTTACCGTAGCCTGACCGGCTTTAATGTTATTCGCGGGACGGAGATGGAGATATTGAAGAAGGCCGGGGAGGTGCTGTGCGGCCCATGATAACAGCGGTCCTGGTAGGGGCCGGCAACCGGGGCAAGGATGCCTACGGTGCCTGGGCCCTGGAAAACAGTCACAGGTTAAAATTTGCTGCCGTGGCCGAGCCGCTGACTGCGCGTCGTGAAGCCTTTGCCGCAGCACACGGTCTTCCGCCGGAGAGATGTTACCCGGGCTGGGAGGAGCTCTTTGCTGCAGGACGGATGGCCGACATCTGTTTCATTGCGACCCAGGACCGCTTGCATACTGCACCGGCCCTGGCTGCGCTGGAGTTGGGCTACCATGTCCTGCTGGAAAAGCCCATGGCCGTTACGGAGGCGGACTGCCGCCGGCTGGTTGAGGCATCCGAAAAGGCCGGCCGGCAGCTACGGGTCGCCCATGTTCTCCGCTATACAAGATTCTTTCAAACTATCAAGGCGGCCGTGGCGGGGGGATTGATCGGCCGCATCGTCAATATCAATCACAGTGAAAATGTCAGCTACTGGCATTTTGCCCATTCATACGTGCGCGGCAACTGGCGCCGCGCGGACGAGTCCAGCCCCATAGTTCTGGCCAAGACCTGTCATGACCTCGATCTCATCTACTGGTTGATCGGCGCCCCGGCGCTTAAGGTCAGCTCATTTGGAGGGCTCTTTTTTTACCGGCCGGAAAACGCGCCGCCGGGAGCGGCGAAGCGCTGCCTGGAGGGGTGCCCGCACCTGGACATCTGCCTGTGGGCGGCGCCGCGGATTTACTTAAAAGCGGAACCGCTGCTGCAGATCGGCACACGCTCGCGCTATTTCCATAATCGGCTTTTGGCCGGCGCCGCACTGCGCTGCCCGGGACTGGTCAATGGACTGGGCAGGCTTTATTCTCCCTTGAAAACACTGGGCAACTGGGATCAATGGCCCGTTTCGACCATCACCGATGCGCCCTCCAGCAGGGAAGCCAAGCTGCAGGCGCTGCGGGAAGGGCCCTACGGCCGCTGTGTCTTTTTCTGCGATAATGACGTCAATGACCACCAGGTGGTTAATATGGAGTTTGCTGGAGGAGCAACCGCCTCGCTGACCCTGCATGGCTTTGCATCCTCCGAGGGCCGCTGGATCCGCATAGAGGGGACCGGGGGCACCCTTTTCGGCAAGCTCACCACCGAGCACCAGGAGATCATCGTTTATGATCACCACCAGGTGCGAAAAAAGCTGCTTCTGGATCTGGACTTGGATCTGCGGGGTCACGGCGGGGGCGATGAGGGGCTGATGGAATCGCTAATGGCTTCTCTCGATGGCGCCTCTTCCAGTCCAGAAGGCCCTGAAGTGCTCACCTCCGCCCGCGCCTCCCTGGAAAGCCATCTCCTGGCTTTTGCCGCGGACAGGTCGCAGCATGAAGACCGCATTGTCTACATGGACGAAATGCGGCATTCTGCCTGTCATCCTGAGCATCTTGCCTGTCATCCTGAGCGAAGCGAAGGATCTCTAGAAAAATGATCCATGCAAGAAAAAGTTGTCTTATTCAATGATCGCTTACCGTATGACAGTAAAACCGTTTGGCCGCATTATTCCGCTTTACTTTTTATCCGTTTTTAACTATAATTACTCATGAAGCTCGTTAAAATATGGGGACGTGGCTCAGGGGGAGAGCGCTTGACTCACATTCAAGAGGTCGGAGGTTCAAATCCTCTCGTCCCCACCATGGAAAGTTGGAGGTTCCCGGCGCAGATGATGCCTGGGGACCTTTTATTTATGCGTCCTTTAGACAACAGAGCGCCGTATTGGTTTACAGCAGGCCTTTGCCAATTGTGGGTAGAATAGTATGGTAAAGCCAAATCCAAAAAGGAGCGGATTATACGTGCAACCGATTGATGAACTGTCTGTAAATACAATTCGTTTTTTAGCGGTAGATGCCATTGAAAAAGCAAATTCCGGCCATCCCGGACTGCCCATGGGCGGGGCGGCGATGGCCTACGCCCTCTGGACGCGTTACCTGAAGCATGATCCCTCTGCGCCTGATTGGCCGGATCGCGATCGCTTTGTGTTATCGGCCGGGCACGGCTCCATGCTGCTTTACGCGCTGTTACACCTTTCCGGTTACGATCTTCCGCTTGATGAAATAAAGAACTTCAGGCAGTGGGGCAGCAAGACGCCGGGACATCCCGAATACGGGGTTACGCCAGGGGTGGAGGTCACCACAGGCCCGCTGGGGCAGGGCTTTGCCGCCGCGGTGGGCATGGCCATTGCCGAAAGGCGCCTTGCTGCAGAATTCAACCGTCCCGGCTTTCCAATTGTGGATCACCATACATATATATATGCCGGCGACGGCTGCATGATGGAGGGGATTAGCTCCGAGGCGGCATCGCTGGCCGGCCACTTAAAGCTGAACAAGCTGATCTGCCTCTATGACGACAACCGGGTCACCATTGACGGCGGCACCGATATCACCTTCACTGAAGATGTGGGCAGGCGCTTCGAGGCCTATGGATGGCAGGTGCTGCGGGTAGAGGATGGCAATAACATAGATGAGGTTGCCGCAGCAATCGGCCGGGCCCGCGAAAGCGATCGCCCCAGCCTGGTCATGGTGCGCACGGAGATAGGCTACGGCTCGCCGCATAAGCAGGGGAAGCCAGAATCGCACGGCGCTCCCCTGGGCGCAGAAGAGGCCCGCCTGACCAAGGAGAGGCTGGGCTGGCCGCTTGAGCCGCCATTTAACGTACCGGTAGAAGTGAAGGCACACTTTGAAAAGCTCCGGGATGAGCTGGGGCGGCAGAAAGAAGAGTGGGAGCGGCTTATGGCCGCTTACCGCGAGAAGTTTCCGGAGGAAGCCGCCCGCTGGGACACCTGGCACTCTTATGAGCTTCCGGAGGAGCTGCTCAGCGATCCGGCCCTATGGGAATTTGAGAAACCAGCCGCTACCAGGGCCGCTTCAGGCCAGGTGCTGCAGATGCTGGCGAAATATCTTCCCAACCTGATGGGAGGTTCGGCCGATTTAAATGCTTCTACAAAAACCTATCTCAAAGGGCTGGGAGATTTCCAGGCCGGCAATCCGGCGGGCAGTAATATTGCCTTCGGCGTGCGCGAACATGCCATGGGCACGATCCTGGCCGGGATTGCCCTGCACGGCGGCTTGCGCCCCTTTGGCTCGACCTTCTTCGTGTTTTCAGATTATATGAAACCCTCGCTCAGGCTCTCCGCGCTGATGGGGGTGCCGGTTGTCTATGTATTTACCCACGACAGCATTGCTGTGGGCGAAGACGGCCCCACGCATCAGCCAGTGGAGCAGCTGGCCGGACTGCGCTCCATTCCCAACCTGGATGTGCTCCGCCCTGCCGACGGCCGGGAGACAGCGGCGGCCTGGCTGCACGCTCTAAAGCGCACTGAGGGCCCTACGGCGCTGGTGCTGTCGCGCCAGGATCTGCCCCAGATCCCCGGCAGCGGCAAGGATGCGCTTAAGGGAGCCTATATCGTGGGCCTGGAAAAAAGCCGGCCGGCCGATTTGATTATCATCGCCGGCGGCTCCGAAGTTGCCCCGGCGCTGCAGGCCAAAGAGATTCTCGAAGACAAGGGATTCTCTGTCCGCGTTGTCAGCATGGTCAGCCGGGAGATTTTCGAAAGGCAGGATGAAAGATACCGGCAGCAGATTTTGCCGGATGAAATTGAGTGCCGGCTGGCCGTTGAAGCGGCCTTGCCGCTGGGCTGGGAGCGCTACACGGGGAGCCGCGGCAGCGTCATCGGCGTGACCGGTTTCGGCGCTTCGGCGCCGGGCGCCATTTTGATGGAGAAAATGGGTTTTACCGCGGAGAACATTGCCTGCCAGGCCGAAAAGCTTCTAGGGAGACGGTAGAGAGGCGCGCAGAGTTCGACCTGGCATGTGAACGCAGGACGACCCCGGCTTATGGAATATGCGTGATGAACGCCGGAGATGTTGCGTGGGCGCGCAGGGGCCGCCCTACAACAGGACGCGGCTGCGAACAAACTCCTTGCCGGCATCATATGCGTCCTTCAACGCTGCCGGATTGCTGTTGATCGCGCCCATGTTGTCCAGGCCCTGTAAATGCAGCATCCCGCCGTAGTGGTAGTTAATGCTGTGGAAAAAGACCCCGGCAATGAACGCGGCATTATCGCCAAATTCCGGCTTGCGCAGCGCTCCCGCGCAGAGAAGGAACCCCGCTTTTTTCTGCTCGGGGAGAACAAAAGGCTTTTTCAGCCGGTACTTGGCATGCCACCAGCATTCAAAGCGGTCAATGAATATCTTCAACTGCGCCGAAAGGGAGCCAAAATATATTGGGGTAGCCAGAACGAGGCCTCTTGCCTCGACAACCTTCTTGTAAAGAGGCTGCATATTATCTTCTACTACGCATTTCCCGTCCCTGGCGCAGAGTTCGCAGCCCCGGCACGGAGACAGCCGGAGTTCGTGAAGGCGAATCAACTCCACGGCGATCTCTTTCTCTTCAGCGGCCCGGCAAAATGAACGCAGGGCCAGTTCACTGTTTCCATTGCGGCGCGGGCTGGATGAAATTGCCAGAATGTCAGGCACAAAAATCACCCCCAGTAGATGTATTCCACAGAAAGCGGCGGTTACCTTCAGGATATTGCCTAGAAAAGGCAGCAAATCAATTAAATCGCCGGGAAACGGGAGCAATCCGGGTTTAATTGGAGCCAGGCACCAGTATATACCACCACAGGAATGTTGCCAATAGACCCGGGATGGCATCATAATGTAGACAATATTAATATTCAGCTTAATTGGCAGTCTGATTCCGGGGGGGTGGGGCAATGTCAGATTTTCAGGATGGCGCTTTAACCAGAGAAGAAAAAAATTATGCCATGCTTGCCCATCTGCTTGCGCTTGCGGTTTTTATCCTTCCCTCCTTCGGTAATATAATTGGCCCGCTGATCATCTGGCTGATCAAGAAAGACGAATCTGCTTTCGTAGATAAAAACGGCAAAGAATCGCTTAACTTTCAAATCAGTGTAACCATTTACATGATTGCGGCCGTTATCCTGACTGTTCTCAGTCTTGGTATACTTTTTCTCCTGCCGGTTGCCGTGTCCATAGTGTGGCTGGTGTATGTTGTGATCGCCACTGTTAAAGTCAGTAATGGGGAAGACTATTCTTATCCGATGACGATACGGTTTATCAAGTAGGCCGGCGGGCATCATAATCTTAAAGGTTTCATCCATTCCTTCCTTCAGCTTCCTCTCCACCGGCGAGATCGGTTCAATTGATCACCTCGGCATTTTGGCAGCATAAATATCGGTTTTTGAAATCATTCTAAAGTACTGACGGGAATGCCAAAAAGAGAGAGGTGTGCTCCAAATGAAAAAGGTTGTTTTAATTGAACCGCAGTCCAAGGAGGATCATGTCTACAAAACGGTTAGGATGCCCCGCCTGGGGCTGCCGCTGCTGGGGGCCCGGCTGAAGGCTGCCGGTTACCGGGTGGAGCTTTACCTGGGGAGGGGCATGTCGCTGCCCTGGTCCAGAATTGTTGATGCCGGCCTGGTAGGCATTTCCACTACCACGGCCACCAGCAGCGAGGCCTACCGGATTGCCGGCTACCTGAGGTCACGCGGCCTGACGGTCATGATTGGGGGGATCCATGCCCATTTTATGCCCGATGAGGCGCTGGGCCATGCCGATTACGTGGTGCGCGGAGAAGCTGACCTAACTATTGTGCCCCTGCTCCGCGCCCTGGAGGAGGGCCGGCAGCCCTGGGATATTCCGGGAGTTTCATTCTGGAACGGCCAGGAGGCGGTTCACAATCCCTGCTCAGCGGAACCGGTGGAGATGGATCAGCTTCCGCTTCCCGATTTCTCGCTCTTCGAAGGGCAAAAACCATTCCGGACAATTCCGGTAATGACCTCCCGGGGTTGCCCCTTCAATTGCACTTTCTGCAGCGTCACTCTCATGTTCGGGCGCCGCTACCGCTTTCGCAGCACGGAAAGCGTCTTGAGGGAGCTGGCCGCTTACCGGGGCCGCAGCATATTTTTTTGCGACGACAATTTTACCGCCAACACCGTGCGGAGCAAGGAGCTCTTTCAAGGGATGATCGACCACGATATAGGGTTGAAAGGATGGGGCGCCCAGGTGCGCGCGGAAGCGGCCCGGGATCCGGAGCTGCTTGAACTGATGCGGCGCTCCGGCGGGAACATGGTCTATGTGGGACTTGAATCGATTAACCCGGACACCCTGGCCGCGTTTAACAAGCAGCAGAGCGTGGAAGATGTGAGAGAATGCGTCCGCCGCTTTCATGAGTACGGCATCAGGGTGCACGGCATGTTTGTCTTCGGCGGCGAAGGCGATACGGTGCAGACGATCCGCGATACGGTCGATTTTGCCCTTCATTCCCGCATTGACAGCGTGCAGTTTTTGACCCTCACGCCCTTGCCGGGCACGCCGCTTTTTCAGCAGCTGGAAGCCGAGGGGAGGCTCCTGACCAGGCAATGGGACCTTTATGACGGGCATCACGCTGTTTTTCAACCCGCGAAGATGTCACCCGAGGAACTGCAGCATGAGACCATCGCCGCGTTCAAGCGATTCTACTCCTTGCGCAACATATTTAAGAATACCTTATTGACCGGCTGGGAAAGCTCATTTTACCGCTCGGTAGGGTGGTGGCTGGTCCGTCATTTTGAAAGAAAGAGCCGCTGGTATAACCGGACCTTGGCGCGGCTGCAGGATATAGACTCCAAGCCGGTCCCCCTTCTTTTCAGGCTGTTAAAAAGCAACCCGGAGCGGCAAGGAGAAGAAAAATCTGCGTCACTGCGCATATTTTTAATAGAGAAAAAGGGGACTCTCCACCTGCGCCTGCAGGGTATTATCAGCAGCTTAAATCTGCGCGAGCTGATCCGGACTGTGCGGGCGCTCCTGCCGCGGCGCTGTTTCCACCTGGTAGTCAATGTTGAAGGGCTGCGCTTCGCTTCAGGTAAAGTTGTTGTTGCTTTTACCCGCTTCCTGGAGTGGCTCGGGGAGCGAACCCGCCGCCTGCAGGTTGTAATTTCCGGGGACGGAGAACAGCGGAAGAACTTTCTGGGAAAGGAGCGCCGCGTGAAGTTCCCCCGCTTCGAGCTTCTTCTGGGCAAGCGTTAACGAGGCAGGAGAGGGCAGGATATCTACCCTCCTGGATAGAAATAACCATCTTGGTTGATTTTTTTTTAAACAAGGATTAAACCAATTTCGCTTGTTGTCGGGATATATCGACAGTAACACTAAAGACGTTGGGTCAGGTGATAAATAACAGCAAAGAATCCTGCTGTTGCCGGCCCCTCAAGGAGCATGGGGATTGTATTATATTGCCGTTGTCGGCGGTTCGCAGTGTGATTCCGGATTGGCTTCCCTGGCGGAGGAAGTGGGCGCGGGGATAGCCCTTCGGGGCGGGATTGTGGTCTGCGGCGGCGGTGGGGGAGTCATGGAGGCGGCTTCGCGGGGCGCACGGGCTGCTGGAGGAATGGTCCTGGGAATACTCCCCGGAGACGATCCCCGCAGAGGCAATCCCTATCTGACCCTGGCAGTGGCCACCGGGCTGGGAGAGGCCCGCAATGCCGTTATTGCCAGGACGGCTGATGCGCTTATTGCCGTGGGAGGCGAATACGGCACCCTCTCCGAGGTCGCCCTTGCTTTAAAAATGGGGAAGCCCGTGATAGGCCTGAAAACCTGGAAATTCGAGCCTCCCCAGAGGCTCGAAACTGGCATAATCCACTGTGAGACGGCCTCCGGGGCAGTTGAAGCGGCCTGGAAAGCGGCCGGCGCCACAGCCCGGTCTTGATAGACCAATTGTGAAGTAAGGACCTTTCCGTGGCAGAGGACAGGGGACTGTTGCTTTAAACGCGGTATTTTTCTCTTTTCCGGTACTGGTTTGGGCGGCTCATGAGCCGCCCCTACAACGATGACCAAACGAATAAGGGCTGTAGGGGCCGGGCATGCCCGGCCCGAATTGTTTTGGCCTGGCGATATACTATCTGAGCTCGCCGGTGAGGCACAGACCTTCGTTTAGGGAAGCCTTTAGCTGCCGTTTTCCGGTCTGGGCTTCTGCGGGCGGGGATGGAACCCCGCCCCTACGCCTATGGTCAAATTAGGTGAAGGTGTTTCCTATTTCAATCAGCTGTTCAGTTTCCCGGTACGGGTTTGGGCGGCTCATGAGCCGCCCCTACAACGATGACCAAACGAATAAGGGCTGTAGCCCG
>JAKPEE010000128.1 GCA_029552125.1 Bacillota bacterium | reverse complement strand
TTGGTATTGCAGGAAGTTTCACTCACGAGGTGGAAGAATCCTTTTACTGGCCGGATGTGGCCGGATTGAGTGGCCGGGTGTCACCGGAATCACTGGCCGGGTGTAGCCGGATTAAGTGGCCGGGTCAGACCGGAATACGCATATTAATTGCATTGATAATTTCTTTTACATCTTTTGTAGTGGGTATAGCACTACCATCTCCTTCTCCCATCGAATCATCCGAAAATAACGACCGCATTAACACGGATAATTTAAACAACAGGCAAGATGTTGAAAGCGCATTAAAAGATGTTCGATCTGTCTCAGAAAACATGGACAGCGCGTCTAATATTAAAGAAATACTAAATTTTACCGGAACAATGACTTTAAATACAGGTGAAAACAGTGTTATCATGACTATAGAATCCAACGTGCCTGATGGAGGGATTTTTGAAATCGGATTAGTAAATGGCGACTTTGATATATTATCCGATTTTGTAGAAATCAAAGATGGAAAAGTTGAAAAAGAATTTATTATACCCCCGGAATGGGAAATAGGATACTATACAGGGATCGCCGCATTTAGATTCAACCTTGAAGATCACCCACAGCCCGAAAATATAAGAAATATTTACGGGGAAAAGGGCGAAAAAATGACAGGAGGACAAGCCGTAGAAACATTTGATGGAGGACACTTTGGAGATGTGGAATCGGTTACTATAGCTTATCCCAGTGAAGCAGCAGTTCAAGAAAGAATAAATGAGATTTTTATTAGCACGCTTAAAGAATTAATCAAGTCAAGTAATGGTGTTATTAAAAAAATAGAACCTGACGGAACTTGGCAAATAGTATTAGTTACCGTAAGTGATAGTTGGTATTATTCCATGGATCACGAAAAAGAAAGATTTGCGGAAACCGTGGGCGGTGCAATAGAAACAATAATTAGAAATGCAGGTAAGGTTAACGAAAACCAATCTGTTAGTGTTTATTTCTATGATTCTTATGGAAAGGAATTAGCAACCCCAAAGTTCTGGGGAGGGTATAATATCAAGCGATAATTTATGAGGCTATTAACATCATGACCGACGACCTCGACCAACTGGGAACCAAGTTAGATATTCTTGCCCTGCAAAACCGCGAACTTAAAGGTCGCGTACAGAAGGCTGAAGCGGCCGGCAGGCCGGAATGCCCAGTTCTCAAAAAATAGCTGCGGCAGCTGCAGTGGCAGGCATTTTCCCTTTGGACGTGGCCGCACATTGCATAGAGAGCGCCGTGTACGAGCAAGAATTGGAGCATGGGCCGTCCCAATCGACTTTTGGACAGCCCCTTTTATGGACCGGGTGAAGGGGGGAATCTGGCTGGGGCGGAAGGATTCGAACCTTCGCATCCTGGAGTCAGAGTCCAGTGCCTTACCGCTTGGCCACGCCCCAGCAACTGATTATATTATAACATAATTCACCCCAAAAAGCAGCTTGAAAATGTGTAGACACCAGACCATGGAGGCGGGACACCCGGCGATTCAAATTCATTGCACTGATTATCACCTCCCGAGCCGGGAGGAGATTTTAAATGGCAGCATGGCTAATCTTCATCTTTGCCTTTAAACAAGGCCCGGAATCTCTCCCAAAAGGTATCCTTTCCCGGCTCAGCCGGTATATCCTTCGACTCTTCCGGCTTTTCGATTTTTTCACTGGTAATCACAAACTGCATGAAACCGGTGTGCTTATTTTTCGGTGAAGTAAAGGAGACCGGTTCAAACTCTCCTTCGCCAAACTGTTCCAGGAGCTCATCGATTTCGGATTGTAACGTGCCGGGCAAGTCCGCCGTTTCGCGATGGAGCAGGCTTGTGCCGTCGTACAGCTCAGCAACGCCATCATGCAGCTCAGCAATGCCCTTATTAAAAGTAGAGAAGCCCGCATCGAACTCGGCATAGTTGACAGCCAGTTCCTCTACACCGCCCAGGTAGGCGGTTAGCATGGTGTGGAAAACGGCATAGTTGGCAGAAAGTTCCACTAATCCAGAGACGATCTGCTCAATTTTCTCCAGATCTAAACTGGACAGGGCCTCCTCGATATTCCCGGCCATGGCCTCCAGCGTCCCGGAAATCATGGCCGCGGATCCGGCAAAAGTATCGGCGGCTGTGCCTACCGCCTCAAATGCCTCTTTAACCTGGCCATAGGTCCCCTTGACGGTTAACCCTTGAGCATAAGAAGCCACAAGCCGGTCCAGCAAATCATGCTGGCCCGGGTCTGTGTGCGCATAAAGGGCCGCGATTTCTTCTTCCGTGATCGCTGTGCCGGGAATACCCTGGATAGCCGCATCCAGCGCCATGTGGGCTGTTGAAAAGTTGTTTTTCAGCTTCACCAGGCCGCCGGAGATCTCCTGGAGACCCTGGGCCAGGCCTGACAAGGCCTGTGGCAGCCGGGCCAGGTCACCCGGATCAAAAACCACGGCTGAACCGCCGTCGAGATAAGAGGCGATCTTTGACAAGGCTTCTTTAATTTCTTCCGATGCCCCGGAAATCTCCCCGGCGCCTCCGCCCAGTTGCGCCAGGCCTTCCCTGATGCCGGCCGAACCTTTTTTCAACTGGCCCGCTCCCTTTTTCAAGCCGGCCACACCGCCGGCCAGCTCCCCCACGCCGTCATTCAGGTCGGAAATGGCGCCGGAAAGCTTTTGCAGATTATCGATCAGCTCATCTGTTTCCGGCAGATCCATATTCAGGGCAAAAGGCACGGCGGAGATTTCCAGGCCGCTCATGGTAAAATCTTTTACCGTAGCAGTGACCCGGATATCCCCATCTTTTCCCGGCATAATCGTATGGGAAATGACCCTGTTTTTCCCTGCAATGGCCACTGTAGCATCCGGTGCCTCAATATTAGTGCATTTATCGGCATCCAGCGTTATAGATACCTGCAGCATGTAGTGATCATAAAAGACGGGATCAATGTTTTTGTTTGGCGCGGTTGCAACCCGGATTTCCAGGTTGCCGGATTTTCCCGCCAGATCCTGCGGTGCTGTTTTAACGCCGTCCAGGTAGTAAGATATATCGAACCTCCAGGGCAGATCGGTCGCGGCCATGTTACCCTGGTAATAAAAATTACCCCGGTCAGCCTGAAATGAGACGGCATCTTCATGATGCGTTAACGGTGCGGTGTCAGTTAAATTAACCACGGCCTTATAGTGGCCATAGTCCGTAATGCCGCCCGGCTCCGACACCTCAAAATGGTTGACCGCGTAGACGGCCTTCACGGTTCCGTCTGCGGCGAGGGTGGCATAGATTACTTCATTTTTATTTAGAATTGCCGCCTCCTGCTTGCTGTCACCTAAGGCTGAAGATGTGTTTTCCTGGGCCACTGTGGAAAGGCTTAGCGGAGTTATCATCAATACGGCAGCTAAAAACAATGATATTGCTGGCTTATATGCTTTGCATCTCACTGGCGGTCCCTCCTGGTAATCTGATCATTTGATTTCCCCGTCTTAATCATAGAACCCTGACTTTAACGTGGTTTTGGCGATGACCCTGTCAAACATGGTCAACATGGCCGGCAGGAAGCAGACGACCATCAGTAAAGAGAGCAGTGTCCCCCGGCCCAGCAGCAAGCCCAGATCGGAGATTATGGGATTTGACGATGTCACAGAGAGAGTGAATCCTGCCGTGGCCAGGATTGCCGCCGAAACGAGTATGGAGGTGAATGTCTCATCGAGAGACTTGCTGATTGCCTCCCGCCTGGGTCTCTCTCTCCTGTTTCCCAGGTAGTGATTCGTCAACAGGATCGCATAGTCAACCGTAGCACCCAGTTGAACCGTGTTTATTACCAGATAGCCGATATAACTGATCGCTGTTCCGGTAAAATACGGAATGGCCAGATTGATCCAGATCGCCGCCTTGATGGTCAACAGCAGCAAGAGCGGCAACGTTGCCGATTTGAAGGAAATCAATAAAACAAAGAAAATAGCGATCGTGGCAATGGTGCTGGTTATGGTATTATCTTTCTGGATCACGGTTTTCATGTCGTACAGGTTGGCGCTTTGGCCGGCGGCATAGACAGTGTCCCCGTAATAGGATCTGGCCTTGTCATGAATGCTCTCCACGGTTTTAAACGCCGTGTCGCCTTCTTCGGGCGTATTGGTGTAGACCACAATGCGGGCATAGTTTCCCGAGTAGAACTGTCCGGTTATCTCCTCGTCAAGAAATTCAGGGGGGATGGTTGTATCCACCTCGGTTGCATAAGCCACTACACCGGTCACATGATCAAGTTGTTCGATTTCCCGGCAAAGCTCCTGCTCTTTGGCCATGTTACCGCGGGGCACCAGCAGGGCTATGGCCGTGGATGGGCCAAACTCTTCTTTTATGGCCATACTGTCCCGGCTGTTTAGACTGTTGACCTCTTCGCTTCCTTTTCCATAGATAAAGTCGGTCCGGCTTTGCCCTAAAAAACTGGGCACGACCAGAACAAGAACCATAATCACAACCGGGACAGCAAACCGGGACAAGATTTTATGGATATTTTGAAAACCGGGCAGCAAGGGGCGGTGTTTTGTTTTATCGATCAGCCTATAGGTACAGAGCGTGAGTGCAGGCAGGAAAACTATAACTGTAATGAAGCTGAAGATAATCCCCTTGGCCAGGTTAAGGCCTAAATCAGCTCCAATCTGGTAGTTCATGAATACAAGAGCTAAAAAGCCAAACAAAGTAGTGAAGGCACTGGCCGCTATGGTGGACATTGATGCTTTGATCGAGTGCCGCATGGCTTCTTCCAGGTCAGCGTATTTTTTCCGATTGTCACTAAAACTGTGCAGTAAGAAGATGGCGTAATCCAGTGATACAGCCAGTTGCAAGATGGGGCTTACCGAATTGGTAATAAAGGAGATTTCGCCTAAGAAGAAATTCGTTCCCATGTTAATCAAAATAGAAATACCGATCGTGGCCAGAAAGATGAGCGGTTCAACCCACGAGGTCGTTGACAGGGTCAGGATTAAAATGATCAGGGGCAGCAGAATGGCCAGGGCTTTGAGCACTTCCGTTATCGCCGCTTGCTGAAGGGCAGCCAGATCTGGCGCTTCGCCGGCCAGTGCATTTTCTGCACCGATGATATTGCGTATGGCGGCAGATGCTTCCTGTTCCATGCCCTTGGCAATGGTAACCGCAAACAGGGCAGTACCGTTTTTATAGTATCTCTCGATCGTACTGGCGTCGCCTTTTTCCAGTGGCTTCTTAAGATCCATGATGTCATCCAGCCAGAGAACGGCAGTGACGCCGTCTACCGAAGCCAGCTTCTGCTTGTAGGCCATGGCCTCCATGATGGAAACATTTTTGATCATGACGCTGGCATTGGGCATTGCCTGGGTGAATTCTTCCTGCAATATTTCTAACGCGGCAGTGGATTGGGCCTCAGGCGGGAGATAGTCAACCATATTGTAATTGATCTTAACAAACAGAAAAAACGCTACACTGACCAGGGCGGCGGCAATGAATACAACCATTATTTTCTTCTTGTGCTTGATGATTAGATCTGCCAATGTATCCATATATTCCTCCAGATAAACAATATACAGTTGTTATTTCGCATGTATTGTATGATAATCAACATGGTGTAGGTTTGCAACCATCAAAAAGAGAGAAACTGTCTTAAGCTCGACACTTTACTTTTAAAGTGTTGGATAGCCTGAAAAAAAATATGTGGCCTGGAGGTCTGGACGTGAAGAAAAGCAAAACCGATCGCCGCGTCAAGTATACAAAAATGATGTTAAAAAATGCCCTGGTCCAACTGATGCAAAAGCAGCATATATCAAGCATCTCTATAAAGGCACTATGCGAAACCGCCGACATTAATCGCAGCACTTTTTACGCTCATTTTCGTGACCAGTATGACTTGCTGCACTACATCAAAGAAGAAGTGATGGCCAGCCTTAAGCAGTACCTGGAGCAGCAAAAGTTCACTGATCAAAGCCCCTTATCGGCCCAGGTCTTAACCCGTATTTTAGAATATGCCAAGGAAAATGCCGACCTGTTTAAAGCTTTGCTTAGTGAAAATTGCGACTTTGCTTTTCAAAGGGATATCATGCAGTTATCGCAGGTTATTTCATCGCAAATAAACCAGGCTTCCGACGAGAGGACCCAGGATTATTTACTGGTATTTGCTATCACCGGATGTATCAGTGTTTTTCACAAATGGCTGCAGGAAGGCATGATTGAATCACCCGAGGAGATGTCGAAATTCGTCATCCAGGTGCTCTATCATGGGATCAGTTACCCCAGGGACCATGGGAAAGAGCATGGAGAGAGGGCGCCTGGCCGACCTGATTAGAAGGGCTATGCGGTAAGCCGGAATTCACGCGGGTCGACCTCGTCGGGAACGCCGGAAATTTTTACGGCTATTACATCGCCGTCAAGGCCGGCGAAGCGGCCCGAGTCAATGAATTCTTCTTCCGCCGCGCCGCTGTTCCCGCTTAAATCTTCCAGGATGACGATGCGGCCGGCCCTGGCCTGCTCGGGATACGACTCGGCGATGGGGCCGTCGGCCCATACCTCCACCTTCAACCCGGTGAAATCATCCGGCGAAACAGGCTTCCCGTCCCTCTCGATGACTGTATCCCCGGTAATGGTAAAGTTAATGGCGCGTTTGCCAAACCATTCCTCCTGCGGCACCCCGGGCCGGTCGATCCCTTCCACCACCAGGATGGTATCGCCCTCAGTGGAGTTAACGACGCCAATAATGGTAGGCGGGGTCCCGCTTTCCGCCGGTGCGCAGCCGGCCGCGGCCACGGCGGCAATAAGCATCAATGCCAGAAGAAAAGACCATTTACCTTTCATTGAACCCACCTCTTTTTAAATTATTTACATTATTTATGACTGCTCCCGGAGAAAAATTGTTCCTTCCACAGCAAAAAATAAAGCCTGGATTGCCTGCGACCTTTTCAACAGCAGCCTTCCCGGACAAACTGTTGCCCTGGCAAGGCAGCGTTTTCGACAAAGTTCGCCCCCATGGAGACCGCGGCACGGTGGGCCCCGGGAACCTGCTTCAGCCGGAAAAGGGTTTCCAGGGGCGGTAGAGAATATTATGCTAAGACAATATTTTAAGGCAGGATTCGACAATGCAGGTCATCGATTTTCACGCCCACCTGCCCGTAGCGGGGCTGGACCGGCAGTTTACCGATTACTACGAACGCTATGCCGCGGAAAATGGCCCGGAAAAAGCGGTGCTAATCAGGCGCTGGAGTGATGAATATGACCGCCAGTGGCGTGAAGCCTGGTCTTTTCCCGATCCGGAGCAGGATCTGCCGGCGCCGGAGGCGGCAAAGCGCTGGCATGAAGAAGCCGCCCGCTGCGGGCTGGAGCGGGTGGTTATAGTTACCGGGGGCGGCAACGAAATCCTGGCTGCCGCCCTGGCCCCTTACGGGGACAAATTAACCGGGTTTGCGCACCATCACCCGGAAGCTGACAACAGCCCCCGGCTGCTGGAAGAGGCGGTGCAGCGGCACGGCTTGAAAGGCTACAAGATCTTCGCCCCCCTGGTCCACCGGCCCCTGGCTGATCCTTCGTTTAGACCTCTCTGGGATATTGCGGAGAAATACAACCTGCCCGTCCTGATACATTTTGGCATTCTCGGCGGAGGCGGCGGCATCGCTTCAGGGACCAATATCAGCCCGTTAAGCCTGGAACCGGTGGCCAAGGCGTACCCTACGGTGCCCTTTATTGTCCCCCACTTCGGCTGCGGCTACGTTAGGGATCTGCTGCAACTGGCCTGGGCCTGCGCCAATGTCTACGTGGACACTTCGGGAAATAATGAATGGGTGCGCTGGTACCCCTACCCCTTAACCCTGCAAGACTTATTTCGCCGCTTTTATGAAACTGTGGGGCCGAAACGAATCATCTTCGGCAGCGATTCTTCGTGGTTCCCCCGGGGTTTCGCGCGCCGTTACCTCGAAGACCAGCTTAGGGCTTGCCGGCAACTGGGGTTGCCCCGGGAAGCGATAGAGCAAATTTTCAGCGGCAATGCCCGCGCGATTCTCCAGGAGGTGCGACATGATCGAGCCTGACCCGGTAAAGCAAATCTTGACTACTCCCCCGCCAGTTAACCCGGACCACTGTTTTTTCCTCACCGGCAACGAATATATCTCGCTGCCGGAAATCGGACCCGGTGCCGAAATAAACACCTTAAATGTGCTGCATATGGCTGCCCGCGGCCTGCTGGAGTTCAGCGGGAAAGAAGGAGAGCCGCTGCTTGGCCCTTACCTGGCCCTAAACGGGGAAGATTTGAGTGAAAAGATTGCCCTCAACTGGCGCTATGAACTGGACTGGCTGCCCGGTTTTGAAAGCACAGCGGCGGGACCGCTGGCGCTGAAAGGCGAGATTGTCATCCCCCCGGGACACCGCGGCGGCTTTCTTCGCCTCAATATTACCAGCAATGCAGATTCAGCAGTAGCTATAGAGGCCGGGTGGCAAGGCTGCTGGAGTAAATTCAACCAGGTTATTTTTAACCGCCGCGAAGTTAAAGGCGAGCGCACCATGGCCTTCGACCACTGGACGAAAAGTTTAATCCTGGAGGCGCGCAGCGGGCTGCCGCTGGCCGCCGTGGCGCTAAGCCTGGAACCGGAAGGATCATGGCAAATCGGCCACGCCGGGACGGATTCATTTCGCGGCAGTGTCAAGATGGATCTTGCTCCCGGGGAGACGGCGTCAATAACCCTTTACCTGGCGGTAAACCTGGAAGCCGACGGGGCTGGAACAACGGCCGTGGACTTAAGGCGCCGCGGCGCCGGCAACCTGCTTAAAGAAGCGGTAGAATGGCTGCAGCAGCGCCGCTATGAGCTGGCCGACCCGGCCCTGGTGCCGGTCTTTCACCGCAACCTCTATTTCAATTACTTTTTTGCCCTGGGCCGGGCACTGGATACAGAAGGCCTCGTTCCGGTGACATCACGCAGCCCCCGTTACTATGTCAGTGCCGCCTTCTGGAGCAGGGACGCCCTGCTGTGGAGCTTTCCGGGACTTCTATTAACAGACCAGGAAGCTGCCCGGGAGCTTCTTCTGGCCGTATTTTCGCGGCACCTGGAAAAAGCCGGGGAGCACGCCCACTATATCGACGGCATCCTGCTTTACCCCGGCTTCGAACTGGATCAACTGGCCGCTTATTTCCTGGCCCTGGAGCAATATGAACTTTTCACCGGGGATCGTTCCCTTTTAGATGAAGAGCTAATCATACGGGGCCTGGCCATACTGGTGGATAAAGCGCAGCGCCACTATGACCCTTCTACCGGGCTGTACCGGACCTTCCTGGACCCTTCCGACGATCCGGTCCAATACCCTTTCCTGGTTTACGACAACGCCTTGCTGCAGCGCGGCTTTACCTACCTGGCCCGGCTTCAGGCAGAAGGGCGCTGGGGGCACCACGACATTTTCGCCCATAAGGCCGAAAAGTTGCAGCAGGCCATCTATCGCCATGGCACCGTCAAAGGCCCCCAGGGAGTCATGTTCGCCTGGGCCGTGGACGGCAAAGGCAAGTTCCAACTCTACGACAATCCCCCGGGCAGCCTGCAGCTTCTGGCCTATTACGGTTTCTGCTCCCCGGATGACCTGGTCTTCAAAAATACAGTGGCCTGGATACGCTCCGCCAACAATCCTTATTACCACCTGGGCTGCGCTTTTGAAGAAAGCGGTTCGCGGCACTGCGGCAACCCCTGGCCCCTGGCCGCCGCCAACGACCTTTTGGCTTATAATACCGGTGGGAGCGAATTTATTAAAAACGCGCCCATGGATAACGGGTTCTGCTGCGAAACCGTAGATCCGGATACCGGGCTGGTTTCCACCGGAGCCGCTTTTGCCTCCGCCGCCGGGTTCCTGGCCTATGCCCTGTGGTTTACGGGGCGGAAAAATGATGAAGCGGAAGAAAGAGTAGAAGGGGTTGTCGGGGAGTAAAAGCAAATTTTTTGCAGGAGACAGGAGAACTAGATAGTAGCTTTAGACGGTCAATGGTAATCCAGAAGTCAGAAGCCAGAATTCAGAAGAAAAGATAAAAGCCGGGGTCTCAATACTCCCTCCCCCCTGGTGGGGGAGGGTCGGGGTGGGGGGGGAAGTGAGGCAGAAAACAGAATACAGGAGAAAGGACTACTACTAACTGCTTAATACTGAATACTAACTATAACCAACTAAACTGACTTCTGTTCCCTATACTCCTTTATCCTGTCTACTGTCTACTGTATTCCAAGATCCCTGCAGCGGCCGCCTCAATTTACGTCAATGACGCGGCCGCCGGTAATGGCCTCCAGCTGGACGAAGGTCAGCGGCAGCACGGCGCGGGAAGATCCGGCGGCGGTATAAATTTTCGCGAAGCGCTGCATGGAGCGGTCCAGGAAAACGGGTATCTCCGTTTTCAGGGCAAAGGGGCAGACCCCTCCCACTTTAAAGCCGGTAACCTGTTCCACCTCTTCAGGGCTGGCCACCTTCGTTTTCCCCCCGCCCAGAAGCTCTTTGACTTTCTTTTGATCCATGCGCATATCCCCGGCCAGGATAAAAAGCCCGTATCGTTCACCGCATTTAAACAGGATCGACTTGGCGATCTGTCCCAACTCCACCCCCAGGACGCGGGCGGCGTCAACTGCGGTTTCCGTGCTCTCCGGGTACTCCCGCGGCTCAAGGGCCGGATCAAAGTTTTGCACATAGCGGCGGACCCGTTCTACCTCCGGCGCTGCAGTAAAAGACATGGAGCATCACCTTTACCATATGATTTTTAGTAGTTTTATTGATTTACCCGGCCAGTGTCCCTTCTCCCGCTCAAGTTTTCCGCCAGCAGAAAGGGGCTTGCCCGAAAAAATGGATTGACTAAAATCAGGCCCGGGAGCGGCTGCCGGAGCCGCGCGCCGCAGCCCCCACGGCTTTATAAATCCCGGGGAAATAGCGGCGATATAGGGTTTCATTGCTGTCGCGCCAGGGATGGTTTGCGCGCAACTCTCGCAAAGCCTCCAGATCCAGGTCGGCCACGGCCATCCCCTCCGCATCGAAAGATTCCACCTCCGCCAGCACGCCGCTGCCGTCGGAAGTCAGCTCCAGGGGGGCGAAAATTCCGGCCCGGCCGGTTAATTCAAACCCCAGCAGCCGGCCTACCAGCGCGCTTTTGATCCCGTATACCGGGCTTTCCTGGACCCTGGGCCAGATCCCCCTGAGGGCCAGCCAGTAGTTGTAGGGCTCGGGGTTGGCAATGGGGATGATCACCACTTCCGCTCCCCTGCGCTCCAGGAGGCGGAAAGTTTCAAAATAAGTGGCGTCCATGCATACCGGCATGGCCAGCCTGCCTGCCGCGGTATCAAAAATATTAAAGCGCCTGCCGCGGGAAACCCCCCATTCTTTTTCCAGCAGGGTCCAGTGCACCTTGTCCTGGGTGCCGATCAACTCACCGCCGGGGCCGAACAGCATGGCCCGGTTGACCATCTTTTCTCCGTCAGGCAGAAGGAAGCTGCCGGCCATTATGTAGAGGCCGTACGCCGCAGCCAGGGTAGAAAAGGTGGCTTTTAGCAGCGGTTCCATCGCCGGACCGGCGTAAAAAATGACATCAGCCAGGGTAATGCCGCCGCCACCCCTGGCTTCGCCGCCCGCCGCTGCCGGCTCCGCGGCAGCCGCCGCCGCACCGGCCTGCTCAATGCCCGGCAGCATCCCCAAAAGCTGCAAGTTGTTCATTTCCGGAAAGGCAACGAGCTGCGCTCCCTCCGCCGCAGCTTCTTTAACCCGGCGGTGCATCTCCTCCACGTAATCCATGGGGTGGCGAAAAAGTTTCAACTCCAGTTGCAAGGCTGCAGCCCTGACGCGGTTTTTGGGAAAATGCCTGGCGGCGGGCACCGCTCCCGGCCGCGGCAAGATCCTGCGCACCCGTGCGGGCCGGCAAGCCCAAAATAGATAGCGCCGAAATAGCCTCTCTTTCCAACCGTCCAAAGCCATGGGCATGCCTCCTTTCTCGCGCCAGGGTCAGGCTTCGTATGCTTCCGGATGGAGCAAATCCAGGAGGGGGTAAATTTGCCGGAGCCGCTGCCGGGCTGACTCGTCAAGCTCCGCCGTGGCGGCCGGTGCAGAGGGGACGGCACGGCAGAGGAAGCCGCTCAGATCGCCGGTAACCTCGCAGGGGCCGATAATACAGCATTCGCCGCCAAAAAAGCGGCCGCAAAGATTTCCGTAAAGCTGCGCCTCCACCGCCCAAAAATGATTCTGCTGCACCTGGGCCCACATTCCCGCCGCCTGGCGCCGGCAGTTTGCTGCTCCCGGCAGCGCCCCGGCGTGGATCACCAGGTCCGCCCCCTGCAGGGCGAAAATCCGGCCAACTTCGGGATGGTAAGCATCGGTGCCGGCGGCAATGCCGGCCTTGAGTGGACCGCAGTCAAAGAGAGCCAGATCTTCCCCCCGGCTGAGCCCCAAAAGGCGCTCTTCCCGGGAAAGATGCGTCTGGCGCTGGGCAGCGCAAAGATCGCCTTCGGGGCCGAAACAATATGCGGTCTGATAAAAAAGCCCGCCGCATTCTTCCACCGTGGTTCCCGCGGCCAGGGTAATCTGCAAGCTTTTGGCCAGATCCGCATGAAGGTTTAAATAAGTATCATTCCATGCCTGCGCCTTTTCCATAAACTTCAGAAAAGCGCGGGCAAAGTCAGAATCGCCCGGGCCGGTCGATCCGTAATAAAGCTTCAGGGCGGTATGGGCCGGCAGAACCGCCAGGGCGGCCTGCGCCTGTTTTAACAGGGCGGATAAATCCTGCCGGTATCGCGCCAGGCTGCCCGTGTCAATTCCGGCCAGGGAGAGAGCGGCCACGCGCATAAAAACACCTCCGGAGCGCACTTTTGGAAGTATTCTACAGCCCGGCCGGTTAATCCTTGTCCGGATAAAAATTACCCTCTACAGACAATCAGAGGGCCCCCTGGCGAGGGCCCTCTGATGGCACCATTTCCGGCAAAACCGCTTCAAGACTGGACATCCACATTCTTGCGGGCGAAGAGATAGTAAAGGTTGTACACAGCCACAACCAGCCCCAGAATAAAATTATTCCAAGCCAGTGTTGTGTCGCTCAAAACATTGGTCATATTCACCAGGGCCAGCCATAATCCCACCACGATATGGATGACATGAAACGTGGTCATCACTAAAGGACCCCTCCTTTCCATTTAATCCGGCAGAGCCTTCCCCGGCGCTGCCTTTTATTTGAAAACTAAATTTTAAAACAAAATAACCTCGCTGCAGCCTTGCTTAAAACAGCGATTGAATAAACGGGAACAGATGCCGGGAGAGGAAATATAAAACCACGATCAGGCCGACCAGCCAGGCCCCATACTTTATCGCGGCATGCCCCAGGCTCAGCAACCTGCTTTCATCCCGGTCATTCATGGTTTATCACTCCGTTATGATTTTGCCTATAGTTTGCAGATTTTGGCGGAAAATTATGCAGGGGCGGGGGATAAGAGGCCGTTACCGGGAAAAAATAATCTTGAAAGCACGAGGAAAGGAGGGTGAAATGTGGCCAAGAAATTTAACAAGGGGCGGAAGCAAAAAAAGAATATCGACAAAATGAAACTGGAAAAATACCGCGAAGAAATTGCCCGTGAACTGGGAGTGGAGCTTCCAGGGAACAGAAAGTCGAACGAGTTCGAGCCCCTGAAGGATCGCAAATCAACATTTACCTTTAATGACGACGCCCCGCTGCTTTAGAAAATAGCAGACTTTTGAGCCTGAAGGATACACTACCATGATTTGAACCGCTGCCTGCCACCGGCACATAAGGGTCGGGGAGCCTCCCGCGTAGCGCGCGAACGCGGGAGGCTTTTTAGAACATGGATTATCCGGCTTTAATTCGTGCGGCGATGGCCCCGGCCATCTCCTGCGTGCCGGCACTGCCGCCCAGGTCATAAGTAACAGCGCGGCCTTCTTCAAGCACAGCTTTCAGCGCTGCTTCTATCCGCGCGGCAGCCTCCATCTCGCCCAGGTGCCTTAACATCAACACAGCCGAGAGGATCATCGCTGCCGGGTTAACCTTGTTGGCGCCTCTATACTTGGGGGCGCTGCCATGCACCGGTTCGAACACCGCGGCATTATCCCCGATATTGGCGCCCGGGGCCATGCCCAGGCCGCCGACCAGCCCCGCACAGAGATCGGAAAGGATATCCCCGTAAAGATTGGGCATGACCAGCACATCATAAAGGTGTGGTTTTTGCACCAACTGCATGGCCATATTGTCAACGATGCGATCCTCAAATTCCACCGCCGGATAGCCTTCCGCCACCTGGCGTGCTGTTTCCAGGAAAAGGCCGTCGCTTAGTTTTAAAATATTGGCCTTATGGACGGCGGTCACTTTTTTACGGCCATGTTTCAGCGCATATTCAAAGGCGAAGCGAACCACCCGCTCTGAGGCCTGCCGGGTTATAATCTTAATACTTTCCGCCGCATCGTTTCCGACCATGTGCTCCACGCCGGCATAGAGATCTTCGGTGTTTTCCCGCACCACCACCAGATCAATCTCTTTAAACGGCGAATTTATACCGGGCCAGCTCCTGGCCGGGCGCAAATTGACATATAGATCCAGCGCCTTGCGCAGGGCCACGTTGACGCTGCGAAAGCCCGAGCCTACGGGGGTTGTCAGCGGCCCTTTCAGGCCGACCTTGTTTTTTCTAATTGATTCCACTGTTGCCTCGGGCAGCGGCGTGCCGTATTTATCCAGGGCCTCCTGGCCGGCAATCGCCTCTTCCCAGGCAATTTTTACTCCTGTCGCCTCCAGGACAGTGAGGGTGGCTTCACTGATTTCCGGGCCGACCCCGTCTCCTCTAATGAGTGTTACAGTATGCATAATTTGCCTCCTCGTTATGGTAAATTTCCTGGTACTTGGCATAGGTCTCCAGGACCCGCCGCACAAAATGGCGGGTTTCACTAAATGGTATTTGCTCCAGCCGGGATTCGCTGCCGTCCCAGATGCCCTGCTCCAGCCAGCGGCCCACCGCGGCACGGCCGCCGTTGTATGCGGCCAGGGCTACAACAATGTTCCCGTCAAAAAGCTTTAGCAAATCGGCCAGGTACCAGCAGCCAATCTCAATATTATAGGCCGGATCAAGCAGCATTTCCGGGGCATAGGCCATGCCGCTGCGCTCTGCCACCCACTCGGCGGTGGTGGGCATCACCTGCATCAGGCCGCGGGCGCCCCGGCTGGATTCGGCGTGGGGCCTGAACCCGCTTTCTATATAAATAACCGCTGCCACAAGCAGGGGATCGAGGTTATGGGCCGCCGCGGAAGAGTGAATTTGCTCCCGGTAATGGAAGGGGTAAAACAGCCTGGCCAGGTGAGGGCTGTCCAGCAGATAACAAACTGTAAGAAAAGCGATCAGGAAAAGGATCATGTAAAATAATCGTTTAAACAAATTCTTCGTGCCTTTCCATCTTTTCATGCGCTTTAAGATTTATGTTCCGGCTACAGTTTTTATTCAGCGCCTTGAAGAATAATTTTAGGCCAGAGCCGGTCCACCTGGATCGCGGTATCCTCCGGGGAGCCGCTGTTATCAATGATGAAGTGTGCGTGCTTTTTCTTCTCTTCCAGGGGCATCTGGGCCTGTATGCGCGCCAGCGCTTCTTCACGGGAAAGGTTGTCCCGCTGTTGCAGGCGTTGAAGCTGTACTTCCGGCCTGGCGTAAACCAGCACTACCAGGTCAACGGAGCGGTGCAGGCCCGCCTCAATAAGCAGGGGCACGTCATAAACCAGCACCGCCTCGCTGCCGGATTGCCGGATTTGGGCGGTGCGTGCCGCCATTTCCTGCGCCACCCTGGGGTGAATGATGCGGTTTAATTTTTGCCGCTCCGCCGCATTGTTAAAAACAATGCGGCCCAGCCGCTCGCGATTGATGGAGCCGTCCCCGCGTAAAATGCCTGGCCCCTGCCAGGCCACGATCTCATGCCAGGCCGGCTTGCCCGGCTCCACCACTTCCCTGGCAATGCGATCCGCATCGAGGATAACCGCTCCCTTTTCCGCCATGAGGGCCGCCACGGTGCTTTTGCCCGTAGCGATTCCTCCGGTCAAGCCGATAACCAGCATATGCTTACCTCTCCAGTAAAAATGACAGGGCTCCGATCACTACCAGGAGGATGCCGCCCAGCAGCCCGGGATGTTTCAGGGCAAAGCCGTTAGCCAGCAGCCTCCCGGCCAGCACTCCCAGGGGTACCAGGATCAGCTTAACCAGTCCCACGGCCAAAACGGTAAACAGCAGCGGTGCTCCAATCATCGCTGCGCCAAACCCGGCCCCAAAAGCGTCCGCGGCCAGGGCGGCGCCCAAAAGCAGCGCTTCTTTGATACTGAGGGTTCCCGAGCGATCCAGGTCGGCGTCTTCAGGGCGGCGCAGCAGGGCTGCTATAGACCGCAGTATACCGTGCTTCCGCTCCTGCTCCGGCGGTGAGGATTCCCGCCGTGGTTCAATTATATTTTGCAGGGTAACATAAAGTCCGATTAAGATCAATAAGCCGCTCCCAAAGGCGGCCCCATGCTGCACCGGCAGCAGTTGCGCCACGCCGCTGCCCAGCAGCATCGATATTCCCACCGCCGTCGCCGAAGAGCAGCAGATCACCAGCAGGGAGGGCAAAGGGATAACCAGTTTGCGCAGGCCGCAGGATAAACCGGCACTGAAGCCGTCAATACTTACGGCCACGGCCAGCAGCCACACCACACCGAAGAGCAATCGATCTGCCTCCTATGTACTATCTTGCCCTTTTATCATATGGAGGCAGAGCTGATCCTGTGATTCTACAGGCCAATTACTCCCGGCGCCCGGCACTATGCTCAAGGAGGGAGCTTTAAAGCCGGTTTTAATTATCTCAGCCCGACCATGGGGGAGAGAAAATATCCCATCTGCCAACCCGGCAATTCCCTCTCCCCTGGTGGGAGAGGGTTAGGGAGAGGGGGAAAAGCAGCCCCTCCCTGCCCCCGAATATGCAAAAACATACTGCCGGGCCGGATTGCATTCATGGCACGAGGCGAAGAAAAAAATCTTGCCCCCAATATAGTTGCCGCTTATGGCGCAGGGATAATGGCCCTTACGCCCCCTCACCCGGCCCTCCCCCTCCAGGGGGGAGGGAGTATCTAAGCCCGGCCGGCATTTCTCTCTGTCGAGCAGATCCGTACCCCTGCGATTCTAACTACTGCCTACCGTCTCCCCTCTTCTCCGCCTGGCACCGCGGGCAGTAATAGGTTCCCCTTCCCGCCACCACGATGCGCTCAATGGCCGTCCCGCAGCGGCAGGGGCTCCCCTTGCGGCCGTAAACAGCCAGTTGCTCCTGGAAGGTGCCCTTCTCTCCCCGGGCGTCCCGGTAGTCGCGGGAAGTGGTCCCCCCGCAGCGAATGCCTTCCTCCAGAACTTCCCGGATGGCCCGGAACAGGGCCTTGCCCTCTTCCCGCGAAAGGGATCCCGCTTCCCGGCAGGGATGGAGGCGGCAGCGGTGGAGACTTTCATCCACGTAGATATTGCCCAGCCCGGCCACGAAGAACTGATCCAGCAAAAGGGGCTTTAGCCGCGACCGCGGCCTTTTTTGCAATAGCTCCAGAAATTCCTCCTCCGTGACCTGCTCATAGATATCAGGCCCGAGGCGGTGCATTCCCGCCGGAGAGAGATCTTCTTTATTATCCAGCAGCCAGAGGCCGCCAAACTTGCGCATATCGCTAAAATACAAAAGAGAGCCGTCCTGGAAAGGCAGCACCACCCTCAGGTGCCCGGACGGCGGCCCGCCTTTCTCCAGGTACACCAGGCGTCCGGTCATGCGCAGGTGCACGGCTAAAAGGCCGCAATTTAGCTCAAGTAGCAGGTATTTACCATGCCTTTTTAAAGCAATAATGCGGCGGCCTTCCAACTGTTCACAAAACCGGTCCGGCTCCGGGTAGCGGATTGAACCGGGGAAAAGCAAGACGGGGCGGGTGAAAACCTTGTTTACGATCAGCGGCTCCAGGCCCCGCCTGATTGTTTCCACTTCCGGCAGTTCAGGCATAATTTATCTCCTTAAACGCGCTGCGCCTGCTAAAGGGGCTGCAGTTCATCCCAGTTGCGGCCCCATTCCAGGTCCACCTTGAGGGGTACATTGAGGCTGACGGCCTGCTCCATTTCCCGCCGGAGCACGGGGGCAAAGAAGGGCAGTTCTTCTTCTGGTAGTTCAAAGAGCAGCTCGTCGTGAATCTGCAGCAGCATGGCCGCCTTAAATCCGCCCTGGCGGATAACCTCGTCAATGCGCAGCATGGCCAGCTTGATGATATCTGCCGCCGATCCCTGGATCGGCGTGTTGCGGGCAATCCGCTCGGCAAAACTGCGCTGCCCGTAATGGGCCAAGCGCAGCTCCGGCAGGTAGCGGCGCCGCGACAGCAGGGTGGTGACAAAGCCGCACTCGCGGGCCTGCTCGATAACCTGTCGCCCGTACTGTTTTACGCCCTGGTAGCGTTCGAAATAGCTGTCAATATACCGGCGAGCCTCCTGGCGGGAAACCCCCAGGTTTTGGGCCAGGCCGTAGTCGCTGATGCCATAGATAATGCCGAAGTTCACCGCCTTGGCTTTCTTGCGCATGGCCTCAGTAACCTCTTCCGGGGGGACGCCAAAAACCTCGGCGGCGGTGCGCCGGTGGATATCCTCGTCCTGGCGGAACGCTTCCACCAGGATGGGGTCCTGGGACAAATGGGCCAGGACGCGCAGCTCAATCTGGGAGTAATCGGCGGTTAAAAAGAGATACCCTTTTTGTGAAGGGATAAAGGCACGGCGGATCCGGCGCCCCTCTTCCATCCGAATGGGGATATTCTGCAGGTTAGGCTCGCTGCTGCTCAGCCGACCCGTGGCGGTGACCGTTTGATTCAGCGTGGTAAATATTTTTTTCTTGACCGGATCCACCAGCGGGGCCAGCCCGGACAGGTAAGTTCCTTCCAGCTTAATCAGTTGCCGGTAGTAGAGGATCTTCGCCACGATTTCGTGGCGCGGTGCCAGCTCTTCCAGCACTTTAGCGTCAGTAGAGAGGCCGGTCTTGGTTTTCCGCACTACCGGAAGCTTAAGCTTTTCAAAAAGAATGGCCGAAAGCTGCTGCGGAGAATTAAGGTTAAACCGCTCCCCGGCGAGACGATAAATTTCCTCTTCCAGGGTTTCGAGGCGGCTGTGGATCTCCGCGGCATAGTCTTGTAAAAACGTCAAATCCACGGCCATGCCCCGGCGCTCCATGCGTGCCAGGACCCCGGCCAGGGGCAGTTCAAGGTCGTAGTAGAGCTTATCCAGTGATTGCTCCGCCAGGCTCTGTTCCAGCCTTTCTTTTAATTCAATAATGTTGCAGGCCCAGGAAGCCAGCCGCAAGCCTTCCTGTTCCGGGTCCCGGGGCCCTTTACGGCCGCCCTTTTCCTCTTCCGCCACTTTGCGATTGAGGTACTGCTGAAATAAATAAGGCAAATCATAACTGCTGCGGGCCGGATCCAGCAAATAAGCAGCCAGTTGAATATCGAAGACGCGGGACGGTTCCCTTAGCCCGCGCTCGTGCAGGTAGTTGGCCAGATACTTGCTGTCGTGGCAGCAGACAGTCACCCCCCGCTCCCAGGCCCGGGCCAGGGCCTTCCAGGCGGCCTCTTCACCGGGTTCAAATTTTTCCAGGTTTAAATAATAACCTTTTTCACCGCCCGGCGCCAGGGCGATAGCCGCCAGCGGCTCCCGCCAGTAAGGGCGCCCGGCGGGCGGCTCCACCAGCACTACCAGGAGGCTATCCGGTTGAAGCTCCTCCAGCAGCCGGGCTAGGCCGGCGGTGGAAGCAACCGGCTCGCCCTTAAGGCAGATGTCAGCCTCCCGGGAAGGAGCTTCAGGCATTAGCTCCCTCACCCTGGCGGATAAGCTTTTAAATTCAAGCTCGGCAAAGAGCTCCGCCAGGCGGCGGTAATCAGGCTCAAAGATATACTGCTCCAAGGCAAAGGTCAGGGGCACATCGCGGCAGAGGGAAACCAGCCTGCGGCCGGTAAAAAGCTGATCGCGATACTGCTCCAGGTTTTGCCGCAGCTTGCCGCCCAGTTTGTCCAGGTTTTCATAAAGGCGCTCCAGGGTGCCGTACTCCTGCAGCAGGCGGCGGGCTGTCTTATCCCCGATGCCGGGGACACCGGGGATATTGTCCGAGGGATCCCCTTTCAAGGCCTTGTAATCGATCATTTGCCACGGTTCCAGGCCGTAGCGCTCGGCCAGTTTACCCCGATCGTAGCGGTCCATCTGGGTAATCCCCGTGCGGGTCAGCATGACCGTGACTCCTTCATCGCCCACCAGTTGCAGCAGATCCGCATCCCCGGTAACCACCGTGGTTTCCAGGAGCGACTTGCCGGCGAAGGCGCTCAGGGTGCCAATGATATCATCGGCCTCGTACCCCTCCACTTCCAGGACGGCTACACGCATCGCTTCGAGAATATCCCTGATGCGCTGCACCTGTTCGCGCAGCTCGTCGGGGGTTTTTTCGCGGTGGCCCTTGTATTCTGCATAAAGCCCGTGGCGAAAAGAGGGGGCCGGATGATCCATGGCCACAACCAGGTAGTGCGGCTTCTCATCCTCCAGCAATTTAAACAGCATATTGGTAAAACCGTAGGTGGCATTGGTATGCTCGCCGCGGCTGCTCTGCAAAGGCGGCAGGGCATAAAAAGCGCGGTAAATGAGGCTGTTTCCGTCAATGATCAATAATTTTTTGCGCGCCTCTGTTTCCACTGGTTTTTTCTCCTTCACCTGGATACTATCCAATATCATAGCATAGCATCACAGTTATTACCAGTATTATTGACCGGGCGCGGCCGGGCAAACCCCGGGCCGCACAAAGGAACGGGGCGAAAAATAATAACTCCTCAGCCTAGTAAAGCATTTAGGTTGAGGAGCTAACTTGCTACACCCGTTCACGGATAACAAAATCAAACTTACCGCTTGCGCCTTTTGGCCGATTCTTTCTCTTTACGGGGCAGGTAGCCCACGCACTGGTTGGCCGGATCCCAATCCTCGCCAAATTCAACCCGGCTTTCACGGATCCTTTCATCATCCAGCATGCACTGATTGTTACGCTGGTTCATACACCGTGCTTTGCAGGGAATAGACAAGGGTTTCACCTCCGCTGAGATTAGTGGTTTTATTTTTCCCGAAAAGGGAAACAATAAAATTGCCATAAATTTCGCCGTCTGCCAGTCTCACGGTTCGATACGGACATTTGATCACACCCTCATGGGAAAGCGGGTAAAGGATCACCGTGGTTTAAGAGTGGTTTAAGGAGGATTTCCATTTGCATCCCGGCACGCAGAAATACCTGGACGAGCATTTTGAAAAAGGAAAGAGCTTCCTGTTGGCTCAGGAAGCTCTGTTCAACGAGTTAATCGAAACCTTCGAAACCGAGTTATGGGATCTGCTGGAAGAGCAGGCCCTGTTCCGCCTGGGGCAGAAAATGGCCATTTCCGCGCAGCCATCCCTGCAGGAGGCGCTGACCCGGCAGATACTGTTTACCTGGGGGCTGGGATATGCCGTAGGCTCTGCTTCGCTTAAAGAGAGCCGTCTGCATTCACCCGCTGAATAAGATCGGCCATCTCGATGGCACTGATGGCGGCATCCCAACCCTTGTTGCCGCCTTTTGTCCCGGCCCTCTCAATGGCCTGTTCCAGGGTATCGGCGGTAATGATGCCAAAAATTACAGGGACCCCGGTATCCAGGCTTACCTTGGCAATCCCTTTGGATACCTCGGCGGCCACGTATTCAAAATGGGGCGTGCCGCCACGGATGACCGCCCCCAGGCAGATCACCGCGTTAAAACGGCCGCTTTTCGCCGCTTTTTGGGCCATTAAAGGCACTTCAAAAGACCCGGGCACCCAGATCACTTCAATGTTCTCTTCCATGGCGTCGTGCCGCTTGAGGGCATCCAGCGCCCCTCCCAGCAGCCGGTGTGAAATAAATTCATTAAAACGGCTGATCACAATGGCAAAGCGATAATCCCGGGCCACCAGTTGTCCTTCGTAAGTTTTCATCTTTATTCCTCCTTTGCGCTACACTAAGGCTGTTCCTGGTGTATCAGTGCTTTAAATGTTATTATTTTGGGAGATCGGGCACCCTGCCCCCCTCTCCCCAACCCTCTCCCACCAGGGGAGAAGGAGTTTTACGTCTCACGGTAAAAAAGAATTTGAACCATTTACCCTAAAACTGCTTTCTTCCGGCATCCTGTCTTCTGTCTCTGCTGTGTCATCTATTATTTCTCCTGTATCCGGTCTATGGCAACTCCAGGTAGTGGCCGAGTTTACATTTTTTAGTGGCCAGGTAGTTGCTATTATAATCGCAGGGCGGGATCTCTATGGGGACCCGCTCCACAATATTCAGCCCGTAACCCTCCAGCCCTTTAATTTTTCGCGGGTTGTTGGTCAAAAGGCGGATTTGCCGTACTCCTAAATCGACCAGGATCTGCGCCCCCAGGCCATAGTCACGGAGGTCGGCCGCAAATCCGAGGGCTTCATTGGCCTCAACGGTATCTTTCCCCTGATCCTGCAGTTCGTACGCCCGCAGCTTGTTTAACAGGCCGATGCCCCGGCCTTCCTGGCGCATGTATACCAGCACCCCGCTTCCGTGCTCATTGATCTGTTTAAGGGCCTGGTGCAGCTGGTTGCCGCAGTCGCAGCGCAGAGAGCCGAGAACATCTCCGGTCAGGCATTCCGAATGAACCCGGACCAAGACCGGCTGCCCTGAGTCGATCTCCCCTTTGACCAGGGCCAAGTGGGTCTGCCCGTCAACGCTGTTTTCATAGGCGATCAAAGTGAAATTACCGTGCACGGTAGGCAAACTGGCCGTAGCCGAGCGCCAGACCAGCTTTTCTTTTTTCATGCGGTACTGGATCAGGTCGGCGATGGTAATTATCTTCAACTGGTGCTGCTTGCAGAATTCCATCAACTGCGGCACCCTGGCCATGGTGCCGTCTTCATTGATAATCTCGCAGATGACGCCCGCCGGCTCCAGGCCCGCCATCCGCACCAGGTCCACTGCCGCCTCTGTATGGCCGGCCCGGCGCAGCACACCGCCCTCCTTGGCCTGCAAGGGGAAAATGTGCCCGGGGCGGCGCAGGTCCGAGGGCCTGGTGGCCGGGTCGACCAGCGCCCTGATAGTCCGGGCCCGCTCCTGGGCGGAAATGCCCGTGCTGACATCATAAGCGTCAACGGAAACAGTAAAGGCGGTTTCATGGCTGTCGGTGTTGCGGCTGACCATCTGGGGCAGATCCAGCTCCCGCAGCCGCGCAGCGGTCAAGGGCACGCAAACCAGCCCCCGCCCCTGGCAGATCATGAAATTAATGGCCTCCGGCGTAGCCTTTGAGGCGGCCATGACCAGATCCCCTTCATTTTCGCGGTCTTCATCGTCGACCACGACAATCATGCGTCCCGCTTTTAGCTCTTCCAGGGCTTCATCGATGGTGTTAAATTTATCCACGGTCATTACCTCCTGTATGATGAAACAACAGCCCTAATGGGTTGTTTCTTCAGTGAAGCCTGTCCCAGGGCCATGGGCTTAGCTATCCAAAAAACCGTTTTCACGCAGCATGGCCATGGTTATTTTCTCTCCCACCGGCCCTTCGCCGGACCGGTAGGGCTGCAGCAGCTTTTCCACGTACTTGCCGATCAGATCGGTCTCGATGTTCACCATCTCGCCGGGCTGTTTTTGGCCCAGGGTGGTTAGGGCAGCGGTATGGGGAATCAGCGAAACACTGAAACCTTTGCCGTCAACAAAAGCCACTGTTAGGCTGACTCCGTCCACGGCCACGGAGCCCTTGGGGATAATATAGCGCAGCAGCTCCGCCGGGGTTTGAATAAAGATGATTACCGCGTTGCCTTCGGGGCGCCGCCAGGAGAGGGTTCCCGTTCCGTCCACATGTCCGCTGACCAGGTGGCCGCCCAGGCGGTCGCCCAGGGCCAGGGCCCGCTCCAGGTTGACCGGCTGGCCGGGTGCCAGTAGCTCCAGGTTGGTTTTGCGCAGCGTCTCCGGCATCACCTGTGCCGTAAAGCTGCTGCGATCAAAAGAGGTGACGGTAAGACAGACCCCGTTCACGGCGATGCTGTCTCCGATTTTTAAATCTTCCAGGACCTTCCGGGCGGCGATTACCAGGGTGGCGCCCTGCGCGGAGCCTTCCCGTGCTTTTAATCGTCCCATCTCTTCAACAATTCCGGTAAACATGGCGACGTCATCACCTCATATCCTCTACCGTTTCCGGGGATAGCCGATCACCAGCAAATCCTGGTCAAATTGTTTTATCTCCACGCGCTCCAGCCGCCAGGCGTTGTTTAAAGAAGCGGCCCCTTCGCCGGCAAAGGGGGTGGGGCTGTTCTTCCCGCCAATAATCAGCGGGGCGATAAAAAGATACAGTTTGTCTACCAGCCCCGCTTCCAGCAGACTATAGTTCAGCGTGCCGCCACCTTCCACCAGGAGCGAAGTGACCTTTCTTTCCCCCAGTTGGCGCATCAGCTCTTCCAGGCTCACCCTGCCTTCCCGGGAAGGCAAGACCAGCACTTCCACCCCCTTGTCCTGCAGGGCGCGGCACTTATCCGGGGGAGCGGCGGCGGTGGTAGCCAGGAGAAGTTTGCTCCGGGAGCCGGGATTGATCACCCGGGCATCCAGGGGCAGGCGGGCGGTGCTGTCTACTACCACCCGCAAAGGATCTTTGCCTTTTTCTCCTTCCAGCCGGGTGGTCAGGCGGGGATCGTCGCTTAAAACCGTATCTATACCGACGGCAATGGCATCAACACGGTCACGCAGCCGGTGCACATACTGCCTCGACTTTTCGCCGGTTATCCATTTGGACTCGCCGGTGCGGGTGGCAATCTTGCCGTCCAGGCTCATGGCCGCCTTCACCGCCACAAAGGGCCGCCCGGTGGTAATGTACTTGATAAAGACCTCGTTAAGCCGGCGCGCCTTCTCTTCGAGAACGCCTTGTCTAACCTTTATCCCGGCCGATTGGAGCTTTTGGAAGCCGGTTCCGGCCACCAAAGGGTTGGGATCGGTCATGGCGGCCACCACTTCCCTGACCCCCGCTTTGATCAGGGCATCGGTACAGGGAGGGGTGCGGCCGTGGTGCGAGCAGGGCTCCAGGTTAACATAGAGCACGGCCCCTCTTGCCTTTTCACCGGCTTTGCGCAGGGCGACAACTTCGGCATGGGGCATGCCTGCTGCCTGGTGGTAGCCCGATCCTACCACCACGCCGTCTTTAACCAGCACTGCACCGACCATGGGGTTGGGGCTGGTTCGGCCCTGGCCCTGGCGGGCCAAATCCAGGGCCATCCACATATATTTTTCATCCATGTCCAAAGAAATCACCCCGCCTCGCAAAACGCATAAGAAAAACCCTGAACCGAAAACTTCAGGGTCGGGGATTAAAAAATACGACTTAAGCCGCCGTTTCTTCTCCCATCCAGACTATACTGTCGGCCCCGGAATCGCACCGGGTCAGCCTTGCGGCTCGCGGGCTTATCCCGGCTCCAGGCCGGGTATCACCGCCGGTTCGGAATTGAAGGAATGTTCCTTCTCACCAGACCCCGAAGAAAACGGTTAATTCATTTTTGTTATAGCATAATTATAGCATAGCTTTGTTAATTTAAACAGCCTTTGTTTCACCGGCCAGCGTTTTAAAAGCCTGGATTAGTTTGAGGCCGTCTTGATCTTTAAACACGGCGGAGCCGGCCACTAAAACATTGGCTCCCGCCTCAATGACAGCCGGCGCCGTTTCCATATTAATACCGCCGTCCACCTGCAAAGCCGCACCCGGCCTGACCTCCCGGATACGCTGCGCTAAAAAAGCGATCTTCGGCAGCACGGCCGGGATAAACGCCTGGCCTCCAGCCCCGGGGTTCACACTCATCACCAGGACCAGGTCCAGAAGGGGCCATACATATTCCAGCACTTCCGGGGGTGTGGCCGGATTTAGCGCCACCCCCGCCTTGATTCCCAGGCCGATTATTTTCCGCAAAACCCTATCCAGGTGCGCCGTCGCCTCGGCATGGACGGTTATGGAGTCGACGCCGGCCCTGACAAAGGCTTCAAGATGGTCTTCGGGATTGCTGACCATTAAATGGGCGTCCAGGATCAGGCCGGTGTGGGGCCTCAGCCATTGCGCCACCAGCGGCCCCATGGTAATGTTTGGCACAAAATGCCCATCCATGACATCAAGGTGGATCCAGTCGGCGCCGTTTGCTTCCAGCAGCCGTACTGTTTCCCGCAGCATACCGAAATCGGCGGACAACAACGACGGGGCAACTTTAATTTTTTCCGGCATCTTGGATCATTTTCTCCTGTCAAGCAGCTCCTGGAAAAAGAGCTTATAATGTTCGTAGCGCAGCCCATTGATCTGCGCAGAGCCGGCTGCTTCTCTGACGGCGCATCCCGGTTCATTGATGTGGCAGCAATTGTTAAAAGCGCATTGAGCGGCCCGGAGTTTTATTTCCGGGAAATATGCGGGCAGATGCTCCGGCTCCAGGTCATAAAAGTCAAGCCGGGAAAAGCCGGGGGTATCCACGACCGCGCCGTTTCCCTCCAGGGGCAACAGTTCGACCGTGCGGGTGGTGTGGCGGCCCCGTTTGACTTTTTCGCTGACCGCATTTGTTTTCAGTGAGAGGCCCGGCTGAACAGCGTTCAACAACGACGACTTACCCGAACCGGACGGTCCGGCGAAGACCGCTACCGCCCCCTGGAGCCGTACTTTCAATGTATCGACGCCCCGGCCCAAAAGGGCGCTGGTCAGGATATATGGATAGGGGAAAGGTTCAAGCACACCGGTAACCTCCGCCAGCTCGTCCGCAGAAAGTAGATCCGTCTTGTTCAGGCACAGCAGCGCCTTCATTTCCTGCCGCTCGGCCAGAACAAAAAGACGGCTGGCCAACTGCCAGTCCGGGGCGGGTTCTTTCAGCGCCATGACCAAAACCAGCAGGTCAACATTGGCCACCCTGGGGCGATAAAGACAGTTGCGGCGGGGCAACTGCTCCTCCACGATCCCTTCCCGGGGTCCCCCTGCTTCGGAAACGGCACCCGTGCTGCTGAAAAGCACCCGGTCACCCACGATCAGATCAATTTGCTGCCGTTTCAGCTTTCCCCGCGCCCGGCAAAGATACTCCTGCCCTTGCGCATCGCGGACCAGGAAAAACCCCCCGGTGGCCTTAATAATAATCCCTTCCAGAAAAACAAAAGCCTCCTCTCAAAACCGAAAATCTATAAGAAACCTGGACGGAACGGCTATGGCCGGCCAGGCCATCATCGGCCTGTTCCAGCACACCCGGCGCGTTAGCCGGCTCCGCTCTCTGTTATACTTAATCACTAGAGCCCTTGCTGACAACCAGGTCTACGGTCTGGCCCCGCTTTACTCCCTGGCCCGGTTCGGGGTACTGGGCTACTACGGTGCCCGCAGGCTCATCGGATATTTTATAGGCCAGGCGAGACTTTAGCCCTACCTGTTGTAAATATTCTTCCGCTTTTTCGCGGCTCAACCCGATCAGATTGTTAATCGGAAAAGGATTGCTACCCTGGCTGACGTAGATTATGACCTGTTCGCCCGGGGCCAGGCGGGTGCCGGCGCTGGGCACCTGGCGGAATATTTTTCCTTCAGGAACTTCGTCGTGGTTTTCACGGATTACGTCCGGAACCAGCTTCATCTCTTGCAGCAGGATCCGGGCTTCATTCTCCGTTTTCAGGTAAAGATCCGGCGCCAGGATATATTCCGGCCCCTTGCTGACAAGCAACTCTATGGTCCGGTTTTTGCGGACGGTGCGCTCCTGATAGGGATCAGTGCGCACCACATGCCCCACGGGAACGGTATCGTCATACACATAAGTGACGGTGGGATTGGGACGCAGGCCTTGCTCTTGCAGCACCGCCACCGCGTCATTCTGGGGCAGCCCCCGTACATCCGGAACCACCACCTCGGAGGGGAAAAGCAGGTCACGGGCGGCGATAAAACCGACCAGCAAAGTGACGCCGAGTAAAAGAACGATCAGCAGGGGCATAAACCAGCTTTTTTCCCTTAATTTAACCGGGGCCGCACTGACCGGCTTCATCACGATGGTTTCCTCATCGTCAGCAGCGGCTATTTCGGGCCTGGCCAGGCAGGAGCCTTTTTCCTGGAACAATTTTAAATCTTCGAGAAAGCTTCTGGCATCCTGGTAGCGTTTATTCGGCTCTTTTTGGACTGCTTTAAGGATAATGCGCTCCAGCGGTTCGGGTATGCTGTCGACCAGGCGCCGCGGCGGCTCAATCGGCTCCTGGACATGTTTCATGGCCACGGAAACGGGGCTTTCACCGGAGAACGGCACCCGCCCCGTCACCATTTCATAAAGGATTATCCCCAGGGAATAAAGGTCCGATTGCTTGCCGGCCAGGTTGCCCCTGGCCTGCTCGGGGGAGAAGTAGTGCACCGAGCCGATTACGTCATCGCTGCAGGTCAGAGTGGAGCCGTCGGCGGCGATGGCGATGCCAAAGTCGGCCACCTTTACCTCTCCATACCTGGAAAAAAGGATGTTTTGCGGCTTGATATCGCGATGAATGACGCCGGCGTCATGGGCCTGCACCAGGGCTTCCGCAATTTGCCGGACTATGGCTACCGCTTCAGAGGCGGTCAGGCGGCCTTTTTCCCGGATATATTGTTTCAAATTTTTTCCGTCCACATATTCCATGACAATATAATAGATATCATTTTCTTCGCCGACATCGTAAACATTAACAATATGGGGGTGGGAAAGCCCTGCCGCCGCCTGTGCTTCACGGCGAAAACGCCTGATAAAATCGGCATCGCCAGTCATCTGATCTTTTAATATTTTTACCGCTACCGTGCGGCGCAGCAGATTGTCCCGGCCCCGGTATACCCGGGCCATGCCTCCTTCACCTATTTTTTCCAGCAACTCATATCTTCCCGCCAGAACTTTACCGACCATTAACCCGTATGCCTCCCGATACCGGTAGCCAAGACCACGGTAATATTGTCGAAGCCGCCCCTTTCGTTGGCCAGGTTAATCAGAGCTGCGGCAGCCGAACGGGGGTCGGACTGCGAGGTAAGGATAATATCTAAAATTTCGTCATCTTGAACCAGGGTGGTTAGTCCGTCGGTGCATAGGAGCAAAGACGAATTTTCAGGCACGGTCAGCTCCATTAAATCAATTTCGGCAGAGCTTGTTCCCAGCGCCCGGGTAAGGATATGGCGCTGCGGATGCATTTGTGCCTCTTCGGGAGTGACACTCCCCTGCTGGATTAACTGCTCCACCAGGGAATGATCTTCTGTCAGCAGCTTGATTTCGTTTCCTTCAATCAAATAAGCCCTGCTGTCTCCCACATGGCCGAGCGCCAGGTTGCGGCCGTGGAGCAGCGCTACGGTTAAAGTAGTGCCCATGCCCTGCATGCCGGCATCGCCGGCAGATTTGGCTAAAATAGATTGGTTGGCTTCGTTAATCATATTCCTGACCACAGCAGTCATCTGCTGCCGGCTCAGTTCTTCCCGGTTCATGTCATCCCAGCAGCGCTCCAGCGTGGCTACCGCAAGCGCGCTGGCTACATCTCCGGCCACATGCCCCCCCATGCCGTCGGCCACGGCCAGCAAAGAAAAAGTGCCTTCACTGCGCACCAGATAGCTGTCTTCATTGCGGGAACGCTCTCGCCCTGGATTGGATAGGCCGACAACTTGCAATACAACACCCCCTGGGTATGCTATTGGATCAAATTTAAGTATAGCAAAAATAGTGAAAAACAACAACGGAACAGCAAATTTCGTCTGAAATCTCATTTTTAAAACGCCATGTCAGCCGGATCGCCGGAGCCAGAGGGCGATAAAAAAGCCGTCCAGGCCATGGCGGTGTGGCAGCAAGTTTATCGTCCCATCTTCGCCGAAAGCAGTGGACAGAGTGCCGGGCAGCCGGTCCGGCCCGGCCTGCAGTTTCAGTTCCGGGTGCCGTGCCGAAAAAGATCGGGCCACAACCGCCGTCTCCTCCGGCTCATTAGTGCAAACACTGTAAAGCAGTTTTCCCCCGGGAGCCAGCATAGCCGCCGCTGCTTCCAGCAGCTCCTGCTGGAGTTTTTGCATCTGGGGCAGCTCTTCTTCACGCCGGCGCCATTTCAGCTCCGGCAGGCGGCGAATGACGCCCAGGCCTGTGCAGGGAGCGTCGACCAGGATACACTGCTGAAGCGGCAGGCCGGCTTCGCCAATTTTCCGGCCGTCAATGGCCAGGGTGCGGATTGAAGATAAGCCGAGCCGCCGGGCCGCCCTTTGCACCAGTTGCAGCCGGTGGGCATGAATGTCGGCAGCATGAATCACCCCGCTGTCAAGCATCAGCTCGGCCAGGTGCGTCGTTTTCCCCCCCGGTGCGCTGCACAGATCCAGGACCATTTGCCCCGGCCCGGGATCTAAAAAGGGCGCCACCAGGGCAGAGCTTTCACCCTGAATGGTGAACAGCCCTTCCTTGAAGCTGTCCAGTTCGGCAAGGGATCTGTGGGGGTTCACCAGAAGCATTCCCGGGACACGGGGGCTGAAAGTGGCTTCCACCCCTTCTGCGCTTAGCCTTTCATGCAGTTGGCCCGCCGTGGTGCGCAGGGTATTGGGACGCAGGGAGACAAGGACTGCCTCGTTGTTGGCCCGGCAAAGACTTTCCGTCTCAGTGACCCCGTAGCGCTCGATCCAGCGTTTTACCATCCAGTAAGGGTGGCTGTAGCGCAGGGACAGGTACTCCGCGGCGCTGGCGGACGGATCCGGCCAGGGAAGATCTTCTTTCTGCGCGGACAGGCGGCGGAGCACCGCGTTGGCCAGGCCGGCCACACCGCGATGCCCGTAGCGCCGGGCCAGGCGCACCGCTTCGTCCACCACGGCATGAGCCGGCACCCGGTCCAGGTATAATAACTGGTAAGCGCTGAGGCGAAGCAGGTTGCGCATGGCGGGGGTCAGCTTGTGCAAGGGGCTTGTTAAATATAAATTCAGGGCCCAGTCAATGGTATTGAGATGCTGGACAGTGCCGGTAGCGATCCGCGAAGCCAGCCCCCGCTCCTGGGGTGAAAGTCCTGACAGCAGCGGGGGCAGCGCCAGGTTCAGGTAAGCTCCATCCCGCTCCACCCGCATCAGCGCCTGCAAGGCGGCCTCGCGGGCGGCAAGAGGTTCTTGCCTGCCTGTTCCCCCCCGTCCTAGCCCTGCCGCGGGAGTTGTGTGCTTCCTAACCCGGTTATGCTGCCGCATCTGCACCCCTTCCGATCAAGTGGGAGTTCCTAGCTTCTTTCACCGGCCTCCTGCCCCAGCACCGCTCCCGGGACGAGGCGGTAGCCGCGGCAGAAATCAGCCGCCGCCATGGGGCGCTTGCCCTGGGGCTGCACCTCCTGCACGGCCAGGGCACCGGCTCCCGTGGCAATGATCATGCTTTCCCGGTCAATCTCCAGTACTGCCCCCGGAATAGAAGGGGCGCCTGTTTTGATGCCGGCAGGCCTGGAGCGCCAGAGCTTAAGCCGCTTCCCGTCGAAGGTAGTGTATGCGCCAGGCCACGGGTTCATCCCCCGGATCTGGTTATGAAGCTCCGCGGCGCTGCGGCTCCAATCGATTAATTCCTCTTCCGGCCGCAGGGGCGGAGCATAAGTGGCCGCCGCGTGATCCTGGGGAGTAAGCACGGCGCTGCCGTCAGCCAGCCTTTCGATGGCCTTTAGCAGCAGAGCAGCTCCTTTTTGCGCCAACCGGTCATGGAGGCTTCCCGCTGTATCCCCTTCATAAACCGGCTCGCTCTGCTGCAGGATAATATCACCGGCATCCATCTCCGGGGCCATCATGATGATGCTGACACCGGTTTCCGTGGCCCCGTCCATGATGGCGCGGTGGATCGGCGCCGCGCCCCGGTACGCCGGCAGCAGCGATGCATGCAAATTGATACAACCCAGCGGCGGCAGTTGCAGCAGCACCGGGGGCAAAAGGCAGCCATAAGCGGCGGTGACAATGAGATCAGGCTCTATCTTTTTAATCCTGTTAATAAAAGCTTCATCTTTAATGGACCCGGGCTGAAGAACCTGGAGGCCATGCCGGAGAGCCCACTCTTTGACCGGCGGGGAAAGAACCTTTTTTCCCCTCCCCCGGGGGCGATCAGGCTGGGTAACCACGGCTTCCAGGCAATGCCGGCTCTGCCGGAGCATCTCCAGGGAAGGCAGAGCAAAATCCGGGGTCCCCATAAAGATTAGCTTCATTTTTTCTCCTCCCGGTCTTGATTTTGTAGATCCTCGGGATCGAGCAGGCGCGCAGCCCGGTCAATAAACAAGATCCCTTTAAGATGGTCAATTTCATGCTGCAAGATCCGGGCCAGAAAACCTTCCGCCGCTAAACGGACTTCCTTTCCGTCTTTATCCAGGGCTGTTACCACCACTTTGGCCGCACGGTCTACTTCACCGTATATTCCGGGAATGCTCAGGCACCCTTCCACGTCCAGGCAGCTTCCAGTTCTTTCAACAATGCACGGGTTTACCAGTTGTAAATAGTGATTATCCCCGGCATCCACCACAATTAACTGTTTTGACAGGCCGATTTGCGGCGCGGCCAGCCCGACGCCCTTCGCCTCGATCATGGTCTCCACCATATCATCCAGCAGCCTGACAATGGCACTGTTAATTTTCGCCACCGGCTGCGCCTTTTCTCTTAAAATACTGTTATTTAATGTGACAATCCGCCGCAAGGCCATGTGTGCTTTTCCTCCCACTTCTGACAGTCTAACAGGCTATTGCATCTTTACTTTATATTTAAGCTACTCCCTTAATTATGGAGGGAGGCAAGATACAGGAGAAAAAATTATAACAAAATACCTTTATTTACTAACCAACGCCGGAACCCGGCCATTCCCTCTCCCCTGGTGGGAGAGGGTTAGGGAGAGGGGGCACCAAAGCCTGCTTCCCCGCACCTGACTCCTGAATTCTGGCTTCTGACCTCTGACTTCCGACTTCCGACCTCCGTTTCATTATAGCACCACCTGCGGATTGAAATCCACCGCCAGGCGCACCGGCGTTTCCGTTTTCGTCATCCGGAAAGCCCTTGCTTCGTTCCGCAGCCGCGGGGCCAAGGCGCCAAGTTTCTTACCTTTAAGAATAGTTTGAACACGGTAGTAAGTTTTTAACCGCTGCAGCGGCGCCGGCGCCGGCCCAAGCAGCTCCACCTGGCCGCGCAGAGGCTCCAGCAACCGGGTAAAGGAGGCGGCCGCTTCCCAGACAGCGGACTCCTCGGTACCGGTGAAAAGGAAGCGGATCAGGTCGTTGAAGGGCGGATAGCCCAACTGGCGGCGATTCTCCAGCTCAAGGCGGTAAAAGGCTTCGTAATCCTGCTCCGCCGCAGTTTTGATGCTGTAATGGTCGGGGTGATAGGTCTGGATAATTACTTTGCCCGGCCGCGAGCCGCGGCCGGCACGGCCGGCCACCTGGGTCAGGAGCTGAAAAGTGCGCTCCGCCGCGCGGAAGTCGGGCAGGTTTAAGGTTGTATCGGCGGTAATCACGCCAACCAGGGTTACTTTGGGGAAGTCAAAGCCCTTGGCAATCATCTGTGTCCCGATTAAAATTTTCGCCTTTCCTTCGCGGAATTGCCGGTAGAGGCGCTGGTGAGCGCCGCGCGTAGAGGTGGTATCGCTGTCCATGCGGATTAAGGCCACGCCGGGATAAAGCTCTTTAACCTCGTTTTCTACCCGCTGCGTGCCCGCACCAAAATAACGGATGCGAATGCCGCCGCAAGAGGGGCAGGTTTGCGGAACCGGAGATTCGTGGGAGCAGTAGTGGCAGACCATGTGATCCTGGTCCAGGTGCAGGGTTAGCGAAACAGCACAGGAGGGGCAGCGGACCACGAAGCCACACTCGCGGCAAAGGACAAAGCTGGCGAAGCCGCGCCGGTTTAAAAAAAGAAGGGCCTGCTCGTCCCGCTCCAGGACGCGGTTCAACTCTTCCAGCAAAGGCCGGCTAAAAATACGGCGGTGCCCCTGTTTCAACTCCTGCCGCATGTCAACAACCTGCACCGCCGGGCGCTGGTAGGGGGTAACCCTGGTTTCCATCCGCAACAGCCCGGCCTTTCCCTGCTCTACCTCGTAATAGCTCTCCAGGGAAGGGGTAGCGCTGCCCAGAACCAGGACCGCGCCGTGGTAGCGTGCCCTCCACCAGGCCACCTCCCGGGCGTGATAGCGCGGCGCGTCTTCCTGCTTGTAACTGTGGTCATGCTCCTCGTCCAGCACGATCAAACCCGGCTTCTTCAGGGGGGCAAAGCCGGCGGAGCGTACTCCCAGCACTACATCGGCTTCGCCGGAGCAGATGCGCAGCCATTGCCTGCTCTTTTCAGAGGGAGTGAGCCGGCTGTGCAGCACCGCCGTCCGCCCGGGAAAGCGCCCCTGGAACAGCTCGATCATCTGGGGAGTCAGGGCAATCTCCGGCACCATGACCAGGGCGCTTCGGCCCTGGGCCAGGCAGTGGGCGATCCCCTGCAGGTATATTTCTGTCTTGCCGCTGCCGGTGATGCCGTGCAGGAGCAGCTTGCTGCAGCGCCGGCTGTCCAGGGCGGCAATCAACCGATCATAGCAGTGCTGCTGGCTCTCCTTTAGCGGCAGCGGCTCCGTGGGGGTGACAGCAGCGACAGATTCCCGCTTCGCCAGCGCCACCTCATCCACAGCACGGATAATGCCTTTTTCTTCTAAAACGCGAAAGACATGGCTTTTTACACCCAGGCGGGCCAGTTCACTGCGCGGCAGCGGCCCCCTGGTTTTCAGTATCTCCACCGCCCGCCTCTGGGCCGGCGCCCGGTTAAAATCTTCCGGCTCAATGCAGGGGGCCAGGGCAAAAACCTGCAGCCGGGCCGGGCGGCGCCCCTGCCGCAGCAAAGCAGGAACCAGGGCATGCAGCGCTTCAATTTTACGGCAGAAATAGCGGTGCGAGAGCCAGGCAATCAGGGCCAGTTGCTCGTGGTTGAGAAGGGGTTCCGCTGTCTCCAGGGCGGCGATATCTTTCACCGCGGCTACCTCGGGAGCCTTTAACAGCCGCAGGACAAAACCGCGGTAGCGCTTGTTCCCGAAAGGAACCGCCACCATGCATCCCGGCTGCACTTTTCCCTGCAGGTGCGGTAGAATGCGGTAATGAAAAGGCCTGTCCACGGCATCACTGACTAAATCGATCAGTATTTCGGCGTACTGGCGCATATCTTTACCGTAGTATTATCTTCTGGTAAGATTGGATTAATCCCGGCAGGCTGACCCTGCCGGAAACAATCTGAAAGGCGGAGGCCATGTTTACGCTGTTTAAACCGGCCGGACAGGTGATCAGGCAAAATCGTAGCTGGCTGTATATGGCCATAATCATTTTTCTCCTCAGCGGTATCTTTTTCTACGCCGTAACCGGAACGCCCATTGAGCCGCTCGATCAGCTTACCAGCACCCAGATGGAGCAGTTGCAGGAGCTGTTTTCCACTATCCTGGAACAAAGTCCGGCCACCGGTATAATGCTTTTGTTTATGAATAACTTTTTAGCCGTGGCCCAAATGCTGCTTCTGGGTGCTGTGGCCGGAATTATGCCCATGCTGACTCTGATATTTAACGGCGCCATGCTCGGCACCGCCGCCTCCCAGGCCGCAGACGCAGGGCTTCCGCTTCTGCCCCTGCTTCTTTTGGGGATAGCGCCGCACGGCATCTTTGAGCTGTTCGCCTTTTTCCTCTGCGGCGCCCTGGGCTTAAAATTCGGGTATCATTGTGTAGCCTCGCCCCTGCCGGGGAAAACCCGCCTGGAAAGCTTTATTTATATCTGGAAAGAAACTTTAACCGTGCTGCCCCTGGTCACCATTCTTCTCATGATTGCAGCGCTGGTAGAAATACTGGTTACACCAAGACTGGTGGGGCTATTATGGGATCTGCCGCTCTAGCGCGGCAGCAAGGCCACAATGCGATCCAGAATATGATGGGCCAGGGTTTCTTTCTCCATCAGCGGCAGATGCTCCACCGCGCCGGAACGGTTAATCAGCGAAACCCGGTTGGTTAACGAGGCAAACCCCGCCCCGGCCGCAGTAAGATCGTTGACCACGATTAAATCCAAATTTTTCTTCTCCAGTTTTTCCCGCCCATGGGCTTCCGCCTGCTCCGTTTCCGCGGCAAAGCCCACCAGGACCTGGTTTTGCTTGCGCCGCCCCAGCTCTTTTAAAATATCGGGGGTGTTTTCCAGGCGCACTGTTTCCGCCCCGGCGTCTTTCTTAACTTTTTGCGGCGCCACCGTGGCCGGGCGGAAATCTGACACAGCCGCAGCTTTAATCACCAGGTGGCACTCTGCGAAACGAGCTAAAACTGCATGGTACATTTCTTCAGCCGTGCAGACCTCGATGCGCTCCACGCCCGCCGGGCAGTTCAGGCTGCAGGGGCCGCTAACCAGGGTCACCGCGGCGCCCCGCTCGGACAGAGCCCGGGCCATGGCATACCCCATCCGCCCGGAGGAAGGGTTGCTGATGAAGCGCACCGGATCAAAGTGTTCCCGTGTCGGCCCGGCCGTAACCAGGGCCCGCACCCCGCGAAAATCCTTGGGAGACAGCACGGCCCGGACAAAGCAGAAAATATCGGACGGATCCGGCAGGCGCCCCTTACCGACCACCCCGCAGGCCAACTCTCCCGCCTCCGGCTCCATAATGTGGCAACCCATATCACGCAACATTTGTATATTTTTCTGGACTGCCGGGTGGGCGTACATGGCCTCGTTCATGGACGGCACCAGCACCACCGGGCACCGGACCGCCAGGAAGAGGGTGGTCAGCAAATTGTCGGCGATGCCGTGGGCCATTTTGGCCAGTGTATTGGCCGAAGCGGGTGCCACTACCATTATTTCGGCCCCATCGGCCAGCGAAATATGGCGCACCCGCCCCTCAATGGGGCCGCCGAAAAGATCGAGGGCCACTTTATTTCCGGTAATGGTCTCAAAGGTTAAAGGGGTAATAAACTTTGTCGCTGCGGCGGTCATGACCACCTGGACCGGGTAACCGGCACGGATGAACAGCCGGGCCAGTTCCGCCGCTTTATAAGCGGCGATACCCCCGGTAATCCCCAAAAGTACCCTCTGCACGGTAAAACCTCCTACTTGAGGCCGTTGCACGTGCGCTCGTATTCAATCTTACCGGCGGCGATTTCGTGCAAAGCAATGGTCACCTCTTTACGCGAAGGGCATTCAACCGCCGGTTTGCTGCCATCGCGGATCTGGCGCCCCCGCTTGGCCGCGGCAATTACCAGGGTATATTTGCTGTCTACCTTATCCAAAAGGTCGTCAATGGAAGGATAAATCATTATTCGCTCACCTCCTGTACAGGCGGGCGGGCGCCCCGGCTTACCCGGCATTTTTCAGATTGAATAATCGATGCCAGCAAGGCTGCGGTCGCTTCCACCTCATCGTTCACTACCAGGTATTCATAGTTGCGGTATGCTTCCATTTCACGGCGGGCTGCTTCCAGGCGCTGCCGGATTTTTACGGCATCCTCGGTGCCGCGCCCGATGATTCTTTGCTCCAGCGCCGCCATGGACGGTGGAGCCATGAAGATGGTCACCGCTTCCGGCATCTGCCGGCGGACCTGCTCCGCTCCCTGGATGTCAATTTCCAGCAGCAGGTCGTTACCGGAGGCCAGCACTTTTGAAACCTTATCTTTCAAAGTGCCATAGTGGCGGCCGTGCACCAGGGCCCATTCCAGGAATGCACCTTCCGCCAGCAACCGTTGAAAATGATCATCGCTTAAAAAATAGTAATCTCGGCCCTCGATTTCCCCGGGGCGGGGCGGCCGCGTTGTTGCCGATACGGAAAAGCACAGCCCGGGCATGCGGGCCTGCAAAGAGCGGCAAACGGTACCTTTACCCACCCCTGACGGGCCGGATAATACGATTAACAATCCCTTTTTCATCTAGCGGCCTCCCGGAAAAACGTTCATTCCGCATCTTCGGCGGCAACGGTTTCCCGGGCCTGCAGGCGGTGTTTTACTGTTTCCGGCTGGACCGCTGATAGAATAATGTGGCCGCTGTCGGCGACGATAACCGCCCGGGTTCGCCGCCCGTATGTAGCATCAATGAGGGTACCCCGGTCCCGGGCTTCGCTAATCACCCTCTTAATGGGAGCAGATTCAGGGCTGACAATGGCGATAATCCGCCCGGCCGAGACAATATTTCCAAACCCGATATTTATCAGTTTGATGGACATATGGCAACCTCCTTCACTCGATGTTTTGTATTTGTTCCCGTATTTTTTCCAGTTCAGCCTTTAAATCCACCACCAGGGCGGCCAGGCCGTAATCACCCGCTTTGGACCCGATAGTGTTCACCTCTCTGAACATTTCCTGGGCCACAAAGTCCAGTTTGCGGCCTACCGGTCCCGGCGTCCCCAGGGTTTTCTCAAAAGCGTCCAGGTGGCTTTGCAGCCGCACCAGCTCTTCGTCAATACCCATCCGCTCCACCAGCAGGGCGCATTCCATCAAAACCCGGTTCTCTTCAAACTGCCCGGCCATGTATTCGGCAAATTTGCGCTGCATCCTCCTGCGGCACTCCTCCTGGGCTTCAGGGGCGCGGGCAGCGGCGGTGTGAATCATCTCCCGGACCAGCCGGCAGCGCTCCAGTAAATCTGCGGCCAGGTTGGCTCCCTCGGCTGAACGCTGCTGCAGGAGCAGGGACAGCGCCTCGTCCAGCGCCTCCTCCAGGGCCGGCCAGACCAGATCAACGGGTAAAACCATGCCTCGCAGGCTCAGCACATCCGGCAGCCCCACCAGGGTATCCAGCCCCACCTCCATGGGCAAGTCAAGCCGGCGGGAAAGCTGGCGCAGCGCCTCGAGATAGGCTTCGGCCAGATCCTGGTTCACCTCAACGGCCTGGGTTCCCGCCGGGGTCTCTTCCAGGATAATGCTTACTTCCACACGGCCCCTCTTGACCTGGTCCAGAATCCGCCGGCGAATGCGATCTTCCAGGGCGTACAGCTCCCGCGGCAGGCGCAGCACCAGGTCGGTGTAGCGATGATTCACCGAGCGCATCTCCACAAGAAAGCCATATCCGTTCTTCGAACCGCTGCCCCGGCCGTAACCGGTCATACTGTTAGTCAATTTATGATTCCTTTCAGGCGTAAAAATATCCAGAAGTTCTTCTTAATCTTAACATCAAATGAAGCTGATCTCAAGGCAAACTAGCGTAATTTCGCCTTTTGGTTCGCAAACCGGGGCAGGCCGCTGCTAAAGAAGAATAAAGCGCCATCCAGGAGGGTAGGCATGATTCCCGCAGCTCCAATCAGCGCCCAGTCGGCCAGGGCCAGCGGAACAGTATAAAAAAATCCGCTTAAGAATGGCTGGTAAATCACGGCAAGCATCAAGGCGGTGGAAGAGAGGACTGCCCCTACGAGGTACCAGTTGGGAGGGCGGGAGCTTTTTTGAAAAGGTTTGCCGCTGCTGCGGCAGTCGAAAACGTAAAACAACTGGGCGGTAATCAACGTGGCAAAAGCCACGGTTTGGGCTTTGACCAGGTCGCCTCCTGACAGCACCAGGGTGAAAACGCCTACCGTCATCGCGGCGATGAGCACTCCCCTGACAATGAGTTTGAGCCACAACCCGCCGCTAAAAATTCCCTCATGGCGGCCGCGGGGCGGCTGGTGCATCAGCATTTCTTCCGGAGCATCCACCCCCAGGGCCAGGGCGGGCAGGCCGTCGGTAATCAGGTTGATCCATAAAATCTGGATTGGCCGCAGCGGCAGCGGCAGCCCTACCAAAATGGCCAGGGCCATGGTCAGAACTTCACCGGTGTTGCAGCCCAGAAGAAAGCGGATGAATTTGCGGATGTTGTCGTAGATATTGCGGCCTTCTTCCACGGCGGCGACAATAGTGCTAAAATTGTCGTCACTTAAGATTAAATCCGCCGTTTCCCGGGTCACATCCGTCCCCGTCCGCCCCATGGCGATACCGATATCCGCCTCCTTGATGGCCGGGGCGTCGTTAACCCCGTCCCCGGTCATGGCCACCACTTCACGCTGCGATTTCAACGCCCGCACGATGCGCAGCTTATGGGCCGGGCTGACGCGGGCGAAAACCTGCACCTGCCCAATCTGCCGCAGCAGTTCACGGTCGTCCATATTATTCATCTCTTGACCCGTGATAATCTTTCCGCCCGGCCTGAGTATTTCCAGGCGGCGGGCTATCGCTTCGGCAGTGGCGCGATGGTCGCCGGTGATCATAATGACGCGTATACCGGCGCGGCGGCAGAGGCGGATGGCCGGAAGCACCTCCGGGCGGGGCGGATCTTCAAGGCCCAGCAGGCCCGCCCAGACCAGTTCCCTCTCCGCCTGCTGCGGCTCTTCCGGGGCGGGACCGGCCGGCAGATCGCGGTAAGCCACGGCCAGGGCGCGCAGCCCCAGTGAAGCCAGGCGCTCCACCTGCTCCAGCAGCTCCCTCCGCCGGGCCTGGTCTAAATTCTGCACCCGCCCTCCGCCCGCGATGTAACGGCATCGCTCCAGCACCAGCTCCGGCGCCCCTTTTAACAGCAACCGGTCGCGGCCGTTCTCTTCTTTCCAGATCACGCTCATCATTTTACGCTCCGATGTAAAGGGAAATTCCCGCTTGCGGCGCGGATCCTGGCCGGCTTCCTTAATTCCGGCCAGGCGGGCCGCCTCCAGCAGGGCCACTTCGGTAGGATCGCCTTTGGGCTTTCCCTTTTCCAGGTAGGCGTTATTACAGCGGGCGGCAATGGAAAGAGCGAACTTTAAATCTGCCGCGCCGGCCCGGCCGGCCCCGGCCCAGCCCCGCTCTTCCTGGCGCAGGAATTTGCCTTTTTCCACTTTATAGAGGCTGCCGCCGCAATAAAGCCGGCTTACACTCATGCGGTTCTCCGTAAGTGTTCCTGTTTTGTCGGAGCAGATTACCGATGCCGACCCCAGGGTTTCCACCGCCGGCAGGCGGCGGACGATGGCGCGGCGGCGGATCATGCGCTGCACCCCCAGGGCCAGGGCTACGGTGACGATGGCCGGCAGCCCTTCGGGAATGGCCGCCACGGCCAGGCTGATCCCGGACATAAACATGGCGTAGAGGGGCTCACCCCGCGCCACGCCCAGAAGACTTACACCCACGCAAATCCCGAGGCAGGCAACCACCAGGATCTTGCCCAGCCGTTCCAGGCGCTGCTGCAGCGGCGTGGCGGTCTGCTCGGCACTTTCCATGAGATGGGCGATTTGACCGATCTCCGTATTCATGCCCGTGGCCACGGCCACGCCCTGCCCGCGTCCGGTAAGCACTTCGGTGCCGCTGAAGGCCATATTATAAGCGTCTCCGGGCGTTCCCGCAGCCGCGGGCAGCGGCGCGGAGCGCTTGAGCACCGCTTCAGCTTCCCCGGTGAGGGCGGCCTCGTTGATCGCCAGCGACTGCGTGGCCAGCAGGCGCAAATCAACACTGACGCGGTCGCCCGCTTCCAGGAAAACCAGATCACCGGGCACCACTTCCCGCGCCGGGATAAGCCTGATTTCTCCTGATCTGAGCACCCTGGCCCGGGGGGCGGCCAGCTTTTTGAGGGCGGCCAGGGAACGCTCGGCCCGGTATTCCTGGATCAGCCCGAGGCCGGCGTTAATCAAGACAATGATAATAATAGTAAGAGCGTCGCTGTATTCGCCCAGCAGGGCGGATAACAGCGTCGCTCCTAAAAGAACAAGGACCATAAAATCTTTAAACTGGTTTAATAACAGGGCCAGTATAGAAAGGCGGGGAGCCCCGGCCAGGATATTTTCACCCCAGCGTTGCCGGCGGCGCTGGACCTCCCCTTCCGGCAAGCCGCGCGTGGGGTCCAGGTCCAGGCGGCGGCAAACCTCTTCCCCGCTTAAGGTAGTCCATTCCGCGAACACAATATACCCCCTCAAGGATCATGCTGGTATCAATACTATGCCGGGGGTAGCCTGTTCATTACTTGTCGTCGTCGTAACGATAAAAACCGCGCCCGGTCTTGCGCCCCCACTCCCCTTTAACATATTTCTCCACTACAGTGGGCGAAGGTTTGTCTTTGGGGTCTCCCGTTCTCCGGTAGCGCTCCATGCTGATATGATAACTTAAGTCTATACCGGTTAAGTCCATCAGCCGGAAAGGTCCCATGGGGTGGCCCAGGGCATTGACCACGGCGCTGTCGATATCCTCTGCAGAGGCGACGCCGGTGTCCAGTAAAAACAGGGCTTCTTCGGTAATACGGGCGAGGATGCGGTTAACCAGAAAGCCGTAAATTTCTTTATGCAGCAGCACCGGCACCTTGCCCAGCTTTTTGGCCAGGGCCATGGCCGCCGCCGCGGTTTCCGCGGAGGTATGGGGCCCCTGCACCACCTCCACGCATTTCATCACTAAAGCGGGATTGAAAAAGTGCATGTTGCAGACCTGCCCGGGCCGTTCGGTCACTCTGGCCAAAAGGGAGCTGACGAAAAACGAGCTGTTGGTAGCCAGGATGGCATGCTTCGGGCAGAGCCGGTCCAACTGCTTAAAAACCTCTCTTTTCAAGTCGAGCTTTTCCGTAACCGCCTCGATCACAAAATCCGCCTCCGCGGCGGCTTCCTCCAGGTTGCTGTAAAAGCGAAGGTTTTTTGCCGCGGCTTTGGCCGCCTCTTCCGTCAGTTTGCCCTTAGCCACCCGTCCGGGCAGATAGCTCTGGACAAAAGCTTCCGCCTTCTTAAGCTGGGTCTTGCTGCTGTCGCAGCAGTTGGTTTTAAAGCCCGCCAGGGCACAGGCCAGGGAAATCTGGTGCCCCATGTTCCCTGCGCCGACGACCAGAATGCGCTTGATCTGGTTTACATCCACTGTAGAACAACCTCCTTTGAAATTTCATAGAGGCAGAATTGTCCCGGGAGTTTGTCCTATTATAACATAAATAATCACTATTCTGAATAATTTTATCAGCTTTTCCCCGGCTCTTTAAAGCGTGCAATGCGCTTTTGCTTTAAATGCCGGCGATCTTTATCGCCGGTATCGCCATGTGAGGCATCCTGTCCAAAATAAAATCCCGCGAAGCAAAGCCTCCTGAAAACTGTATGCGGCGGCAATTACCCGCGGGTATAAGAAAGTTGGTTAATAGTTAATAAGGGGCAGTACTGCCCCCTGAACAGCATTCTCGTCAATCGATCCTACGCCCGATCGTTCCCTTACCTGGTGTTGCGCATTTGCACTTCCAGGGCGACAAAGTCGATTAACTTGCCCTCCGTGCTTTCCTGCTGCTTGCCCAGCGTGATCCGGGAGATGGCGATCTCAAAGCCGCGCACATTTTCCACGATATCGAGTTCATACGAATTGATACCGGGGCCCGAGGCCGGGTTGTTGTCGAAGAAGTCTTCGATGCGGATATTAAACTCGATCATGAAATCTTCATCTGTTTCCTCGAGGTAGTGATCTTCCACTTCAAAGGTCAGCTCGGCCCATTCTACGGCCAAGGGGTCGTTTTCGGTGACGATCCACTTTAATTCCCCATTGTAAGTATAATCCGGGGTTAATTCATGGGTAAAGCCCGGAACCGATTCAGAAGGATTAATCCCGGTGATCACTTCGCCCGTGGAAAGGCGCAGCGTCCCCTCAAAGATGCGCGGATAAAAGTACCCTTCAGCAGCCGTTTCCCCGTTTTCAGTTTCACCGGCTTCTTCTTCACCCGCGGGTTCATCCCCGGACTGTTCTTCCCCCGCTTCCTCTTCCGGGGCCCCACATCCGACCGCCACCAAAAGCAACAACACGATTAAAAGCAGACCGACCAGGTGAAACAGTTTTTCTCTACTCACTTCACCTCTACTCCTTTCTTTTCTGGTTGGCCACTTTTAGCAATCTCTACACATAGTAGCATAGATTGGCTAGCCAGGCAATGCCCCGGACCCGGTATGTCTACCTCTAAAGCTACGATTTTTCCCCCTCTCCCTGGCCCTTTCCCACCAGGGGAGAGGGAATTTACGGATCCGCGGCGCCGGCCGGTCAATGAGACGGCTGCACCGCAAGGACGATATAGGCTTGCTATGATTACCGCACTGAATCTTTATGTTCTGTTAAGGTAAAAAGTACTGATCGCTTCTTCAACCTGGCGATGTTGACTTAAACAGCGGGAGAAGAACACCTGCCAACAGGAAAACCTCGATTCTCTATACCGAAGATGAATCCCTCTGCAGGACAGTGCCGCTGCCCTCCATGGTGGATTCATCGGCGAGGCCTCCGCTGACAACCTTCTTACCGTTGATGTAGACATACTCTATGCCCCTGGGGCGAACCGGTTCGTCGCCATTATGGGCCACCGTGGCGGCATTGAAGACAGTGATATCCGCAGCGCAGCCTTCCCTCAGGTAGCCCCTGCCTTTAAGTGAAAACCTGTCGGCTACCGCCCCTGTCATCTTGTTAACAGTTTCCTCGAGTGGAAGGCCGCGGCCCTCTCGTGAAAGGGCCAGGAACTTCGGGTAGGCTCCGTAGGCAGAGGCATTCTGGACCCCTTTTTCCTCAATCCAGGCATCGGTCATGAAAAGGGAAGGCTTGTGGCGGATTAGCCTGGTGACGATGTCCTCATGATAATACTTGTACATATTGACCCTGCCCCGGGCCTGGCTAAGCTCAACCAGTTTAATATAGGTATCAAGTTCTGACATCTTCCACTCCCTGGCAATCTCGGAGACGCGCTTGCCGCACAACGCCTCGTAACCTTCGCCAATCCAGGCAATCATAATATCCTCAAAGCCGAAACCGAGGATCTTTTTGGTCAGGCTTACCTCCGCAGCCAGGCGCAGCCTGGCCCACGGGCTGGAGCGCTTCGCCGGGGGCATGGAGAGATACCAGCTTGGCAAGACCACCGTAATTACCGAAACCCCGAAGGTCATGGAATAAAGATCATAGGCAAAATCGTACCCCTCCGCGCGGAACCGGTCAATCAGCTCGAGGCTCTCATCGACTGTTTTCCACGAGGATTCCCCGACAAAGATAAGATGCGAATATTGCAACTTAACCCCGGTGCGCCTGGCCAGGGCCATCATCTCATCCAGGGCCCGGAGATTGTGGGGCCGGCCGCCAAACGGGGGGCTGTACGAGGTGGAGGCGGCCGAAAGGGCGCGGGCATGCACGGTTAAAATGCCATTGTATTTCGCCACAATGCGCGCGGCACTTTCCAGCTCCTCTGCCGTGGCGTAGCGATCCGGTTCATACATCAACCCGAAGGAAGCTCCAAAGGCACCCTGCTCCAGCGATTGCTCCAGGACACTATCGCGCCGGGCCAGCTCATCTCTGGTCAAGGGGCGGTTCTCGTAGCCACAGATCCCCGTCCTGATCGTGCCATGCCCCTGGAGCGGCGCCAGGTTAAGGGGGGTCTTCTTCTCCGCCGCCTCCCGCCAGCCGGCAAAAGAGCCAAAATCACTCCCGGCCTCCCCGGCCTGGAAAAGCCCGCCGCCGATAAGCGCCAGGTGAGGCGTCCCCGCCTCGTATCCAAACGGTGAAAAGCCGCAGTTGCCCACGACCTGCGTAGTAATCCCCTGCTCGGCAAAGGGCTTAAAATAAGGGATCGGATCCTGCCGCGCGGCAAACCAGTCATTGTGCGAGTGGGCATCAATGAAGCCCGGCGCGATGGTCAGGCCGGTGCAATCAACCACTTCTCCATCAAAATCCGAGGGACAGGGCCCCTCGATTACCCGGGCAATCTTCTTTCCTTCAATAATCACCGATCCTTCAAATGCAGGCCGGCCGCTTCCGTCAATCACCCGGCCATTTTTCAGCAACGTCCTCATCTTGAGCACTTCCTCCCGGCAATGCTTTGTTTATTTATTAAATATTAACACAGCAGCACAGAGAGCAGCACGTAAGCATAAACTTTCATAAGTCAGGGCCTTAAGGTCTGATCCTTAGTTTGTTATCTTTATACACACAGAACTTGCCATGAATATGGTCCCGGTACTTCCTTAGAATTTTTTCTACCAGGGCCAATTTTTCTTTAGCGCTATAGTCCTCAACGCGTAATAGTAAAACTCCGGCATGCGGTAAGCCGGAGTTGTAAACAAGATCTCCAAAGTCTTTATCCATGGTAAGCACCATGCGATTTTCGTGTACTGCTATTTTTAAGATCTTTTGGTCTGGCATTCTGGGATCAATGTTTCTAATACTTTTGGTATCATATCCTTGTTCAATAAGCCAGGATTCTACTTAATACCAACTCCGACATCGACAAGAAATTTTAGCTGGCTTTCGCTCATAATCAGACCCCTGTGTCAATCTTAAAAACGCGTTCCTCTCCGACCCGTTCAGCGGCGTATAGCAATGCAGCCTGAATATCTTCCGGTTCTAGTTCCGGGTAATCTTCAAGAAGATCGTTCTGAGTAAGACCCCCCGACAGAGCTTTTAGTATTTGCCCAACAGTGATTCTTAGCCCCCTGATTGTAGGCTTGCCCACCATCACATCGGGGTTAATAGTAATCCGCTCAAGGAGCAGTTGATTATTTTTATCCATAAAAATCACCCTTTTTGGATAGTGATCCACAAGTTCACTATCCACCCATGCCCATTTTTTTTCTATATTATAACACCCTGGAAGATTTTCAGTCTACTAAATTATTGAATAGGCGCGGTCTGGGTCAAAGCTTTTGGAGACAAAAAAAGGCCCTTTCTATATTACTTCCATGGACTAGACACGGTAAAGGCCAAAACTGCTTGCTGTTCTGATTACAACTCATACCAGATTATGGTTGACCGGAAATTGACACTGTGATCCAGCGGGAAGTCATCGAATAAATGTTCCACAACTAGATTGGTCTGGGGGGCAACCACAATGCGCCCGTCAAAATCGATTGATGCATAGCCCAGCGTTCTGACGTTAAAAATGGTAAAGCCACCCGTAACGGTCGGGTTTTGGGTGAGTACAACAGAAGAAGCATCGGGAAAAGCAGTATTGAGATTTACTACCACTCCAGGTTCCCCGCTATCAACAATAGTAGCGTTCTTTCTTATTCTAATTAGCACGCTCTCCAAATAGTTTTGGGGAATTTCCCTGGGAAAAACGATGGAACCGAAGATGATTTTATCAAGATACATGGTTTGCGTTGAAGGATTATTAAAAAGTAGCTGAAAGTTTATGCCCGAATTGGTGAATATATTTAAAACGGCTCCAAAGAGCTTCCCTATCTGCGAATGGGTGCTGGCGCTGGGAAGCGTGGCCACAACACGATGCATATCTGTTTTTACCGGGGAAAGCGTACTCTCGTCAACGCTTAAGCCGCAGACGCCAACCCGATCCCGGTCGCAGCTCAGGCTGCGGATATTTCTTGCCTTTTCTTCGATACATTTTTTTATTTTTCTTTTGATACGGCAATATTGATGGGCATTCATCAAAAACGCCTCCGTCAAGCTGATATACCCTAGTATATGAACTTGTATGCCCCTATGTGATAGCAGAAATACTGCAATGTGACAGGTTCAAAAAAAGTGAGCCAGGGTCACCGTCTCCCTGGCTCACTATTGATAAAGAGGATATATAGTAGTTCAATACCTCCAATTGATGCCGGCCTGCCGGCGGACCGGCTGCGGTTATTTTAAGGGAACAGCCCGCGTCACAGTAAACTCGATTACGTCTTCCATTTTATCATGGATATAGACGAACATATATTTATCCCCAATTTTCGCTATATCGTTGATAAAACTATACGACGAATCCGAAAAGGCGTAATCATAGTGGATAACGGTAACTTTTCCTGCGCCGAAATCTTTTTTTTGGGAACTGATTTCATTGATCACATACGCACTATCAGCGACTTTACTGGCGTAAAACTCGGGGTCGTTAAAAAGAGCTGCATACCCTTTTTCATGCTCCTCTTCAAACAGACCGTGATACATCAAGAATTGAGCTAGATTGAATTCGTCGATAATATCCTGCGCCCTTTCATTTATCATATCGGGGCTGTTTTCGATGACCAACTCTTCCCTTCCCGGCATCCCCATTTGCACAAGCTCACCTGTTTCTGTGTACCACAGCTCCACATACCCTTCTAACGTCTTCTGTCCATCTTCCTCTTTCGACGCTGTTATGGCAAAATGCCCGGTCTTTGTGCCAAGAACTGTATCATCCCCAAGGTACTTGGAATGAAGGTAACAGGTTTCTGAAAAAAACTCATCATAAAGGGTTATTTCGAATTCTTTAAAGTAAGCGATAAAGCTTAGATCAGTAAATTTATGAAACTCACCGTCAACGAAATACCATTCTCCCTTGGTAATCACCGGCTCTTTGCCGGAATCACCTGTTTCCCCTTCCAACCCGCCGGGTTCGGCGCCGCCGTTTTCTTTGTCCCCGCCGCAGGCAGTTACGGTCAACGCCACGGCCAATGCCAGGATCAGAACAAAAAAGTAGTACCTCCTCATTTTAATCCTCCTTCAACATTTTAATCCTCCTTCAACCAGGCCTAAAAAGCCCTTGTTTTTTTAAATGTTTTTATTTTTATTTTAAATGGATAATAATTCTTTCCCACCGGAATGGCAATCACCCCAGGGGTGATTTTATACCGTTTCTCCGGCAAACTTTTAATGTCCGCCGATGATACTGAAATTTCATCAAATCATGGCAGCTCCAAAGTTTTGCCGCTCAACCTTTTTATGTTTGCCGTGCCTATCCCTTGTAAGAGGGCGGCCTAAACACCCAGCCTTTTCCCCTTGACTCGGATAAAAAAACAGCGCTGCCGTTTAAGCTGCGCTGTTCTGTTCCCGGACATTCACTGTGGATCATCGGGCAGTTGAGAACTTGGAAGATTTAGGGCAAAAGGTCAGTCGTCCTCCCCTTCTACATCTTCATCCCCTGGATCGCCGCCGTTATTCTTGTCCAGATTTTTGTCATTTCCCTTCCCCTTGCCCTTGGCAGCGGCCCAGGGCGGAGGACCTTCCTGCCCGGACTGCGACCATTCCCAGTGCTCCCGGGCATGGGCCGGGGCCCAGGGAGGCGGGCCTTCGTCACCGGACTGTGACCACTCCCAGTGTTCCCTGGCGTGATCAGGAGTCCAGGGCGGGGGGCCGCCGTCGCCTTCTTCGCCGTCTTCCCCGGTTTCGTCACCGGTTTCATCGCCTGTCTCATCACCGGTCTCTTCTCCGGTTTCGTCTTCGCTCTCATCCCCGGTTTCGTCTCCGGTCTCGTCTCCGGTCTCGTTTTCGGTTTCATCGCCGGTTTCATCGCCGTTTTCGTCACCGGTAAGGATCGTCATACCTCCGTTGGCCAATACCGCGCCGCACCCAACCAGGAGAAACACCAGCAGGAACACAACTACTTTTTTACTCATACCACTTCCTCCATCATTAGTATTAATACGCAATCCATGATAGCCGGGACGGAAGTGGGAAACGAGAATATATCCCGGTACAAAATAAACAATCCCGACTTCGGCGGCCTGGCGGTCATGGTTCGTACCCGAACTTTAGACCCATGGCTTTGTGCGCACCTTCCTTTCGGAAGGGTTACCTTTAATCGGTCAGGATACTATTTTTTTTTATTGTAACATTACTTTTGTCATGAATCCACTTTTTTTACTCTGCCGATCGTGTCAAGGCACTGTAGGTATTGTTCTTTTAATTCATCGAGCACAGGGGAAATGCACAGGTTTAAAAAAAGTGAGCCGGGATCGTATCTCCCTGGCTCACTATTGATAAAGAGGCTATGAAGTAGTTCAATACCTCCATTTGATGCCGGTCTGCCGGCGGCCGGCTGCAGTTATTTAAAGGGAACAGCCTTTGTCACTTTCAGCTCTACGTCGCCGCCGCCGTATTTTTCAACGTAATAGACGATCAAATATTTATCCCCAATTTTCCCTATCTCGTAAATGCATTGACTCACACTTGGAGTGGTAAAATCATAGTGGACAACCGTAACTTTTCCTGCGCCGAGATCTCTTTTTTGGGAACTGACTCCATTAATCACATAGCCTCTTTCAGTTTTGGCCCTTTCGAGCTCTTCGGGATCGGTAAAAATAGCTCCAAACGCAAGTTCAACCTCCTCGGGTCCTTTCACGAAGGGGTCACAGTAATGATCAAAAAAACTGCTACTATATAAATACTCCAGGGCATCGGGGTCGGTTTCGGTAACAAACTTACCTTTCTCATCCCGGCCACCCACTTGCACAAGCTCGCCTGTTTCTGTGAACCACAACTCCGCTTCGGATGGCCGTTCCATACTTGGGCTCTCTACTTTAAAGGCAAAATGCCTGGTCTTTGTGCCTCCAACTTTGTCATCCCCAAGGTACTTGGTATGATAGTAAACCTCTTCACCGTAAGTATAGGTGGCTTCATATTCTTTAAAGTAGGTGATAAAGCTAAGGTCATTAAACTGGTGAAACTCACCTTCAATGAAATACCATTCACCCTCAATAATCACCGGCTCATCAGCGACATCGCCGGAATCACCTGTTTCCTCTTCCAACTCGCCGGGTTCGGCGCCGCCGTTTTCTTTGCTCCCGCCGCAGGCAGTCACGATCAACGCCACGGCCAATGCCAGTACCAGGACAAAAAAGTACCTCCTCATTTTAATCATCCTTAAGCCAGGCCTAAAAAAGCCATAGTGCTTTTTTAAATGTTTTTAAAGAATAATAATTCTTTCCCACCGGAAAGGCAATCACCCAGGGGGTGATTTTATACTGTTTGGACAGGATGGCATATTGGTGTCTCTTCTCACGATTACCGGTATTATGAATTGTTGCCCCCTGCACAACCAGATAGGCAAATACTGCAGGAATATAGTTCAAATTGCAGAATTATTTGGCATTAACCAGCAGAGGAGTGAAAGATGTTGCCCGCAAATGTACTGTTTGAACGGCCCGCCCGGAAGAAGGCAGCGGCGGCTTTTCTGCTCTGCCTGCTTCTGCTGGTGGCGGCAACGGTCCTGGCTTCCCTGGTGCAGCAAGATTTCGGCAACGTTGAAGTGCGCAACGTTATCTATAATAACTATAACGGAATCCCGGTCCGGGCGAAGCTATTCCGGCCCCTTGAGGCGCTGGCGGAAAGCCCGGTGCCGGGTATTGTTTATGTGCACGGCTACCAGAACAACCGCGAGACTTCCGACGCTTACTGTATTGAGCTGGCGCGGCGAGGCTTCGTCGTCCTTAGCATTGATGCCATCGGGCGGGGCAACTCCGGCGTTCCTGGAAACCAGGATGATCCCGATTTTGACCATACCTACGGAGCGAAATCGTCTATCGATTACCTGCGCTCTCTCCCCTTTGTGGATGAAGGCTCCATCGGCGTCATGGGCCACAGCCTCGGCGCGGAGATGGTTTATACCGCTGCCCTGGAGGATCCGGGGATCAATGCCGTGGTCATCTCCGGTTTTGCCTACACCCCCGAGGCAACGACAAACAATCCCCGCAACATGCTCATGATTTTTGGCAAGTATGATGAATACCGCTACCGGATGACCGGAACGCGCGATTTCAGCAGCCAGTGGATGAGCAGCCCCCAAACCAGGCAGGTTATCGCTGCCGGGGATCCGCAGTTCGGCGTAACCTACGGTGACTTTTCCGACGGTTCGGCCCGGCGGGTATACATGCCCGCCATAACCCACGTGCAGGAATCGCACCACCGGGGCTCCATAGCCGAAGCCCTGCTCTGGATGAAAAGCGCTTTGAACCCGCTGGAAGAGAGCTGGATCGACCCGGCCAGACAGATCTGGCCGCTTAAAGAATGGGCCACCCTGGCGGCGATGGTCTCCGGCCTGGCCTCGCTTCTGCCCCTGGGGCTGCTGCTCCTGCAAACGCCCTTCTTTGCCTCCCTGCAGGGTCCCGCTTCCGGCCGCCTGCCGGCGGACAGAAAAAACAACCTTAAGGCGGGGCTGCTCAACGGGGTTCTCTCCCTTTTTTACCTGCCCCTGATTTTAATATTGTTTGCCGTTCACGTTTACCTGGTGCCCATTGACGGGGCTTTTCCCCTCATGATGGTTAACGGAATCGTGTGGTGGTTTTTATGGGTAAACATTATCGGCTTTCTTTTCTTCCGGCGGTGGTATAAAAAGGAGGCGGCCCGCTCGGGCTTGACCCTGCAGCAACTGGGGCTCTCCGACCGGGCTGAAGGATTCGGCCTGAACGGGGCCAACCTGGGGAAAACGCTGCTGTTGGGGCTGATCCTGTTCGGATTTGCTTACGGCCTGGAACACCTGCTTGAGAGTATTTTTATCGTTGATTTCCGCTTTATCTTCCCCTTTGCCAGCGATCTCACGCCTTACCGGGCCCTGCTGTTTTTGCTTTATTTCCCCTTTTTGCTGGCCGGCTTCCTGCTCCTGGGCACTTTCCTGCACGGGCGGCTGGCCAGGCCGGTGCGGCGCACTTTTTGGCGCACCTTTCTCGCCTGGTCAGGAAGCAATATCTTTGTCATAATCGCCCCGCTGGTGCTGCTGGTGCTGGCCCAGTACCTGCCCATATTCATCACTGGCGTAATTCCTTTTGTCGGACCCGGCGGGGTAATGACTACGTTTACGCTCAACCTGGTGCACATCATCATGAAACTGGTGCTGATCATCCCGATTATGACCTGGTTCTACCAGCTAACGGGCAAGATCTACCTTGGCTCCCTGGTGTCAGCCCTGCTGGTGACCTGGATGTTTGTCTCTTCACAGGTGATCGCCCCCATTCCGGTCTAAGGAACTAATGGGCTGCGGCAGCGCCGGGGAAAGGATGAGAGTTAGTGCAATACCGGCTACCCTACGGTTATGTATACCTGGCCCAGGATCTGCCCGGCAACGGCGCCGGGCAGATCCTGGAGAGCTAGCCGCTGTGCCATTCCAGGGCAGAATTCTAAGGTTTCGGGCTGTTAACGGCAGTAAATAGTAGCAAACCTGCCGGCAGGATCACTCCCGGCAGGTTGAGTAATGTGCATTTATTGACCTGGTGATTTGGCTCCCGCAGGTCTAAGAGTCCGGTTGGAGTCTGCGTTCATTGCCCCCAAATAAGATAACTAATCTAATACGCGTAGCTAATAAATAATCTATACTGACCTCTCAGTACATCTGTCACACTGTCGTTATCAGTTTCCTTGTTATTAAACTGAAGCCGGATCTGAAACTTGTCGCTGGAAAGGGCATCCTGAATGCCGGTTATACCTATTGAGTTTAATTCTTGCACAGCCGGGTTGTTTAATTCCGCCTCGTTGCTAAAGCGAACAATCGCACCATTGACCGGAGGCGGCGTATAGTCGGCAGCGTCGAGTGTGCCGTAGTTATGAACATAGACCCGTAAGGGGCCGAGGCTGCCAAAGGGATCGCCCAGAGTATCATAAGAAACCACTTCCAACCGTGCTGATCTTATTGTAGCCGAATCCGGTATGCTGCTTAAATCAAAGGTGATAAAACCCTGCAGACCCCTTTTGGCGTCTGTATCTCCGGCATTACTTGGGATGGCCATATGTCCCTCTGAATCAACCTGTCCCGTGCTTGCCGGTTGAATAGTGATCGACTTTAGTTGATAAATTTGGACAGGGTCGAAGGTAATAGGATTGGCGCTTACCTCCTGGCTCCTGGTGGCAACCCCGCCACGACCGTCCCGCACCGTTACAGTAATGCTGTATTCGCCTTTTACCTTGGGGGCTTGCCAGGTCATGGGGTTAACAGTAGCATCTGAAATTGACCCACCGCTGGCTGACCATTCAAAAGTGAGGGTATCACCGTCCGGGTCGCTGCACTCAGCAGTAACTGTATAAGTCCATCCGGTAATTATTCCTTCAGAGCTAAAATTGATCGCGGTAATGACCGGGGCGTTGTTGGAGGCCGATGCAGGAGCTTCCGGTTCGGGCTCGGTACCGGGTTCCGGTTCGGGTTCTTCGTTTTCCAATGCCGGAGCCGCTATTTCCAGCGAATCGTCTGCCTGACCCTTCTCGTTTGTCGCAGTAGCCATCAGAGTAAAACTCTCCCCGGGTTGCAAAGACGACCACTATGGTCGTCTTGTCGGCTTCCAAGCCCGGCACCGGCGGCCAGGAATATGCTTGAGCAAGACAAAAATAACATAAGCATAGAGAAAAATCAAAGAATTTATTAATATGCTGCAATCAGCCCCGGGTGGCTTCAGGGACAACTGCCGTGCACCGCTTCCAGTAAATTTATCCTACTTTTAAGCAGGAATATTTTTAAATTTAATAGAATAGTTTTAGGGGGTATGCCCATTTAAAGGTTTCTCCACCGGAATTTGTATGAGCTGTGACATGATTATGTTTGTCACTATAATATTGACAAGGGAGTAACCGGCACGAAAAACGTTTTTTGCCCCTAGCAGTGGTTATAAACTTATTCATTAAGTGGGGAGGATGCCCAATTATGACCCAAAATATGGTTCCCGATCAATTTGACTCTGAAAAATTGGCTAAAGGTTTAAAAACCGCCGGCGTGGTCACAAGCGGTATAGGGCTGGTCAAAACAATTGTTGCGGCCGTGGTCTTCGTCTTTGTTGGCATTATTCTTATGGTTACCGCGAATAAATGGCTTGGCGTTGCCCTTATTTTGCTGGCGGTCGTAATGGTTGTGCTGCAAGTGTTCAAATTAAAAAAGTACGCCCGGATGTGAAAAAAACGAATAGGCCTTTGACATAGCACCGGACGGCCAGAATAAGGATGTTTTTGAACCAGCCAGAAGGAACACAATTACTTTTTAGGCCGGAATCGAGAATATAACCCGCTACAAATACAAGAATCCCGACTTCGGCGGCCTGGCGGTCATGGTTCGTACCCGAACTTTAGACCCATGGCTTTGTGTAGCCTTCCTTTCGGAAGGGTTACCTTTATCGGTCGGGATGCTTTTTTTTAAGGCGTCATCCGGAGATGGGCAGCGAAACAGCAAAAATGCTCCCTTTGTTTAGCTCACTTTCAACCCATATCCGGCCGTTATGGTGTTCAATGTTTTCTTTGGAGATAGCCAGGTCCAGGCCGGCTCCACCCGCCGGCTTGCCGGCGGAAGCAGCAAAGGCAATATTTTTTGATTACTGCTGCTGTAGGAAAGGCAATCACTCAAATTTAAAACAGGGAGTTGATGTTTAATGCGTTTTGTAACACAAAATGCCGCCAGGAAAACTCATTATTTACTGTTCCCGTGTATATTCATCATCATGGTTCTGCTGGTGATGAGCGTTGCGCCGCTGACGGCCTATGCGGCCGCGCCGACGGTGAGCAGCGCCGTAAATTATCGGGGTAACCCATGGGGAGCCGAAGGAGCCGTGGTGACGATTAACGGCAGCGGCTTCACCGGCGCGACTGAAGTCAAGTTCGGGAGCGTCGCCACCACCGAATTCACTGTTGATTCCGACACAAAGATCACGGCTACCGCGCCCGCGGGAAGCGGCACGGTACACGTGACCGTAACTACGGCGGAGGGTAGCAGCGCCGAGAGCGATGCCGACCTGTTCACCTACCTTGGTAGCGAAGAGCTGGTAAGCCTGTGGAATACCGGGGGAGGGATGTGGAGCCCACCCTTTCATTACGACACAACCGCCTATACAACCGCATCTCGTATCACCGGCAGCATTAACTTCGGCTATTTTCTGGCCGATTCCAATGCAACTGTCACATTCAACGGGAATCCCGGTACTTTAGGCGACCCCCTTTACGGCCTTGCACGCGGCTTTTGCTCGTTATCCGGCCTGCAGCATGGCGCCACCACGGTCAATGTTGTAGTATCAGCTCCCGGTGGAACTCCCAACAAAACCTACTTCGTTACGGTCTACTACCCGCCCAACTGGTTCACCCCCAACGGCGGTAATATCGACACATCGACCTTAATTACGATCGACACGACGGGGATGCCTGGCAGCCCCCATCAGTGCTGGTATACCGTCACTCCCGGTGAAACCGGAACAGACCCGTCCACAACCGCAGACAGGTATCTCTACGACGGCGCCGGCTTCAACATCAGCACGCCGGGAACGTATACCGTAGTGGCTGCCGTCTCTGATGGCACTTCATGGAGCAGCCCGCTCGAGGCCACGTTTATAGTTGCTGAGGATAGTGAAGAAGAACCCGGGGAAGAACCCGGCGAAGGGGAAGAAGAACCCGGGGAAGAACCCGGAGAAGGGGATGAAGCCCCTACCCCCAAAAAGAAGCTGCCAAAAACCGCCGGAGCCCTCCCCTTGTTCGGCTTAGCCGGGGCGGCTGCATTGGCGGCGGGATATGCCATCCTGCGCCGGAAACGCCGTTAGCGCTTAACCGCAGTTAAGCAAAGAGACGTATAACCAGGGACAGACCGACGTTATTTACGCCGGTCTGTCCCCCATTTTTATCCTCCAATCATGGGGCACTCGTCAAACCTGAGCCTGGCGGCCAGGTACTCCTGGCGCTCTTTTTCCAGTTGCGCCTTTTTACTGCCGAGAATGGTCAAAAACAGCCCGGTAAGGCTCAGGCCCTCAAGCTTTTTAACATCGCGGCCTTCTTTAAGCAACTGTTTATTCAGGTTGGCGTATTTTTCCCGCTCTGCCGCCAGGGACACTTTTATCTGTTGCAGGTCTTTCTCCAGCTTTTGCTTGTATCTCATCTTTTCCCTGACTTCGGTTAACCGTTCATCCAGCGATTTCAATTGTTTTGCCCCCGAAGCATAGCATTAATCTCTCCTTGTCTTTGTTCGAAAACCGCTCCCAGCAGCCCTCTTCCGGCAGCCAGAAGATGTCAAGGCTGTTTTGTCTCACTGGATGAGTCTTCATCCCGGTAATCCGCCCTATTGCCGTTTACTGACATGGTAATTGTAAAGATGCCTGTATAACTATTCCAGGGGTGCGATTTCCTGTAGTTCCTGCTGTGTAGAGGCCCTTTCCCAGTTAGCGAAGAGGGCTTCCTGATTAAGTGTGGCCCATTCAATTACAAGGCCCAGCGCACGGGGCGGTAGACGGCCAGCAAAAACGGAAAGAGTGCGGATATCAATCAGTGCAGAGTCAGCACCGTACTCCGCATGAAAGTGCGGCGGATTGTGATCTTCGAAAAACATCTTAATGACAATACCGAAAAAACGACTAATCTCAGGCACGTGTAGTCTCATGGCGCAGCGCGGGGAAAACATCCTCCGGCTTTTTACCTGTTACCTTGAGGTAAAGGGCATCAGGACAGAGATCTACTTTATCGCTCCAGACAAGTTGACCAGATGAACCGATACGGACCTGTTCAAAGGCGCAGTAGTCTTGCCACAGGGAAAAAACTCCTTTTCCTACAAGGTCAGAAAGATCGACGGTTCCGCATATGCCATCGTCAAATTCCAACTCTAATCTATAATCTTGTAATACTCGAACTTTAGTTATCTTTCGCACTGCTCCATCCCTCCTCTCCATATAGTAACACGAATAGGAACACAACGTTAGTTGGCAGTTACTGTAATTTCATGTTACATCCATAAATATTTATTGTCAACATATAGGTTTGCCTACCACTGGTTTTCACTGATTGCTCTTACTTGCAAAATGAAGTATGCAATATGCATATTGGCAAGAAGTAGAAACACCACACTTCTAAAATCAAAACTCCTATCCAATCAACGCCCTTCACTTCGAATTAAACACCCCAAGCATCGGCTAAGAAAACAGCTTATAAAAAAGACTCCATGAACCATTAACAGTCCTTTTAGCCACTTATCCGACCTGGATTTAGCGTTAATCGTTAGACCAATAAAAAAAGTCGCTAAAGCCATAACTCCATACTCTACAAAGTCATGATGGGCTTGCTCCAGCCCCAGTGCGAGCAATAGCAGATCACCGGGAGCCGGGCGCCCCGGACTCCGCCCACAATCGGAGCTCCTCCAGGAGACGGTGGCCGGACTCCTCAATGTCCCCGTCAAGACGGAAGGCCAGAGAACGCACACTGATGTCCCTACCCCAGAAACCGGAGATGGGGCATGCAAGCTCAGTGGGGTAGATTAGGGCAGCCCTCGTGCAGCCCTTTGCCTCTGCATACGCAACGACCTGCTCTAAGTCGGCCGCCGCCGGACTTGCGGCTGCCTTGTACTTCGTATCCAGAACAAACACCGTCTGCCCGGTTTCCAAATCTTCTACAGTAATGTCGATGCTGATGGAGACGATATGCCCCATGTGAAATTGCACGTTCTCCTGACCCAGGACAGAGTATCGAGCGGGAACGTGCTTCCTTAGCCATTCAACAACGAACAGCTCAAACAGCCTATCCATATCGATTAAAATTGGGAGCATGCGGTGGTTCCCTAGCCGATGTGTCGGTCCGATGTGCTCAAGAAAAAACCTGCACAGCGCATGCAACGGTTCGTAGTCCTGGTTCAGACGGTTGTAGAGCCGATTGCTGCATGCCCGCGCGGAGAAAGGTTGAAGTGTCGTAAGCCCGAGCAATGCACGGCGTGCTTGTCGAATATGCGGCAGGCTCCGCTCAGTGCATATTCCGCTTTCCAGGATTCTTGTAAGAGTCCAGAGCAGAATCTGGTTCTCTTCCAGGTCTGCTGTGTGCTCTTCGAAATTGCACGGCAGTGCAACTCGCTGAAGATTTCTCACATGATCCATGACGTCGATCCTGCCACGGATATAGGGAAGATAGTCATTTTGCGGCACATAAGAGCGGTATGCTCCCCGGCGAATCCGATCCAGCACACGCTTTGCCAGTACAAGCGCCAGCCGCTCGTACAGTTCTGTTATCGACTCCGAGTCCATCAATCCTTCAAGTATTGTAAAATCAAGACGATAAGCGTACTCCAGCATACGGAACAGGTTTGCAACGGGAACCTTGGGAACCAGCGAAAGGTGAAAGGCATCCGTAAGGGGGATATAGCCGACCCATCCTTGTGACGTCAGTTGCCAGCACCTGTCGGTGAGAAAGGACGGCGGTTGGACGGCAATTTGCTTGCCATAAAAAGTGTGGATGGCCCTGCCGATCTCCTCCGCCAGTTCATCTTCGCGTAAGGAACGGGTTTGGTATTCGGTAAGTTCAACAATGCGAAGCTTTCCTGCAGTCATCTCAAAATCTCTGCTTTGATTTTCTCCCATGCGAAACTGGCCGCCTTGTCCGGCTGATCGAAAAATAACTCCTCGATGTACGGCTCAATTTCCATTTGCCAAATGTCTTCAATCTCTTCCTTTATGTTTGGAGATAAGAAAAAACTGATGCCCACCGAGTAGTGCCGGTCATTGATGGCGGCATTCAGCCGTTCGAGCAGACCAATAAGGCCCTCTGGTGAGAAGCCTGTATTGGCATGGAAGCGCCGCAGTATCTCGTAATTTGGATACAGCCCCAGAAAGGCAAAGCGGCGGCGCAGCGCATGATCTACAAGGGCTATTGAGCGATCAGCTGTATTCATAGTCCCGATAATCCTGACGTTAGCCGGTATCTGAAATCGCTCTCCACCGGCCAACGGTATAGCCTGATCGCGATATTCGAGCAAGAACATTAGCTCTCCAAACACGCGCGAGAGATTCGCCCGGTTTATCTCGTCTATAATCAAGACGCACCGGCCGCTGCACTCTTGGGCCCGTCTGCAGAATTCCCGGAAGCGCCCCGGGACCATGGCATATTCCAAGCCCCCGCCGGATACAGCACGCGGCCGCAATCCTTGTATGAAATCTTCATAGGCATAGGAAGGATGAAACTGGACAATCTCGCTGAAGCCGTCGCTGCCGCCAATCAAGTGCCGGGCCATCTTCTCTGCAACGAACGTCTTCCCCGTTCCCGGTGGCCCGTAGAAGATCGCCTGTTTCTTTCGTTCAATTGCTCGCACCCAACGCTGGATATTCTCTATGTCAAAATGGGTATCTGCAGCGAATTGTGCCAGCGGGTATTCCGGGTTTATTATTTTGTTCGAATCCCTGAGTAGCGCCAGGTAACGCTGTACGCGATTACTGTCATGGAGTTCCGTTAGCGTTTTTGCCGGCAAACTAGTCCAGTCATCCGGAATCGTCCATTTGCCGGTATACTTCCATTTCACCCGGCGAAGATGACGGTATTCCGGCCGCTCCGGGTCATAGAAATATGCCGACGACACTTCACCATATCCAACAAGTTCCTTGGTCCCGCGCTTGACGAAAACGCCATCACCTATCCGCATCTTATGCACAAAATCGCACAACTGCCGGAAATCCACATCTGTGGCCTGGTCGCCATACCGCTCGTTGTACATTTCCCTCAATTTTTCTTCTGTTGGATATAAGGAGAGATCTTCCCGAATATTGTCCCATCCAACACCCATCAGGCCGTTGCGGCTGTATTCGTCCCAGTGCCTGGCCCGCTCCCCCGGCGCGTAGATCCAATACCGCTTCTCTGTTAACTCACCATTATGCTTCCTGAGTTTATCAGCCCACGGCTTGCCGGAATCCTCGCCGATAAGGAACTGGCTGAGTGCATCCGTGCGGAAAAAGGTTTCAAATTCGGGATACCACTCGATAAGCTGCCGCCAGGCGTCGCGGACGGCTTGATAGCGGGCCACGATACCCGTTGGGACTGACACGCCGAAGAGCTTAACTGCCTCAACCGCCTTATTGTTGACGATAGCAAAACGCTTCTTGTCAACACGGTTTAGGAAGATTGTCGCCAGGCCCACACCGAAGTATGGAAACTCGCGGGCGCGCTCAAGCCACCGGTATTCATCGAACGATTCCGTGAACGGTTCCAAAATAAACAGCCGGAATTTGTCATACTTCTCCTCAATGGTGGCGCGGAAGTCCGAGGCTGTCCGATACCCACCGGTTTGCACCTTTCCGCCGTCGTAGGCGAACTGGTAGAAGAAATTTATGAACTCATCACGTTCCATCTGGGACAGATTTTCCTGCGTCACCATTTGTGCATAATGATCTTCATATGTGGAGTGTTCACTATTCCAGAACCAGGAAAAAAAGGCTTCAACCAGCTCGCGGGTTGGCTTTTTCATGGCACCTCGTTCTTCCTTTCTCGATTTTTGTTAACTATCCCCAATATTGCGTATATTTACATAGTGTGGGAAATTGACGAGAGGCGGTTAACCTTCATCATCGTCCACCCAAGCGTCGCACAGAACAAGAAGTCCAAATCGAGCCCCCAATCCAACATCAGCATCAGTATACCTTGATAGTTTATATTTCAATAATTTTATAACTATTTCCTACCAGAGAGACAGAAGGACGGTGACTTTGACTCATCGGAAAACAAGCTCTTTGCATCATATTTCTATTTACTCCGTTAATCCGCTCTACTTGCCGTTGACTGACACCGGCAAGGCTCGTTGTGAAAGCGCTCGAAGGAGATGTCCTACCCGCCCACGTCTCGAAATACCCTGAAAAACACGGCATTGATACGCACGCTACTATTTCAATCAATTTTTATTTTTTCAGACAGATTCAGATCTGTCAGCAATTGCCTGAGTTCAGCCTGGAGGTTGTGGGCCTGATGTTCGTCAACGGTAACGATAAATGATACATTGACCTGCAAATCGCTGCCGCTGCGGAGTTTAGGGATTATCTTTGTTCCCAGGCGGTTCCAGATTTCAGGCGGGATTTCCCCGGAAATCCGAAATGTGCGTTTGCTGCCGGCCGGAACCGGCCCCGGCTGAGGCTCCGGTTGAGGAACAGGTTCTGGATCCGCTGGCGGCAATGATATGCCGCCGTGTGGAGGATAAGGCACAACACCGGGTTCGGGCGGCGCTTTTAAAGCTTTAGCTTTGTCTTTCAGTAAAAGAAATACCTTCGGTTCAAAACTTACTTCTTCAGGCTCGATTCTTTCAGCAAACCAGACCCGCTCATAGGTGCCGTCGGCTTTCGGGTTGGAAGCCAGGCCGAAGTCGCCTCGTGCTACAAAATCAACAATTTTTTGCCGCAAAGTAACATCCGGGTCAAGCAGCCGGGTCAGCGAGCCGTCAAGGAAGCTCTTCCGCAGGCTGGATAGGGGCCAGGCACCGGATTCCTTCAGAGCAGGGGGCCACCAATGCCGTTCAATATAGCCTGCACCTACAGATTGGCTCAATAAACCTCCAGTTGTCAATGCTGTAATTACCCGGCCGCTCAGTGTATCTCCGCTGCTGGCATGTCCCGCTCCCAGGTCTATGACCTTGAGCCAATCAGGCTCATTTTTATCCAGGATAACCGCGTACCGATAGCCGCCCCAGACCTCATCTTTGGCGGCTGTCTCCGCTTCGGCCACATTCCCTCGAATATCCGACAGGTCAGCGCGGTCGAATTCGCCACCCAGAGTGCCCTCGGCAACCTCCTTTTGCACCCTACGCCAGGCCAGCCACAGCTCTACCTTTTCCCGCAGCTCACGTCCCGGCTTCTTCAAGCACCAAACCAAAGCCGCCGGGTAGAGTCTATCCGAATTGCCGCGCCGCCTGGTCCATTCCGCTATCTGTTGGCGGATCTGTCCTTTTCCGGTCCATTCAACCGCCGGATCAACAACAACCAGGGTTAACCTGGGTGTATCCTGCACTGCGGCGCTATCGGTAGGGAACCATACCAGTGGAACATTCGACCCCCGCTCGAATTCCTGCTTGACCAGGGCGCGCATAGCCGGAATAATCTCTGTTTCTTCATCCAGAGAGGCCCGCCGGTCGTTTACCACCTTCTTCACGGTCGGCTGGTAGCCGATCCGGAAACCGTCCGTGCCGACCCGGCGGATAAAGTACGATTTGTTTTCCAGGGCAAAGGCAGCATTGTCAACAGAAGCCGTGTCTACTTGCGGTTCCCCGAGTGCAAAACGAAGCTCAGGCAGATGGGCCACCCTGTCAACCTGCCCGCCCGAAGATTCGAAAAATATCGCCGTGCCAACCCGGCGATGAATATTACGCAGCGGCCCGCTGGTATCTACATCCAGGGTCCGGGCATGAGATTGCTCACCGGCTATATCTGAATCGATAGCAGCGACCAACCGGGATTCGCCCAACTGGCCCAGCACCACGCTGCGAAACTCCGGCACCTCCAGGGGCGCAGAGCCGAGAGTAATCAGGGGCTCGCGGCGGGCTTCGGTAAATCCCGTCCGGTAAGCCCAGGAAATCCACTGTGCCAGCATGGCCAATGTGCCCCTGGTCTGCTGGTACTGTGAGAGGGCTTGCCATTTGCGCTGAAAAACCGACAGCAACGCCGGATGAAAGGGGTAACAGGACTCGAAACGCTTACGCAGGTGTTCCCTGGCCCTGGCCTCGGTAACGGCGCTATCAACAGCTGTCCACTCAGGAGGCAGCTGTGCGCGGCGCTCAAAACACCAGTCGGCGTACACCCCGGCAACTTTTTTACAAACCCGCTCGTTACCAAGATCATCGAAAAGGCGGCGCCGCACCACCTCGCTGATTTCCGTCTCATCATTGGCAATCAAGTCCTTGGCCACGCGCCTGACCACCTTGGTGATCTTTTCCTGCCACTGCATGTCCCATTCGGTCATCTCGACCTGGCTGCGGGGCAGGCTGATCATAGCGGCGCAATTGGTGGTGCCGGTTATGGCTACGGTAAGGTTTTGAATAAAAGAATGGAACTGCTCGGCCATGCCCCGGTGCCGGTTCAGGAAATTTAACACCTCGTCAAAAAGAATCAGTACTGGCCCTCCCGCGGCTTTAAAAACCCGCCCCAGGGCTTCGGTCCCCGGCGGCGTAGTATGAGCTGCCGGACCCAACTCCCTAACCCCGTTTTCCCCGGCCAGCTGCCGGGCAAGATCGATCCAGGGTGTTTCGCGGCCCTCTTGAGGATCCCAGGCATTGCCGACAAAAGCCGCCACCCGGGCTGCAGGCACCTGGTTTAAACCGGCATCCCTGATTAAATCGGCCACCCCCGGGTATTCTGCGGCAGAAGCGCCTTCAGCGGCCAGGTGATATAACGTCGTCAGGGTATGGGTCTTGCCTCCTCCAAACTGGGTAATCAAGGTCATCACCGGGGCTGTATTCGAGGTCTCACCGGCCAGGCGCCGGAGCGCCATCCCGGCATGATCGCGCAGAGCCCGGGTAAAGAAAGTGCGGGCAAAGAACTGCCCCGGGTCCCGGTAGTCCTCGGGGGCGCTTCCGGCGATAACCTGCTCCAGGTGGATGGCAAATTCATCCGGGTTAAAAGAGCGCCCTTCCCGTACTTCTTTACGCGGTGTGGCTATTTTGTACCATGGTTCCATGTAGGGATCACCTCGGGTTTTTTTCACTACTTGCTAATCCACAGAATTACATATTTAAATTCCATTCCTCAACCGGCCAATGCTTCCACATACTTTTCTTTTTCCCGCTGCGACCACAACACGGGAATAACCTTATAGACCTCCAGCGCCTCTATTACGTCACCGCCGATTGTCCTGTGCTGATCATTAAGAAAAGCATAAGCTTCTGATTCCTCACCTCTTATTTCATACGTGTCTTCCAGGATAAAAAGATATGAAGAGATTGTATTTCTATCCGGGGCATTGATCGCTTGAACTATACGTTCGGGGCGTGTTCTTGATTTAGGAATTAAAAAGTCAACCGCATGATCGTACCCGGAACGTCCTGAAATCTTAACACGGGGACTATAGCGCACATCATGCTGATCCAGGTAGGCGCGGACATCTTCCCAAAAGAAGGAAGCAACACGCGGTTGAGCTAATACAAACATATCGTTAATGGAAATCATGGCCTGAATCAACGAATGCATCTTTTGAGCAAGATTTCGCGAAGAAGTTTCAACAAAAAGACGTTTGCCGTCTGTCTTAACCCCAAATCCGTTTAAAATTGATTGCAACACGGCTTTACGTTTCGGTGTTACCATTTCCAACCCGCTTGTGCGTAGATCTGCAAGGATATAACCGTCATCGCTGAGAATAATCTTTCCATTTTCGGTTGAGGCATAGATTTGCAAGTGATCGTTATGTCTATCCAAAAAAGGAGTCGTCAATTCACAGGATTGGCCAAGATGCTCTACGCTGAGTCCCTTGCGCAACCAATCCAGATATGCATCAATCAGTTGGCGGCATTCATGTAGGTTCATAATAACACCTCCTGGTATGGAGGGATCTCCTCTATATGACAATAGCGACAGAAATCCTTAAATGCAGTTCCCGCATCCTCGACATCATGAAACAATTCCGGATCAACTGGATAAGCCCATTTGTCATCAAAGCCTTCCCGGTAAAGGTGTAAATGAGTGCCATCAAGTATTTGCCCATCCGGATTAGTATGTGGCGCTCCGTTTATATCCAGGCGTACCAGTACGACAATTATACGCCCCCTGGTCTGCATTTTATACTTTGAAAGGCGCATTGTCCCGCGCCAAAGATCAAGCAGAAAATGCTCGCGCTTATCTTCACCAATTAGTTCATGTGTTTCGTCAATTCCCGGCGGCAGGGAAATAGGGCGCGGGGCGACAAAACGCTTCCGCATGGCGATTAAGGCGTTTGCTTCCGCCTGGGTTAACATTTCATTAATCGCTCCTATCGCGGCACAGCCAGCAACATGGCATCGAGAAGCCTTTTCTCTTCGCTGCCCGTGGGATAAAGGGCGGAAAGAGCGTTGGCCAGGCGCAAAAAATCAGGGCCGCGTTCCACCTCAGACTTGACCAGCGCCCGCAAGGCGTTGGTTTGACCGCCGGCCTGAAGCAGCATGGCGGCATGGACCCGGTCCAGGGTAGTCACCTCTTCCCTGCTGACGCTCTCCAGGGCCGAGGGGTCCACGGCAATTTTACGGCGGCCTCTTCCCCGAATTTTAGGCGAGCGCTCCCGCTGAAGTTCCGGGAAAAGCACCAACTGGATATCTGTCTGCGGTTCGCTCTCCATCCATTCCGCCGCAGATGCAGTTCCCTCTTCACCGAAAAGTTGCCTGGCCCTCTCCTTGACGGGCAGTAGCCTGACTACACCTTTTTCGGTTTTGATGATCCGGTTTTCCCACCTGGGAAGATCAATCCCCAACGGTTGGGCGAAGCGGCGCACCACGTCAAAGACCAGGCTGTAACCTTTTGCAAAGGCAACCCTGGTGTCGTCTTTTTCCTCCTCATCATCAGCGGATTCATTATTCCGCTGGCCGTTGGTACTCTGAATTGTCCAAAGAAATAGGGCGGTTAACCTGGCATCTTCCTCCAGGGCGCCTGCAGCACCGTTGCGGGCCCGGGCCTCGGCAGTACCCAGCACTTGCTCCAAAGCAATGCGACCGACCACTTCCCAAACCTTCTCCAGGTACGCGGCCAGTTTAACTTCATCCCCCGCGGCGGTTTCAACCCTGGAGTAACGGCTGTAAATTTCCAATGCCGGCCCGATACAGGCAAAAACCAGGTCCGCACCGCGAACACCCTGTTCTTGCAGGTATTCCATCCAGTTACCCACCCGCTGCGGTAATTCGCGCAGCACTTCACCCCAGTCACCGACAGGCGCGTCATCGGGCCGGGGTCGGCAGACAAGATGGACACTGGTAGCGAGTGCAGCAGAATCGCGAGCTCTAAGACGCGAACCCATCTCTGTAGCAATAGGCCATGATCCGGTTATCGTCCAACCACCCCAAATAAGCCCAGTAAGCAAAGCCTCCCAGCCTTCTGTAGTTTTATGAGCAAAAACAACAGAGCCGACTCCTTCATTGCTTAAGACACGACGCCCTTCGGCAAAAGCTTTGGCCATCGTATTCTCAAACCATGCTTTGTCTTTAATCTGTCCGTTGTCCTTTTTTGTCTCATCCTGCACTGCCTCCTGGCGCTTGGGTGAGAGTATATTTTGGGGGTCAAAGGGATCACGCAACAATGGATGATCCGGCAGTGCTCGCTTAAGCCAAACAAGAAAAAAATCTGAAAGATCTGCATATGGAATGGCATCATAATATGGTGGATCAGTAAACCATATGGCTGCAGTAGCATCAGGAAGTGGATGTTTAGTAGCATCAGCTAGCTGAACCATGGCACTAGGGCTTTGCTGAATATTACTACCAAAGTTAGGCCAAGAGGTTACAACCTTTGAAACCCACTGAACCGCACCATTTATATTTCCTGGTCCCTCCCCAAAAGGATTGCATTCGCAAAAATCCCATGTAATAGGGAGAGCCTGACGCCCAAACGTATGTGCAATGAGTTGCTTTGGGATATGCCATACACAAATTGAACTCATATAGTCTGCACATCGATTCACTACTAATGCTGCTGCCTCATTAGCTGGCACGTTTTGTGACAATTGTACTTTTCTAGCAAACAACGCTAAAGTTGATAATGCCGCCTTCTGCCTAGCTGTAAACAGGTCACCCCATTGAAGCATGCCGTATCGTTGAACACGAAAACCCAGCGTTCCAATTGGCGGTAAAGGCTCATCCGGCACCGGGCATAATCCCTGCTTACCCCCGTGTTCCCATTTTTCCAATATCCTTGCCAGCCGATCTTTTGCTTTTTTCACTGCAACATAATCCCGCTCTGCAGGCAACCGGTAATAGCGGCCCTGCTCTCCGGGCCGCAAAGTGACCACCGCCAGCAGGCGTGCGCCACCGATACGACGCCCCTCCTGGTCAAATATGACATCCGCCCCGCCGCGCTGTTCAGTTAACTGCGCCCGCACCCGCTCAGGGGGCAGAATAGTGCCGCAGCAAAGGCAGGCTGCCCTGGCGCGGGACACGGTTCCTTTGGCCACTTCTGAATCAGACTTCGGTTCAAATATCTCAAACTCGACAGTTGGCGGCCCTTCAACGGCTTTGATTATCTTATACCGCAGCACCCTTTTCCGGTTTTTCTTCTTGCAAAGCCAAAAGGACCTGACTAAAGGTATCTCCGCGCCGCAGTGCGGCGATTCGCATTTAACCGTGCGCGCCCAAAGATAGGCAATAGGCGTGGCTCCGTCCGGATCCCGGGGATATAGCTCGGCCAGTTCCTGCTCTACTTTTTTCTTAATTTCTGCTCCAACACGGCGAAGTTCTTCCGCCAGCTCCGGTCCATGCCGGGGGATATCCTCAAGCATGACTTTCAAAATAAGGCAGGCCACGGGATTCAAGTCGCCGGCAAAAGCTTCGCAGCCAAGCCTCAGCGCCTCCAGGGGGATCGACCCCCCTCCGGCAAAAGGATCTGCTACCAGCGGATTTTCTTCAGGATAGGCTGCTTTAACCAACCCCCGCCCTATTTCAAGAAATAAAGGGTTCCCGGCATTGTCCCAGTCGGCAAAATTCCCGATAAACTTTAAGATGGCCTTTCTTAAATCTATATCCTCAGGACCTATATTACCGGTCAACTGTGGTAATAGCTTTCGCGCATTTATTTTAAATTCTTCCGGGCAATTGGAATCACAGGGGTCAGGTAAAAGCAACGCCAGAAGCATAGCCCGACACGCAGCCAGCGGCCGCCGCGCCCACCACAAGTGCAGCGTAGAAGGATGCCCATGGCGTATAGATTTTTCCCGGACTGAATGTTTAGAAACCTCTGCAATGGGAAAATCAACTTCAGCAATTCGCTTACATTCTTTAGGTATCATGGCAGTCTCTCACTTAAATTTAGTATATATTCCATTCCACGTTGAGAAGTTATTGGTGCACCTTGTAAAAAACGAGTAAGAGATCGGCGTGTATTACCGGAAGTCCTCCCTGTATGACGTTGCTGTCCAGTTCTACTGTTGCAGTATGTAATAAATAGATAATGTTTTGCTCTTGTTAAAGAAACATATAAAAGTCTCCGTTCATCACCAATCATGTTACCTACAGCACGACCAGGTAAGTATTTCATCTTCTGCAGCTGCAATAATTACAGCTTCCGCTGTAAGCCCCTTAGCTTTATGCATAGTCAAGATATTAACTTTGCCCTCATCTATTTCTTGCTCAATGTCTTCTTTCGAAACCTGAATGGCACGTAAAAGATCCCCAATGGAATTTGGTTCAGCCATTTCAATAATTTTATTAATGTGATCCTGAATTATTCTACGTTCATCCGGTGAATTCACAAGGTGGTTGATTATTCTGCTTAGAGATTCAATCAAACTTGTATCTTCTTCCTCGGAAGGTAATAACGTAAGCAATTCGAGTAATATTTCTTTGATGGCTTTAACTTCGGCATTAATTAATCGTCCATACCGTTCACTTATAAGAGAGGGATCATTAGATATATTAATGAGTGCTTCCGTAAAACTTAAGCCTTGTGTTCTAGCGAATTGATAAACAGAATTTATAGCTCCTGGGCCTATTCTATTATCACGTTGGTTAAGTAGCGTCCTCCAAGCTAGATGGTCACTTGCATTTTCTAGTAACCTTAGAAAGGATAGTACTATACGCATTGTTCTCTCATTTAATGGATCTGTATCTGCAGTAGCAACATTACACGGGACTACATGTTGCTCCAATTGTTGTCGGATTACTGACGAAAAGCAACCATTGCGGTCCGCTCGTAGAAGAATAAGTATTTGTTCGGGTTTAACTCTATGGGTGTAAATCAAATATCGGCAAAGCAGTGCAATACCTTGTGCTTCCTGAAATTGGTTCTGAAAACGCAATAGAGCTATCTCTGCACCTTGACGACCATCTTCCGCCCGAAGAGGCTTTCTCAACCTAGCGTAGTCCTGACAAGCAACAAACAACCCGAGCTCAAGGATTTCTTGATCACAACGCTTACATATTTCAAGCTCTAGTTTACAGGCATCAGCATAATCCCTAGAGAACCGACGTATCCCTTCCGGATGAGCCATTCTGAAACCATAAATACTTTGATCGTCATCACCAGCGGCAAAGATTTCAGCACCAGTATCTGCAATCGCTTTCACAACTGCCAAATCACACCGGTTAAGATCTTGATACTCATCAACAAGAAGATACCGTGGTGGTCCCTCCAGGACAAAATCGTCGTATTGCTCTAAAGCAAGTTTTAATTGATAAACAAGTTCGGCACGAAGAACATAACCATATATTTCACGGTGCTCTCTCCACGCCCCAAGAAAAGCAGGGTTAGCAAAGCGTTGCTCCCATTCACCTTTTTCAACTGTAAGGTGTTGCCAATCAGCTGACAGCTTATTTAGTAAATCTCTTGCTTCATTAATATTACCTAACCCAAGTAAGGTTTTCAGGTCTTCCAAAATAATATTACGCTCTTCCCAATCATCAGCGATTCTAAGAGGTTGCGGAACCAACGTGAGCCGTCCAGAATTCCGTAGTATTTGCCTGAGAGCAAAAGAGTGTAAAGTAAAAATCTTAGGCATTCTTTCATGTCCTACTACGGTTTTAACTCGCTGGCAAAGTTCTCGAGCTGCAGCACGTGTAAATGTTAAGACACATATTAACTCTGGTTGAACACCCTTTACGTCTATAAGGTAACAAATATGTCTAGTCAAAGTTAGGGTTTTACCCGTTCCTGGTCCGGCAAGAAGATATGCGTTTGAGCCAATATGCATGGCGGCATTTCTTTGTTCGGGTAATAAACCCTCGTCCCAAGTTATCATTCAAATTTGCCCACCTTTCAAATAGTTCATCTATGAATCATTCTCCCTCACCTGCATCGGCCTGGTCATGGCATCCACTTCCAGCCAGTAGTGCTGTACCTTGGTTACTTCATGCCAGGGGAAGCGCGCCGGATCTTTGATTGGTTCCTGCAAGGTAGGCTGAGATGCACAGTTTGTGACCACGTAAAGCCAGTAGCAATCGCGGCGATCCTCGGCCACGCGACGCTCGTTGGGTGTAAGTAAAATAGTGCCCGAAGCGGCAGCCAGCCCCTTAACCTCGATCAGCCGCAGTTCGCCGGAATTCAGATCAAGGCTGGTTATGTCATAGCCGAGATTTTTCTCAGAAACATCGTACACCTGTCGTCCCATACTTCTTTCGTATTCCATGACCACCCGCATGGCGGTAGCTTCCGTTTCCAGGTCCGGCCGCATGCGGCGCACCTCCGGCGCCTCGCGCTCGGGATGAGGCAGCACAAGGACGGAAGAAATACGTTCCACTCCTTGCAGGGTAAGAGAGCGCTGCTGTGCAAGCTCCGTGCGGCGGCGCTCTCGCCGGTTTAAAAGTTCCGCATGACGGTTCTCCGCCAGGGCCAGCCGGCCCTCGGCACCGGGAATTCCCCTTTCCTTATCCCCATATGCTTTGCCGATTTCTTCATCGGCTTTCTGTATCAGTTCGGTAAGAGAAAGCTCTACATGTGCCGCGACACGCTCGACCTCGGCAACGCGCTCGGCTCGCGTTTCTTCGAGAAAAGGCTGCAGCACTTTTTCGTGCAGCCAAGCTGATGGCTCAGGAGCCCTGGCCAGATCAGGAAGTTCACCGGGCCTATCTGCCGGAGTAAAGTTTCCTAAAACATTGGGTTCTCGCTGGTAAAACTTTCCCGAACCGGTCTGCTCCACGGCAATGAGGCGTTCATGCACGGCTTTGCCCAGGCCGTCTACCACCCGGGCGCGGTAAAAATCGATACGAGATGGCTCTTCATGATTCAGTGAATAAAAAACAGCTCCCACTTCAAGGTCTTTGAAGGCCCTCTCCAGGGTATGCCTGCGCACCGCCTCAAACAAGGGATGGCCGGGTGTAACCCACTCCAGGTTATGTTTCTCCGCCGTGTCCCGTTCCATGGAGCAGCGGGGATAACGGGCAGCAAGCGGCGGCAACTTCCAACCGGGTATCTGTTCGATTCGCTTTAAAGCCGGCGGTGTCCGAAAACCTTCAAAAGTATGGGGCATTCCCTTTACGATTTTCAGTTCCAGGGGAATATACGCTGCCGCCTCGCGAAAAAAGCGGGCAATTGTTTCCGGAACCACGCGCCGCTCCCGGGCACGGGCCCTCCGCTCGACCAGCATCTCCAGGTTAAGCTTTTTTGAAGCCAACCCTTCCAGGGCGGTTTGGCAGATTGCCCGGAAACGGCTTTCATCAACATTTTCCAGCAACCTTTCTTCCAGATCCACATCGCTTAGCTTGCCTGCATAATAGTCGCGCAAAATACGCTCCATATGAGAGGAAGGCAGCACTTCACCCAGAACATTGAAAACAGCATCATCATCTAAAGCATCTCTGATCTCCTGAAGCTTTTCCAGAAGACGCCGCAAAACGCGGCCTTCGATGGTGTTGGCAGCTACGAAGTTGAAGATTAAGCAGTCTTTTAGCTGTCCATAACGGTGGATCCGGCCCATTCGCTGCTCCAGGCGGTTGGGGTTCCAGGGGATGTCGTAGTTAAAGAGAATGTTGCAAACCTGCAGGTTGATTCCTTCCCCCGCCGCCTCGGTGGCCACCAGCACCTGGATGGCGCCCTCGCGAAATTGCTGCTCGGCATAAAGGCGGGCGCCGGGCTCATCACGTGACCCCGGGCTCATTCCGCCGTGGATATAGCCGACACTGAACCCCCATCCTTTAAGTTTTTCCACAAGGTAGTCGAGCGTATCTTTAAACTCCGTAAATACGAGCAGGCGCTGCTTGGGGTTGTCAAAGAAACCTTCCTTATGCAACAGTTCGTTTAGTTTGGAGAGCTTGGCCTCGGAGCCTGATTCTTCCACAGCTTGGGCTTGTGCAGCCAGCTCTTTGAGCTCGTTAATCTCTTCAAGAATTTCTTCAGCATTGGAGGTTAAAGTAATTGCTTCAAGCAGCTCTTCCAGCTTCTCACGTTCGTAGTCCTCCATCTCTTCCATTTCCTCCGCTGTAGGAAGGTTAGGAGGAACTGTCATGACCAGCTCTTGGGCGCGTTTCAACCCCTCTTCAAGCCTGCGGACCCGTTTTTCAAGGCTTTGACGCAAGGCGTAGGTGCTGGAAGCCAGCCTGCGCTGGTAAAGAGACATGAGAAAGCCGACAGCGCGGGCCCGCGGATCATCGCCCCGGGCAGCTGCCCTGGCGCTTTGCCGCTTCACAAAGCGGGTTATTTTCTGGTAGAGTTCAAATTCGGCGCCGTCGATCTGAAAATTAACCGTATTGGGTATTCGCTTTGTGAAAATCTTCTTCGCCACCCAGGTTCCGTCAGCCTGGCGTTCCGGAAAATAAACCATGGCCTCCTTGGTGCGTCGCAGGTAAAAAGGTGCGCGGCGCCGTTCCATCGCTTCATGAATAGAACGGACATCTGCGTAGGCGTCCCGATCCAGAAGCTGCAGAAAAAGGGTGAAGTTTTCCGGATCACCCTTGTGTGGTGTCGCAGTAAGCATAAGGATATGATCGGAGTTGTCGCGCAAGATTTCGCCCAAAGCATAGCGGGCAGTTTTACGCGATGGTGGAGTCCAGGACATGCGGTGGGCTTCGTCGATTATAACCAGATCCCAATGAACCTGTTTTAAACCGGGCAAGATCTCTTCCCTCTTGGCCAGATCAAGGGAGGTAATCACCTTGTTCTGCTCCAGCCACTGGTTAACCCCAAACTGGTCGCGGATATTGGCCCCTTTGAGAACGATGAACGTCTCATCAAACTTTTCCTTCAGCTCGCGTTGCCACTGAAAAGAGAGGTTCGCAGGACAGACAACCAGGATCCGTTCGGCCAGCCCACGCAGCTGCAATTCACGGATAAGCAGGCCGGCCATAATAGTTTTACCCGCGCCGGCATCGTCAGCCAGCAGAAAACGGATCCGGGCCAGTTTTAAAAGGTAATCATAAACTGCTTCGAGTTGATGCGGCAGAGGGTCTACCCGGGAGATAGACAGTCCGAAATAGGGATCAAATTCGTAAGCTATGCCGAGGGAATATGCCTGTAAACCTAATCGCAACAGCCGGCCGTCGCCCGTATATGTAAAATTTGGATCAGTAACAGTAAGGCCGGATAGGTCCTCTTGGCTAAGGGTAACCCGGCGGAAACGTTCCGATTGCATACCGACAAGACCGAGCACCCAGTTATTATTACCACCCTGCTCAACTGTTTCGATGCGCATCGGCTCATCAAACAGAGTTCCTTTCAGGATTTGGCCCACACTTGGGATTGTCTGATCCGTCATACTGTTAGCTTACCTTTCGGAATTTTTACCTTAATCGTGATGCCCAGGACTGTTATTTCAGAATATATCTACTTCTTTAGTTAGCTATAGAAACAAAATATCCTTCAAAACCACATTTTGTGTAAAATTCCTATCACATCTTACCGTAACCTCTGCTATCTTTTCGATTTTTCTTCCCTGTCTAAGCATTAAGTATGGGTGCCGGTGATGGCAAACTGGCATACAGGGTTTATTGCTAAGCAGATCTCGTGCGCCCTGAAGACTCACTTGAATATTTTGCGGAGGGTTTTGCCTGCTGCTTTTCCGGCGGCCCTTCGGGCTATTCTCTGGCCAATCTTTTTGGGGCTGCCGCTGGAAACGGCCTTAACATCACCGAGAAGCCTGGCCACGGTGTAAAGGAGACTCCTGGTCTTGTTGATACTCATAAGTAAGCCACCTCCCTGCTTTCATATTCACAATGGCAGTTTTCTATTATTTTACCATTACAGGGTGACACCCTTATGTCCCTTTCCACGGGGTCACTGGCACCTTGGAGTCATAGACGCGGGGCGCCAAAAAGGAAAAAAGAGGCGGCCAGCACGGCCGCCTGCTGCTCCCAATGAAAGAGGGTCAGTGAACCAAGGTCGCCGTCCCCCTGACTCAGTCGTCGATGTTTTGGTTTTCCCGGTATGCACGCCAGACGTTTTCAAAGAAGCCTTCCTCTTCGGGAATGGGCCGCACCGGCCGCCAGGTGAAGCGGCAGGCGCCGTCCCGGTAGAGCACCTCCTGCACCTGGCTGCCCAGGGCGCCATCGTCCAGCTGGAAGGTGAACATATCGGGCAGCGAGGGGTGGGGCTTCGTTCCGGCCATATCGGTATAAAGGGCGCTGCCGCGGCTTTTCCCGCCCTTCTCCACGTAGTTTTTCATGGCCGAGAGGTAGACATACTGGCAGAGCAAAACATCGTAAAGCCTGAAGGCCGGCGAGAGGCGCTCCGGACTGTTGGCCCTGGCCAGCTGCCAGAATCCGGTCAATGTTTTCTTCGTTTCCTCGATGGTCTGCTGGATATGATCGATGTTGCGGATCGCCGCTCCATACCGGCTCATCTGCACAGTAGCCTGCTCCCAGAGGGCTCCGATGTTGTCTTCTGCCGTATTTAGGATCTGCTCAGCCTGCTGCAGCAGCCGGGCCAGGTGCGGCTGGGCTTTCTGCCTGAAGGCCTCGAGCGGCATTGGCTCCCCGGTGCGCCGGGCCGCGATATAGCGGGCGGCGCGCAGCGAACCGACCTGCCCCGCGTTCAGCGCGCTGCCTCCCGGGCGATAGACACCGTGACTGCAGCTGACTTCTCCCACGGCAAAGAAGCCCTTTACATTCGTTTCCCACCAGCAGTTGATGGCCAGCCCTCCGTTGTTGTGCTGGGCGCAAAGGGCGATCTCCAGGGGCTCTCTGGACAGATCGACGCCCCTTTCCCTGTAGAAATCCACGGCAGGCTGGTTCATGTGGCCAAGGCGCTCAATGGGTGTGCCGAAGCAGGCGCCGGCTTTTTCCAAATAATTCCTAGCGGCATCCGACAGCAGGTCAAAGCGGATGTTTTCAACCTTGCCGGGATTATGGCGGAAATCGAGAAAAACGCGCCGGCCTTTGCTGGTTTCCTGGTGGACCAGGAGGTCGATGATGGAGGAGCCGCCGGCCACTTTGCGCACGTCGAAGGGCCACTCATAGCCTTTCAAAAAGATCCTGGACAGCAGATCTGCTTCATCGGGGAAGTAGTCCTGCAAAAACTCCCGCTCGTTGCGGCCATCCGGATCGGTGGAGATGAAGCGCGGCAAAACCTGCATGTAGGTTCCGGAAACGTTCCACCGGGGAGAGAGGGAAGCGAGGCCGTACTGCCACTCGGTCAGGTTTTTTCCCGCTACCCCTGCTTCAAGGGCGACTCCCGTGGAGCCGAGCTGCGACTCGGGGTAGGAGCTGTCGGCGTAGATCCCGGCCGGCCCGCCCGTAGCATAGATCACATTTTTGCAGTTAAAGGCGACAAAGCGCCGCTCCGGGTCGCCGGGCGAAGACAGATCCAGGCAAAGCAGGCCGAAGAATTGATCGCCCTCGGTTAGAATCCTGATTACCTGCATGTGATCAAAAATGCGGATCCCCCTGGCGCGCACGGCTTGCTCTAGGCATTCAGTCATTTTCCGGGAAGTGTACGGCCCAATGCTGGTGGCCCTTTGACGGGGATCGTGATCTGTTTTGTAACCGACGTATTCGCCGTAGCGGTTTTGCGGAAATGGGACCCCTAATTCCACCAGCCTAAAAAACGACTGGCTGGACAGTGCAGCTTCGCACAGGGCGAGATCACCGTCAACGCATTGGCCGTCAAAGAGAGTCTGGGCCATTTCCCTGACGCTATCGGGGCTGCCGCCGGACAGGGTGAGCTTGTAATAGGTCTGCTTGTCCGAGCCGGTGTTGCGCGAGGTGCCGGCGTTCATGTTCTCGGTAACAAGGGCAATATCGGTCTGGCCAAAGCGGTGAAGGCAGTCGGCGGCATTGAGCCCTGCCGCTCCGCTGCCCACCACCACGGTATTAAAAGAATAGACCCGGATGCTGCAGTTGGATAAATGAATCGCTGCTTCGCTCATAGCTTACTCCCTTTCCAAGCGTATCTTAAAGCCGCTGAATATGCAAGCCTCCGTCAACGTTGATATAGCAGCCAGTGGTATAGAGAAACTTGTCGCTGACCAGGGCGGAAACGGCGTTGGCAATATCCTCTGGCAGGCCCCACCGGTTTATGGGAAGGAGACCCTGCTCAAACAGCGCATCGTATTTTTCTTTTACCGGTCTGGTCATATCCGTGGCAATGATGCCGGGACGAATTTCGTGCACCAGGATCCCTTCAGGGGCCAGGCGGTCCGCAAAGAGCGTGGTCAGCATGGACAGGCCGGCCTTGGAAACACAGTATTCCCCCCGGCTGATGGAGGAAACCTCGGCCGAAAGAGAAGAGATGTTCACAATGGTGCCGCGCTTTTTGCCGCAGAAATCTTGCTTGATCATCTGCCTGGCCACAAGCTGGGTCAGGAACATAGGGCCCTTGGTGTTTGTTTCAATCACTTCATCAAAACTGCTCTCGGTCATCTCCAGGATGTCATTGCGCACCCTGGGAGCGATGCCGGCGTTGTTGACCAGGACATGGATGCCGCCGAACTTGTCAACGGTCTCCTTAACCAGGCGTTCCCGGTCCTGGGCGCACCGGACGTCGCCCTTCATGTAGAAGTAAGCGTCCTCGCCCATTTCGGCCAGCTGATTCAGGTTGTGCTGGTATTCTGACCGGTCGTTGACATCTAAAATCGCGACACAGTAACCGTCTGATCTCAGCTGCCTGGCAATGGCGAAGCCGATTCCCCTGCTGCCTCCGGTCACTATGGCTGTTTTACGCATGAGTATTCATCCCTTTGCTTGGTATATTTTTTACTGGAATGGTGAAGATGTTTAGTGTTTTGGATTAGAATAGAGTTTAATTTTTAATTAAAGGGCGCCCCGTAAAAATTGTACGGGCGCCCTTTACTATTATTAATTGAGGAAGATCGACTTGAAAGAGCCGATGCCTAAGTAGGTAACTACGATTAGCATAAAGGCCAGGAAGATGTTGAGCACGATGCCGTTGCGGTGCTCGCCCATGATCTTCTTGCTGGAAGACATGTACCAAAACGCGAGCAGGCCAGGCGGGGTCACCAGGGTATTTACCTGCATCGCCTTGACCAGCAGGTTGATCGCTTCACCCTTCAATAAGGGAGAGATTAGCACTGCCGGAACAATGGTAAAAATGGTAAGAGCATATTTATAAGCCTTATTCTCCAGCGAAATGTCTTTGCCCATCATGTACATGATCGGCGTCACCACGATAAATGCGCATCCAGCCATGGTGGTGAAGACGGCGCATGTCCAACCCAGTGAAAAGACGATCACTGCGCCTTTGCCCAATAGCGGGGCCAGCGACTGGGCCGCTTCCCCCACGCTGGCCACGGCCACGCCGGCCGGGTAGAGGACCGCCGCGGAAACTAAGAACACCAGTACTGAAAAGGCTCCGAAAAGAATGCCGTTATGGAAAATGGAATCCCATAACCCCATTTCGAGATGGTCCCGGTTATTCCATTTGCTCGATCTAAGGGCATAGCTGTGATAGACCAGGACGGACAGGTTGGCGGCGCCGCCGCAGATGCCGGCCAGGCACGGGATCACCTGGGAAAGATCAATCAATGGGGTTACCCGGGGAGTAATGCGCGGGATGAGGCCGCTAAAGAGCTCTCCCCACTGGATCCCGGTAGAGAGGATCACCAGTGTGGCCACAAAACAGAGCATCATGAAGGTGACCACGAACCAGATCACTTTTTTCAGCACTTCCAGCGATCCGCCGAAATAGAAGATGCCGCAGGTTAAGATTACGCCGACAAGCAATAAAAACCACGAAGCGACAGGGCTGATCTCGCCACCGGTCACGGTTGACGCGATCAGATTCAGCGCACTGCTCATTCCCCTGCCCTGATTGATGATGACAAAAAACTGCGTGGCGGAGCTGAGCAGGATTAAAGCCCACGCCAGCCAGCGGAAAGTGTACTTGGAGAGGGCTTCGTCAGCGGTCAGGCCGGTAACACAGGCGATCTTTGTTGGGACCCAGAGCGCCACAGCGGCGAAAACGGCGCTTAAGATTACGGCCCACAGGTGGGTATATGAAAATGAACTGCCTGTCTTGACCAGGGCCGACATGGTTCCCGGGCCCATGATGCACATGGCCAGGATTGCTCCGGGTCCCAGGCTTTTGAGATACCATTTGAAGTCTTTCTTTGTTTCACCCAGTTGCGAAGAAGCAATGCTGTTTGACTGGTTTGCCATGAATGATTCTCCCTTCTATGCTGTGAGTCGTTCTAAACCAGTAGTACTTTGTTCCTGCCTTTCTGCGCTGACGTCACCTCAGTTCAAAGCTCTCCACCACCTCCTTCATGGCAAATAAATGTTCACTTGGTGTATCGTAAGGAACAACCCCGCATCCCAGGAGAAACCTTCCGCCGGAAGCGCATTCCTGGAGCAGCTTCAACGTTTCGGCGGCAATTTTCTCCTGAGGGCCGCTCCTGACAAGCTTTGAATCAATGGAGCCCCTTAAAACAATGCCGGCAGCCTGCGCCTTTTGCTTGTACAGTTTTTGATCGCAGCAATAATCGGCCATCAAGATGGAGCTGCCCATGCTGATCAGGTCATCGCAGATGGCAGTGGTATCTCCGCCGCTGATGATACCCACGCTGGAAGCGCCGGCCTCCTTCAGCTGCCTGATCAACTTTTGATGATATTTATAAACAAACTTCCTGTACAACGCGGGGGAGAGGACGGGCTGCGCGATCCACGATTCGTTGATCGAAACCCCCGCTCCGAGCTTGATAAAAGCTGCGGCAAAATCGCAGCAGACGGCCGTGGTAAAGCTAAGAATTTTCTCAGCCTCTTCGGCATCGCCCAGCATCTTCATGACAAAGTCTTCATAGCCAGCCAGTATGGTGGCCAGCGTATAGGGGCCAACAACCGTCCCGTTTACGGGGACAAGATCCCCGATCTCCTTTTTAACCCTGGATACAGCCTCCAGCATCATCGGCATCCGGCCGTCTTTCCAGGGAGACGGCTTCTGCAACTCGCTTATATGGCGTTCCTGCAATATATGGCTTTCCACCCCGGGAATGGCATCGGAGTCATGATAATACTTGACCCGGCAGCCGAGGGCTTCGGCCTCCACATTGTAAATGTCGGCCCCCACCACGACCAGGTCATGCCCGTAAATCTCATAGGCTTTTAACTGCGCCTGCACCAGGAGATCAAGATCAACGCTGATATCGGAAGGCACCTTTCCGATCAGGTAAGCGGCGTGTTCATAGATGGTCGGGACAAAGGGAACCCGGTCCGTCTTTTCCCCCGCTGCAGTCGCCGCCATCCTTTCAATTGAATTCATCCCTTTTTCCTCCTCCATCGCTTGTGTGAACCTTGCTTTTTTTTAATCTGCTTACACCTCATGAGGCCTGCTGCGTACAAAAAAAAATGCATTCGTTCGCATTTTCACAACCATATTTCGACACTTTTCGACGAATTCCTCCCAGGAAAACATAATTTTTTATATGAACCACGCGCCTGCGGAGAGCATAAAGAAAATGGCTGCTCCGCGCGGCTCAAGTTGAAATCACCCTTCCAACCCGCGGGTTCTCAGAAGGATTATGGCAATTCTATCTTGAATATGTAAATATTCTCATAATGATCCTGGAGGTGCAACTCTCTTGTCCAAGCAAAAAAAATACATGTTCATCCCGGCATTGGTGCTCCTCTTCACGCTGGCGGCGGCGCTGCCGGTGCTGGCCGGTGATGACGGCGGAACCGTAATCAACGAAAACTCAGGCGCAGCCTACAGCACCATCACCGAAGCAGTGGCAAACGCTGCTGATGGCGATGTGCTCACCGTGGGCGCCGGCACTTACAGTGAATCCGTGGTGCTGGATAAGGCTCTTACCCTGAACGGCGAACCGGGAGCAGTGGTTGAGGGCGCAGATGACTATGTTTTTTTGATCCAGGCGTCAGGGGTTGTCTTAAACGGTCTGACCATGCAACACGCCGGCGAAGCTAAATACGCCGTAAAGGTTGATTATGACGGCTTCGATCCGGAAGACTCCGCCTGCTGGAGCATCACCAACTGCCGGATGTTCGGAACAGGAGTAGATAAAAGCGCAGCTATTCATGTCTGCGGTGAAGCGGTGCCTCCCTCGAACATATTAATCGAGAACAATGTGATTGAACATTATTTCTTCGGGATAGATTTTATAATGCCCCCCATTGTCAAGACAATTTTTTAGCTTTTCTAAGTTAGGTTCTCCTTTCTTTAATTTTGTATAATTTCTACATTTATGCACTCTATTGGGAGGATGTCAAGGGCGAGCGTAAGCGAGTTCATCTTGACC